>JANNBZ010000007.1:0-13968 GCA_031386065.1 Burkholderiales bacterium
TGCACGTTCGAGATGTGGACCTCGATCACCGGCAGCGGCGCCACGCCCTTGATCGCATCGTGCAGCGCGAGCGAGGTGTGGGTCAACGCCCCGGCGTTCAGCACCACGCCCAGCAGTTCGCCGTTGCTGAACAGCTGACCCGCCGCATGAATCTTGTCGATCAGTGCACCCTCGTGGTTGCTCTGAAAACACTCGGCTTCATGGCCCGCACGCCGCGCTGCGTCAGCGCACATCGCCTCCACATCGGCCAGCGTGGTGTGCCCGTACTGCGCCGGTTCGCGCTGGCCGAGCAGGTTGAGGTTGGGGCCGTTGAGGATGAGGATGTTCATGTATTTTCAACTTCTGATCTCTGGACGGACTCAGGCGACCTTCCGCCGTAGCCGTGATTCGATGCTGACGGTTTTCATCAGACGCCTGAGCGAGGCCAGGGAAACTTGATACTGGCCATTCTTGGGGAGAGGTTTATGGCTGACCAGCATCCAGACAGGAGAGCCCGGACCGTTGTACTCCTCGACGAAGGTCCCATCACGGTGCAAACGCAACACCAGAAGATGTTCCGGCCGGCTCGACATTGCGATTCGGTCGCGTTGTGTCGCTTTCACCTGTACGGATATGGCCCCACATGTACCGTCGTGACAGCGGGCAGATGCTTCTGACAGTTCTAGCCCGTAGTGAAATGCCGCCAGGGCTTCGCCAAGACTTCCGACCAAGTGCCCGTCCGGGGTGAAATGGCGACCTGGGAACATTGCTTCCAGTGCGTCTACCGATTCGTAAATCGTGCGCAGAAGCTCTGGGAAGCGGGCAGTGTCCAAGGCAAAGATGCTAATGCTGCGACGAATCGCGTAAACCCGAGAGCCTTGAACCAGTCGGTTTCGCGCCGAGCCAGACAGATGCGACTTGGCGCGACGTGCAAAGCTTCATCAGGCAGCCGCGCGAAACGCCGCCCCCACAGCGCGCACCAACGACGGATGCAGCGTGCCCAGCTTCGGAGTCTGGCCATGCGGGGCAGCAGGCGGCACTGAGAACCACTCGGTCGTGTACGGCAGATCGAGCGTTCGCTTGAAGTCGAACTTGGTGTCGAAGCTCAGGCCCGCCGACCCGTACGCGGCCACATTGCGGTCGCGCAGGATTGCGAATTCGCCCCGATACAAGGTCGTCGTGCGTTGGTTGGTGCCGTACGCGACACGCACTTCGAACTGCGGCGCAGCGTCGTCGAACACCGAAAAAATCAGCGCTGGCCGTGGCTTGGAGCACGGGTTGACGTTGTCGGGGAAATGGCACCACACGATCTCGCCAGCGGTGGGCTCGGCCCACCACGAATGCGTCACGTGGTTTCCAAATCGAACAGGCTGGACCGCACTGAACGCTTCGTCCCCTGGGGGATCCGCTTTTTGATTTGGCGAATTTGAGAAGCAGTCAGCGGCCCGTCATCGGCTTCGTATTGGGGCAGCAGCTTGACCGCCATCTCGTGCAGTGCGAAGTGAATGGCTTGGGTCTCGTCCACGCCCAAACGCTCGGCCAGGCGTTTCGCGGTTTCGCGGGTGACGCCGGTCGCGCTGTCCAAGGGACGGTAGCGAAATGCGATCTGGTCGATGGCGGTACGGGCAGTCATGAACAGGCTTTCATATTGGATATCTTAAAGATATGCAAACTAAAGGCCCGTGTCAAGACAAACAGAGATGCCCTGTCAATCCGCTTTCCACTGCGGCAGCCGCTTCTCGATGAACGCCTGCACACCCTCCAGCGCGCTCGCGTCCACCATGTTGCACGCCATGGTCTGACCCGCATCGGCATACGCGGCGTCGATGCCGACCTCGATCTGGCGGTAGAACAAGGCCTTGCCCATCGCCACGGCAACGCGCGGCTTGGCGACGATGGACGCGACCAGGGTTTCGACGGCCGCATCCAGGCCGTCGGCTCGGGCCACTCGGTTGATCAGGCCCTTTTCGAGCGCCTGCTGTGCATCGATGAAGTCCCCTGTCACCAGCATCTCGAACGCCGCCTTGCGGCTCTGGTTGCGCGACAGCGCGACGCTGGGTGTGGAACAGAACAAGCCGAAGTTGACGCCGCTGACCGCGAAGGGCGCGTCGCTGCTCGCCACGGCCAGATCACACATCGCCACCAGCTGGCAGCCGGCCGCCGTGGCAATGCCCTGCACTTTGGCGATCACCGGCACCGGCAACTGTTGCAGGCTCAGCATCACCTGCGTGCACTGTGCGAACAAGCGCTGGTAGTAGGCCAGCGACGGCTCGGCGCGCATTTCTTTCAGATCGTGGCCGGCGCAAAACGCCTTGCCCGCTGCCGCCAGCACGACGACGCGAACGCTGTCGTCGGCGGCCACTGCATCGAGCTGCGTCTGCAACGCCGCCAGCATGGCTTCAGACAAGGCGTTGAAGGCCTGCGGCCGGTTCAGCGTCAGCGTGACCACGCCGCGCGCATCGCGTTCATCCAGCACCAGCGCGTCGGCGGCTGCGGTCATGGCGTGCCCTTCGCGCGCTCGCGCAGCGTGAACTTCTGGATCTTGCCGGTGGACGTTTTCGGGATCGCCTCGAAGCGCACGTCACGCGGCAGCTTGTAGCCGGCCAGCAGGGCGCGGCAGTGCGCCACCAACTCGTCGGCCGTGACCACCGCGCCGGGCTTCACCTCAATAAACGCGACCGGCGTTTCGCCCCACTTCGCATCGGGCTTGGCCACCACCGCGCAGGCCATCACGGCGGGGTGGCGGTACAGCGCATCTTCCACTTCGAGCGAGCTGATGTTCTCGCCGCCGGAGATGATGATGTCCTTGCTGCGGTCCTTGATCTTCACGTAGCGGTCGGCCTCCAGCACAGCCAGGTCGCCGGTGTGGAACCAGCCGCCTTCGAAGGCCTTGGCGGTGGCCGACGGATTCTTCAGGTAGCCCTTCATCACGATGTTGCCGCGAAACATGATCTCGCCCATGGTCTCGCCGTCGGCCGGGGTGGCGACCAGGGTCTCGGGGTCGAACACGGCCATGCCTTCCTGCAGCATGTAGCGCACGCCCTGGCGGCCGTTCAGCCGGGTCTGCTCGGACAGATCCTCTTGCGCCCAGCTGTCGCGCTTCGCAGCCACCGCCGCCGGGCCGTAGCTCTCGGTCAGGCCGTAGACATGGGTGATGTCGAAACCCAGCTGCGCCATGCCCTCGATCATCGCGGCCGGCGGCGCGGCACCGGCCACCATGCCGCGCACTTTCTGCTGGATGCCGGCACGCATCTCGGCCGGCGCGGCGATCAGCAGGTTGTGCACGATGGGCGCGGCGCAGTAATGGTCAACAGCGTGCTCGCGCATGGCCGCCAGGATGTGCGGCGCCTCGACCTTGCGCAGGCACACGTGGGTGCCCGCCAGCAGGGCCACCGTCCACGGAAAGCACCAGCCGTTGCAGTGGAACATGGGCAGCGTCCACAGGTAGGTCGGGAAGTGCGGCATGGTCCAGGTGGCGGCGTTGCAGACCGCGTTCAGGTAGGCGCCGCGGTGGTGGGTGACCACGCCTTTCGGGTCGCCGGTGGTGCCGGAGGTATACGACACCGCGATGGCGTCCCACTCGTCTTGCGGGCCACCCAGTTGCGCGACCGGTTCGTGCGCGGCCAGCAGCGACTCGTATTCGAACGTCCCCAGGCGCTCGCCGGCACCGAGGTACTCGTTGTCGCACACGTCGATCACGACGGGCTCTCGTCCATGCTCGGTTTTCAGCAGCCGCAGCGCCTCGGCCATGACGGGCGCGAATTCGCGGTCGGTGATCAGCACCGCCACTTCGCAGTGCTTCAGTTGCCAGGCCAGCAAGGGCGCGTCGAGCCGGGTGTTCAGCGTGTTCAGCACCGCGTTCAGCGCCGGCACCGCATAGTGGGCTTCGATCATCTCGGGCGTGTTCGGCAGCATCACGCTGACGGTGCTGCCGCGCCGCACGCCCAGCGCTGCCAGCGCGGCCGCCAGACGCGCCGAGCGGTCGCGCGTTTGCCGCCAGGTGTAGCGGCGGCTGCCATGAACCACGGCCGGCAGGTCGCCGAAGACTTCGGCCGTGCGCTCGACGAAGCTGACCGGCGACAAGGCCACGAAGTTGGCGGCGTTCTTGCCGAGATCGGTGTCGAAAATCGATGTCATGGCGTCTCCCTGGGCGGCCGGCGCGTCGCGCGCTGCAACGGCCACGATACGCCATGCGCGGGCGCTGGTCAGCGGGGCCGCTGCTACACTTCGCGCCGTCAGGAGAGAGCTTCCCCGAGAAGCCGCCGAAGGCGCAGGGCCGGTTCAGAAACCAGCTCGAACGCTCAGGCAAAAGGACTGGCAAGCGCGGCTCGCAAGGCTGCGTTCCTCACTGGAGAGAGGCCCACCCCGAGTGGGTCCACCGAAGGGGCAAGCGGCCACCCGTCATGTGGGGGCTGTCAATCTCTCAGGTAAAGCGGACAGTCAGGGCATCCCCGGGTCACCGTCATTCATTTGACCGTGGACCGGTTTAGAGATCGCCCTCGGAGACCGCCATGTCCGCCACCGAATTGCTGAAGACGCCGCTGCACGCGCTGCACCTGGAACTGGGTGCCAAGATGGTGGCATTCGCCGGCTACGACATGCCGGTCAGCTACCCCGGCGGCATCATCGCCGAGCACAAGCACTGCCGTGAATCGGCCGCGCTGTTCGACGTGTCGCACATGGGGCAGCTGCGGCTGGTCGGCGACGACGCGGCGCGGGCGCTCGAGTCGCTGGTGCCGGTCGATGTGGTCCACCTGGCGGTGGGCAAGCAGCGCTACGGCCTGTTCACCAGCAGCACGGGCGGCATCCTCGACGACCTGATGATCACGCGGCGCGAGAGCGACCTGTTCCTGATCGTCAACGCCGCCTGCAAGGACGCCGATGCCCGCCACCTGGCGACGCACATCGGCCACCGCTGCAGCGTGCAGCCGCTGCCCGACCGTGCCTTGCTGGCGCTGCAGGGCCCGAAGGCGGTCACCGCGCTGTCGCGGCTAAATGCCGAGGTGGCAAAGCTCACTTTCATGACCGGAATGAATGCCGCCTTGAACGGCGCCGACTGCTTCATCACCCGCTCTGGCTACAGCGGTGAAGACGGCTTCGAGATCTCGGTGCCGTCTGCCCAGGCCGAGTTGCTGGCGCGTGCGCTGCTGGCCCAGCCCGAGGTGAAGCCCGTCGGCCTGGGCGCGCGCGACACGCTGCGGCTGGAGGCCGGCTTGTGCCTGTATGGCCACGACATCGACACCACCACCACGCCGGTCGAAGCCGGCCTGACCTGGGCGATCCAGAAAGTGCGGCGCGCTGGCGGGGCACGGGCCGGCGGCTACCCCGGCGCCAGCGTGATCGACGGGCAGCTCGCCACCGGCGTGGCCAGCAAGCGCGTCGGTCTGGTCGGCCTGGAGCGGGTGCCGGTGCGCGAAGGCGCGCTGATCTTCGACGCGCGCGGCCACAAGCTCGGGCACGTGACCAGCGGCACGCTTGCGCCCACGGTGGACAAGCCGATCGCGATGGCCTACCTGGCGATGAACCACGCCATCGTGAACCACGAGGTCTACGCCGAAGTGCGCGGCAAGCACTGGCCGATGCGCGTCACCGGCATGCCGTTTGCACCGCACCGCTATTTCCGCGGCTGACCTTCCACGCATTTTTTCGACACAGGAGCTTTCGCATGACAACCATGTACACCCCCGACCACGAATGGATCAACATCGAAGACCACGAGGCGGCCACCGTCGGCATCACGCTGCACGCGCAAGAGGCACTGGGCGACGTGGTATTCGTCGACCTGCCCGCCGTGGGCAGCACGTTCAAAAAGGGCGAGGTGGCCGGCGTGGTCGAATCGGTGAAGGCGGCGGCCGACCTCTACATGCCGGTCAGCGGCGAGGTGGTGGAGGTGAATGAGGCGCTGCGTGCCGACCCGTCGCTGGCCAACACCGACCCGCTGGGCAACGGCTGGTTCATGAAGGTGCGCGTGTCCGACATGATCGAGTTCGAGCAACTGATGGACGCGCCGGCCTACGACAAGCTGGTGCAAAACGCGTGATTCACGGCTGAGCTGCCGTCGATTCGAAACCCTCTCTTTCCGGAAGTCCCCCCATGCTGATGCCCGCCCACAAGTCGCTCGACGAGCTGGAGAACACGTCTGAATTCGTCGCCCGCCACATCGGGCCGTCGGCCGACGACGAAGCGCACATGCTCAGCGTCATCGGCGCGGCGTCGCGCCGCGCGCTGATCGACACCATCGTGCCGCGCGCCATTGCGCGCCGTGCCGCGATGGCCCTGCCCGCGCCACTGAGCGAGGCGCAGGCGCTGGCCGAACTGCGCGACATCGCGGGCAAGAACCGGGTGCTGAAGAGCTTCATCGGCCAGGGCTACCACGGCACCCACACGCCCGGCGTGATCCTGCGAAACATCCTTGAAAACCCGGCCTGGTACACCGCCTACACGCCCTACCAGGCCGAGATTTCGCAGGGCCGCCTGGAAGCGCTGGTGAACTTCCAGACCCTGGTGTGCGACCTCAGCGGCATGGCCATCGCCAACGCCTCAATGCTCGACGAAGCCACCGCTGCCGCCGAGGCCATGACGCTGGCCAGGCGCAGCGTGAAAGCCAAGAGCGACACGCTGATCGTGGCCGCCGACTGCCATCCGCAGACCGTTGAGGTGATACGCACGCGGGCCGAGCCGCTGGGCCTGACGGTGCTGGTGGGCGACGCGGCGTTGCTGATGGCGCAGCACGACTTCTTCGCGGTGGTGGCGCAGTACCCGGGCACCACCGGCGTGATCGCCGACATGGCCGCGCTGACCACACAGGCGCACGCCAAGAGCGCCGCCTTCATCGTCTGCGCCGACCTGCTGGCGCTGACCCTGCTGAAGCCGCCGGGTGAATGGGGCGCCGACATCGTTGTCGGCAACACCCAGCGCTTCGGCGTGCCGATGGGCAACGGCGGGCCGCACGCTGCCTTCCTGGCCTGCCGCGACGAGTTCAAGCGCTCGATGCCGGGCCGGCTGGTGGGCGTCAGCATCGACGCGCACGGCAACCCCGCCTACCGGCTGGCGCTGCAGACGCGCGAGCAGCACATCCGGCGCGAAAAAGCCACCTCGAACATCTGCACCGCCCAGGTGCTGCTGGCGGTGATCGCCGGCATGTACGCCGTCTACCACGGGCCCCAGGGCCTGAAGCGCATCGCGCAGCGCGTGGCCGCATACACGGCCGTGCTGGCCAAGGGTTTGAAGGCGCTCGGTCACGAGGTGGTCAACGCCAGCGCCTTCGACACGCTGACGGTGGCCGCCGGTGAGCGCAGCAGCGCCATCGCCGCACGGGCGGTGGCGGCGGGCGCGAACCTGCGTCGAATCTCGGCCACGCAGCTGGGCATCTCGCTGGACGAAACCACCACCCGCGCCGACGTGGCCGCCATCCTGTCGTGGTTCGCCGACGGCCCGCAAACGCCGCCTGCGGTCGACGACTTCGCGACCGGCGTCGAACCGCTGATTCCCGAGGCGCTGCGCCGCAGCAGCGCCTTCCTGACCCACCCGGTGTTCAACACCCACCACAGCGAAACCGAAATGCTGCGCTACATCCGCAGCCTGTCCGACAAGGACCTGGCGCTCGACCGGTCGATGATCCCGCTGGGCTCGTGCACGATGAAGCTGAACGCCACCAGCGAGATGATTCCCATCACCTGGCCGGAGTTCGCGAACATCCATCCGTTCGCGCCGGCCGACCAGCTCGCGGGCTATGCGCAGCTCGACCAGCAACTGCGCGACTGGCTGTGCCAGGCCACCGGCTACGCAGGCATCAGCCTGCAGCCCAACGCCGGCTCGCAAGGCGAATACGCTGGCCTGCTGGTGATCCGCGCCTGGCACGCGTCACGCGGCGACAGCGCACGCACGATCTGCCTGATCCCCGAATCGGCCCACGGCACCAACCCGGCCAGCGCCCAGATGGCCGGCATGCAGGTGGTGGTGGTGAAGTGCGACGCCAGCGGCAACGTCGACCTGGACGACCTGCGCGCCAAGTGCGAACAGCACAGCGCCGCGCTGGCCGCCGTGATGATCACCTACCCGTCGACCTACGGCGTGTTCGACACCCGCGTGAAAGAGCTGTGCGCTTTGGTGCACAAGCACGGCGGGCGCGTGTACGTGGACGGCGCGAACATGAATGCGCTGGTGGGCGTGGCTGCGCCCGGCGAGTTCGGCGGCGACGTGAGCCACCTCAACTTGCACAAGACCTTTTGCATCCCGCACGGCGGCGGCGGCCCCGGTGTGGGGCCGGTCTGCGTAGTCGACGACCTGGTGCCGTTCCTGCCCGCGCACCATGCGTCCGGCTTGGTCACGCCGCACGGCGTGGGTGCCATCAGCGCCGCGCCGCTGGGCAACGCGGCGGTGCTGCCGATCAGCTGGATGTACGTGCGCATGATGGGCGCCGAAGGGCTGCAGGCCGCCACCGAGGTGGCCATCCTGAGCGCCAACTACGTGGCCGCGCGGCTGGCCGACCACTACTCCATCCACTACAGCAGCGAGATCGCCGACTTCAAGGGCGGCGGCGTGGCGCACGAATGCATTCTCGATCTGCGTCCGCTGAAAGACAGCTCGGGCATCAGCGCCGAAGACGTGGCCAAGCGCCTGATCGACTACGGCTTCCACGCGCCGACGCTGAGCTTCCCGGTGGCCGGCACGCTGATGGTCGAGCCGACCGAAAGCGAGCCACTGCACGAGCTCGACCGTTTCGTCGACGCGATGGTCGCGATTCGCGGCGAGATTCGAAAGGTCGAAGCCGGCACCTGGCCGCGCGACGACAACCCGCTGAAGGCCGCGCCGCACACCACGGCGGCGCTGCTGCACGCCGACTGGCCGCACGCCTACACGCGCGAAGAGGCGGCGTTCCCGCTGGCGTCGCTGCGCCGCACGAAGTACTGGTCGCCGGTGGGCCGGGTCGACAACGTGTTCGGCGACCGCAACCTGATGTGCAGTTGCCCGCCTCTGTCGGACTACGCGCCATAGTCGAATCAACGGCTGCGGCCCTCACACGGGTTTGCGGTCAAACGCAAAAAAAGCGGCTCGCCCCTGACACCGCTTCCGTCGCAACGACCGCAAATCCGTATCAGTCCTTCGACGCCGGCATGTGCGCTCCCATCGCACCGCCCAGCCCGCCAAGCGCCGAAGCCGACGGCGCGGCCTGCGGCGCCGGCTTGCAGTCACGCACCAGGTAGCTCCAGATCACCGGCACCACCACCAGTGTCAGCAAGGTCGAGGTGATGACGCCGCCAATGATGGCGCGGCCCATCGGCGCCTGGAACTCGCCGCCTTCGTCGAGCGCCAACGCCAGCGGCAGCATGCCGAACACCATCGCCGAGGTGGTCATGATGATCGGGCGCATGCGCACCTGGCCCGCCTGCAGCAGCGCCTGCGCCACCGTGGCACCTGCCTTGCGCGCCTGGTTGGCAAAGTCGACCAGCAGGATCGCGTTCTTGGTCACCAGGCCCATCAGCATGATCAGGCCGATCATCGAGAACAGGTTCATCGTCGAGCCCGTCACCAGCAGCGCCAGCGTGACGCCGATCAGCGCCAGCGGCAGCGACACCATGATCGCCAGCGGCTGGATGAAGCTGCCGAACTGGCTGGCCAGCACGATGTAGATGAAGATCACGCTCAGCCCCAGCGCGGCGATCATCGGCTTGAAGATGGCATCGATCTCTTCACCCGCGCCGCGAATGTCGAAGCTGTAGCCGGCGGGAAGCTGGGTCGCCTTGGTGACCTTGTCCACCTCGCCGCTCACCTCGCCCACCGAACGGTCTTTCACGCCGGCATAGATGGCCTGGCGGCGCTGCAGGTTCTGGCGCTTGATGACTTCGGGGTTGTCGACCTTCACGATGTCGGCCACGCGCGACAGCGCCACCGGTGTGCCGTCGCGGCTATAGGCCACCGGCAGGTCGGCGAGTTGGCCGATGTTCTCGCGCAGCTCGCGCGGCAGGCGCAACTGCACTTCCACCTGCTGGCCGTCGGGCGTGGTCCAGTAGGTCGCGGCGTCGCCATTCACGTAGGCACGCAAGGCCGACGCCACCTGCGGCGCCGTCAGGCCGATCTCGCGAATCGCGTCGGCCTTCAGGCGCACGGCATACGCCGGCAGGCCGGGCTTGACCGACGTTTCCAGATCGGTGATGCCCTTGATGGCGCCGATGCGCTTGGCCAGGTCTTGCGTGATCTGGTCCAGCACCGCAGGCTCCGGCCCCAGCACAGCGACATAGATCGGCCGGTTCCAGCCCAGCGCGATGTCGATGCCCGGGATCTTGGCCAGCCGCTCGCGCAGGTCGTCCTGCACCTGGAACTGGTTGCGTTTGCGGTCGCGGCGCGGTTTCAGTTCGATGTTCAGGTTGCCCTTGCCGTTGCTGCCCACCGAGGTGGAAATCGTCTTCACTTCGGGCAGCTCGCGAACGATAGCCTCGACCTGACGCATCTTGTCGTCGGCACGTTGCAGGCTGGTGCCCACCGGCAGCGTGACGTTGAGCTGGGTGAAGCCCTGGTCGGTTTGCGGCACGCCTTCGAAGCCGATGAAGCTGGCGATGCCGAACGATGCGGCCAGCGAACTGAGCGCAACGGCCACCACGATGCCGCGTGGCGTGATGGTGGCCACGCGCGGCCGCAGCGGCGCCAGGCTGCGCGTGCGCAGCGCGCGCCACGGGCTGACCGCAGGCAGCCAGATGCGCCAGCGCTGGCCGGAAAATATCCACGCAATCAGCGACGCATACACCCGGTGCAGCACGTCGAGCCCGCGGTCCACGCCGCGCAGCAGCACACCCACCACCGGCCAGCGGCGCGGGTCGCCGCCGGGTGGGTCGCGCCACACGCTGGACAGCATCGGGTCGAGCGTGAAGCTGACGAACAGGCTGACCAGCACCGCCACCGTGACGGTGATGCCGAACGGGTAGAAGAACTTGCCCACGATGCCGTTCATGAAGGCCACCGGCACGAACACCGCGCAAATGGCGAAGGTGGTGGCCATCACCGCGAGGCCGATTTCTTCGGTGCCTTCGCGGGCGGCACGGTGGTGGTCCTTGCCCATGCCGAGGTGGCGCACGATGTTCTCGCGCACGACGATGGCGTCGTCGATCAACAGCCCGATGCACAGGCTGAGCGCCATCATGGTCATGAAGTTGAGGGTGAAGCCGAAGGCATTCACCGCGATGAACGAGGCGATCACCGAGATCGGCAGCGTCAGCCCGGTGATCACCGTGCTGCGCCAAGAATGCAGGAACAGGAACACGATCAGCACCGTCAGCGCGGCGCCTTCGATCAAGGTGCGCTTGACGCCGTCGAGCGAGTCCTTCACGAAGTCGCTGCTGGCATTGGTGGTGCGCAGCTCCAGGCCCGGCGGCAGGCTCTTGCGCAATTCGTCACCGGCCTTTTTCAAGGCCTCGCCGGTCTGCACGATGTTGGCGTCCTGCATCTTGAACACGTCGAAGCCGATCGAACTGACGCCGTCGACGCGTGAGATCGAGGTGGCCTCCTGCTCGCGTTCGGTGATGGTGCCCAGGTCGGCCAACGTCAGCACCACCGCACCGCGCCGCGCCACCACGATGGACGCGAACTGCTTCGGGTCGCGCACCCTGCCCTCGACCCGCACGGTGGCGTCTTGCATCGCGTTGCTGAGCAGGCCGACCGGCAGGTCGGCGTTCGCCTCGCGCAGCGCGGCGGCAATCTCGGCCGGCGTGACGGCGTAACTGCGCAGGCGCTGCGGATCGAGGTCGACGCGAATCTGCCGCGTCGTCATGCCGTTGACCTGCACCCGCGCCACGCCCTCCACGCGTTCAAGCCGCTTGCGAATGGTCTGGTCGGCCCACAGCGACAGCTCGCGCCGGCTGCGGTCGCTGCCCAGCAGCGCGAACGAAGTCACCGGCTGCTGTATTTCGTTGTCGAAGCGCGCGACGTTGGGCGCCTTCACTTCCTTCGGAAAGCTGGGCGCCAGCACGGCCACCTTGTCGCGCACTTCCTGGATGGCGCGCGTCATGTCGGCGTCGAGCTTGAACTCGACCACCGTTTCGCTGTAGCCCTCGAAGCTGTTCGAGCGGATCATCTTCACGCCGGCAATCGCGTTCAGCGACGACTCGATCGGCCGCGTGACTTCGTTCTCTACCGCCTCCGGCGAGGCGCCGGGATAGTTGACGCTGACGAAGGCCATCGGCGGCGACACATCGGGCATCTGCTCGACGCCCAGCCGCGCGTAGCTGAACAGGCCGAGCACGCACAGCGCCACCATCACCATGACGGCGAAGACGGGGTTGTTGATCGAGACTTTGGTGATCCACATGGTCGGTCCTTCAGCGCGCCGAGGAGGCCGCGTTGGTGGCAGACGCCACCGAAGCAGCCGGCGCCGTTTTCACCGCCACCACCGCGGCGCGCGCGCCTTCGCGCAAGTTGTCGAAGCGCGCGGCCAGCAGTTGTGCGTCGGGCGCCAGGCCCTGCACCACCTCGACCCGGCCGCTGGCGTTGTCGCGCCGGCCGGTGGTCACGGTCTTGCGGGCCAGCGTGCGTTTGTCGCCCTCGCCGGTGATGACCCACACATAGTCCTGGCCCGAGGCCTGCGCCAGCGCCGTCGCCGGAATCGTCAGGCGTGGCGCGCTCTCGTCGATCTGCACCACCGCGCTGGCGTACTGGCCGGCACGGAATACCTCGCCCGGGTTGTCCAGCGTGACCGCCACCCGAATGCCGCGCGTGCCCGGCTCGGCCATCGGTGCAATGCGGTCGATGCGCCCGCTGACGGCGGCGCCCTGGCCTTCCACCCGCACCTGCACCGCCTGGCCCGGCTTCAACGCCGACACCTGGTGCGTGCCCACGCTGCCCACCAGTTCGAGCACCGACAGGTCGACCACGGTGACCACTTCCTGTTCGGCGCTGACCTTCTCGCCCGGCAACACGCTGCGCTTGCCGACGATGCCGTTGATGGGCGCGGCCAATGCGGCCTCGCGCACGCCGAGCTTCGAGGTCGACAACTGCGCCTGGGTCGACTTCAGCTGCGCGCGCGCCGACTCCAGCGTGGCCCGCGATGTTTCGAGCGCGTTGCCCGAGATGAACTGCTGCCGCGCCAGGTTCTCGTTCGCGGCATGCGCCCGTTCGGCCTCCACCAGCCGCGCCTGCGCCGAGTCGACACCGGCCGCCCGCTCGGAGACGCGGCTTTGCAGGTCGGACAGGTCGATCACCCCCAGCGACTGGCCCGCCTTCACGCGGCTGCCCTCGGCCACCTTCAGTTCCAGCAAGGTGCCCGCCGCCTTGGCGCGAACCACCGCCGTGCGCGGTGCCATCAACGGCCCCGAGAACTCGATGCGCTCGGGCATGGCCATGGCCACGGGCCTCGTCACCTCGCCCGGTGTGAACTCGAGCAGCACGTTGGCAGGATCGAATTTCGGCTTGGCATCGCTCGCGCTTTTGGCGCGGGATGTCACCCCCAGAGCGACGGCCGCCACGATGATGGCAACGCCCCCGCCGATGAGCCACAGCTTGCGCATGGGCTTCCTTTCAGTCAGTCATTTGTCGAGCGGCGAGTGTAGGTTCCGCCCCCGCAGATTCAAGCCGCCGTGCGACGGAACGCAGTTTTGCGGGTGCCACCTGCGCGCTGTGGCGAGGGGCGGGGTGCGGCAGCTTTGAAGGTTGATGTTGAGCTGACGATGCGCCGGCGCCCATCCCCTGAACCATGCTCGAGCACCCCGGCCACGGCGGTCGGAATGCCGCCTCAGCCTGAACGGGTGTGTGTCTCAGGAGGCCTGCACCGCAAACGGCGGCCTCACCGTCACGTCGCCACACTGCGCACGGTGACGCAGCGCGTGGTCCATCAGCACCAGGGCCAGCATGGCCTCGGCGATGGGCGTGGCGCGAATGCCGACGCAGGGGTCGTGGCGGCCGAAGGTTTCCACGACTGACGGCTGGCCTTGCATGTCGATCGACGCGCGCGGGCTGCGGATCGAACTGGTGGGCTTGATGGCGATGGCCACCGTGATGTCC
>JANNBZ010000035.1:0-9653 GCA_031386065.1 Burkholderiales bacterium
GGTGCCGGTTAGACTTCCGCCATCGCGCCGCCAAGCCGATGAATGGAAGTTGGAAACCGGAACGCCCAGCCGCAAGGCTTGGGCGTTTTTACTTGGCCGCAGCCGGATGAAGCGCCAGCTTGAGCGCCTCGACGGCCTCAAAGTAAGCCTTGGCCGATTCGCCGGTCACCCAAGCTTGGCGACCACCCAGAAGGGGCGGCGCAACGTCGACGAGGCCGAACCGCTCCCGCCTGGCCCGACCATGGATGCGCGCTGGGTCGATACCAGCGGACTGCGCCAGAACCAAAACTGGGACCGGCCTAGTGAAGTCGAGGCTGACGGTGGCGCCGGTTGCGGCGCCTCTCACTGCAACTGCGGCGCTCACGCGGCACTCCGGGTTGCAGCAGCGGTATTGCGGGCAGACCGCTCCTTCTCGATCTGCAGCGTCTTCGCGCAAGCGTGCCAAGCGATGAGCGCCGATTCGAAAAGCGCCAGCCTGTGAGCCGCGGCGGCTTCAAAGAACGCCTTGGCAAAGAACGCCTTGGCCGACTCGCCGGTCACCCAGGCCTTCCGACCGCCCGGAAGCGGCGGCGCCACGTCCACTAGGCCAAGGCGCATCCGCCTGGCCCGGCCGTGGATGCGCGCCGGGTCAATGCCGGCGGCGTCCGCCAAAACAGAAGCCGGCACCGGCTTGCTGAAGTCGATGGCCACCGCGGCGCCGGCGGCGGCGCCCCTCATCGAGACGGCGGCGCTCATGCTGCGCTCCCGACGGCAGCATCGAGCCCGGCTTTGCGCGGGCGCCCACGAGGCCCACGAAGCCCACGAGGCGCCTGCACCTTCGGAACCGGAACCTCGATGTCGGTCGATGCAAGAGCCTCAGCAACCTCGGCAAGGTCGTACGTCAGGCGCCCATTGACGACCGCCGGCCGCACCTCATGACCATTGATTCGAACGATGTTTCCGCCGTTTCGGACGGTGTTCTCACCGATGCCGATCGCTTGGGCCAGCGGCTTAAGCTGGGCGCGCAACTGCCCCCGAAAATGGAGCTGCAACCGCTGGAAATGGACGAAGAAGTCAGAACCAAGATCAGCCTGACGAGCATGAACTACAGACATAGAAGGCCTCCACCGGCTCACGCCAGCATTGAAGCTCTTCCGTTCGTCGGCATGTTCGACGCGTCGCGTTACGCGATGAGGCGCTTTTGCCCGCCTGCAGTCTCGATGCGGTACTGTGCTTTGCTTAGTGGCACGCCGCAGCGGTCATAGTGGGCCGAGTAGTTGGATTGCGTAAGGAGGTGCCCACCCCGCTTGAAGCCATCCTATCTCAGCGTGCGGGTACAGGGCAAGCCGCAAAACAGCGCGCAGTTACCCGCCAGTACCCGGCCTGAATTGCCGATCAGTCGCAAGGGTCATTCGCCGAAAACTTCGGGAAGGATTGGGATGGAATTGCCCCAAATTTGCGTCAAAGCAACAGGTACGCTGAGGTACCCGCCAGACCCCGCGAGTCTGAAAACTTGAATCAAACCAAGGACTTGACTGGTGGAGAGGGTGGGATTCGAACCCACGGTACCTTGCGGTACGCCTGATTTCGAGTCAGGTACATTCGGCCACTCTGCCACCTCTCCAGGTGTTCAAACATCGCTCGGCGGGTCATCGCCGAGCCGCGAATTCTAGCGCAGTCGCTTCACACGACGACCTCGAGCAGCAGGCCGCAAAGCCGAGCGTCCGACAGGCGAGTCGTCCAGCGCTGACCCGCTTGCATCGGCCAGGCGTCGGTCAGCGTGCCGGTGGTCACCACGTCGCCTGCGTTGATGCGCCATTGCGGCGTTTCCGCGGCCATTGCGTCGACCCACACGCGCAGCGCGTTCAGCGGCCCGTCGAGCACAGCGCTGCCCTGACCGCCGTCGACGCGGGACTGCCCTTGGTGCAACTCCAGTTGCAGTGTGGCCAGGTCGGCACCGAGCGCAACAAACTCGCTGACGGCTGCCCTGGGTCCGACCAACAGTCGCCCGTGCAGCCCGAAATCGGCCACGGTGTCGGGCGCAGCGAAGCGCCAGTCGTCGAAATGGGTGTGGACGATCTCGACACCGTGCGCGACCCACGACAGGCAGCGCGTCAACTCGGCCTCGGTGGCACCGGGCTTCGGCGTGCTGGCGAAGCCGAACACGATCTCCGGCTCCAGTCGAGGCTGCACCAGACCGCGCAGCGAGACCTCGGCGTGTGCGCCGTCCAGCAGGGTCAGCGTGGTGTCCCAGACCGGCGCCCAAATGGGCGCTTGCACGTTGTACCTGGGCCAGATGCCGCGATTCGTGAAGCCGATCTTGTAGCCCGCCGGACGCTCGCCGCGCGCGATGCGAAGCGCGCGCGTCTCATCGGCCACCGAATAGGCTTGCGCCAGCGTGAATGCCGGGTCGACTTCGGTGAGCAGCGGCAGTCGAAGGGCGCCGTCTCGCGCCTGCATCAGCCGGGCGGCGTGGGTCTGCGCGGTCACGCTCGCAGCACGCTCAAGCCGCCCATGTAGGGGCGCAACACCTCGGGCACGCTGACCGAGCCATCGGCATTCTGGAAATTTTCGAGCACGGCCACCAGCGCCCGGCCCACGGCCAGCCCCGACCCGTTCAGCGTGTGCACGAGTTCGTTCTTGCCTTGTGCATTCTTGAACCGCGACTGCATTCGCCGCGCCTGGAACGCCTCGCAGTTGCTGCAGGAGCTGATCTCGCGATAGACGCCCTGCGCCGGCACCCAAACTTCGAGGTCGTAGGTCTTGGTCGACCCGAAACCCATGTCGCCGGCACACAGCGCCATCACGCGGTAGGGCAGTTCGAGCTTCTGCAGAATGGCCTCGGCGTGGCCGACCATTTCTTCCAGCGCGGCGTAGCTGGTGTCGGGGTGCACCACCTGCACCATCTCGACCTTGTCGAACTGGTGTTGTCGGATCAGCCCGCGCGTGTCGCGGCCGGCGCTTCCGGCCTCGCTGCGAAAACACGGGCTGTGCGCGGTCAGCTTGATTGGCAGCCGGTCTGCCGCCAGCACCTGTTCGCGCACGCTGTTGGTGAGTGAAATCTCGGAGGTCGAAATGAGGTACTGCTCTTGCTGCGCCTCGTCGCCGCCGCGCGTGACCCAGAACATGTCTTCCTTGAACTTCGGCAGCTGACTGGTGCCTTCCAGCGCCTCGCGGTTGACGATGTAGGGCGTGTAGCACTCGGTGTAGCCGTGCTCGTCGGTCTGCGTGTTCTACATGAATTGCGCCAGCGCGCGGTGCAGGCGCGCCATCGGCCCACGCAAAAAGCTGAAGCGCGAACCCGACAGCTTGATTCCCGTGTCGAAGTCCAGCCCCAGCGGCGCGCCGAGGTCGACGTGGTCTTTCGGCGCGAAGCCGAACTGCCGCGGCGTGCCCCAGCGGCGCACCTCGACGTTGCCGGACTCATCGGCACCCAGCGGCACGCTGTCGTGCGGCAGATTCGGCAGCGCCATCAACAGCGTGGTCAGCTCGGCCTGCAACGCCTCCAGGCGCTGCGCCGAGGCCTTGAGTTCATCGGCAATGCCGCCCACCTCGGCCATCACCGGCGCACTGTCCTGCCCCTGTGCCTTCAGTTGGCCGATGCGTTTGGACAGGCTGTTGCGCTGCGACTGCAGTTCCTCGGTGCGCATCTGCAGCGTCTTGCGCTCGGCTTCCAGCGACTGAAAGGCCGCCACGTCGAGAAACGGCTGCGGCGATTCACGCTTTTCGAGCTGGGCGATGACAGCCGGCAGGTCCTTGCGCAGCAGGTTGATGTCGAGCATGGGCGTCGGGCCGCGCGGGCGGCCACCAGAGTGGAGAGCGAGCCGGCGATTGTGCCGAATCTTCTCGGTGCGCCGCCGTTCCGTCACTGCGGGCCAGCGCTGAGCTACCGCGTTGCATCGCAACCTCACCTCGATTCATCTCAAGTCTTTAATGCGAATCGTTCGCATTGATGATAAATTCCCGGCCGACGGATGCCTTTTCGCTGTCCGATGGAATCGAGATGAACCGCAGAAACTTCGTGCGCCTGGGCGCGCAACTGACCGGCGCCACCGCCTTGGTCCCGCTGCTGCAGGCCTGTGGCGGAGGCGACCCCGACGGCGTCACCGTGGTCCCCACATCGGCCCTGCGCAACGCTTACCGCCAGACCAACCTCGCAGCCACGAAAGCCGCCTACGGCGCCGCGTTCACCTTGCCCGACATGGTCGACGCCTGGGGCATCGCCATTCGCCCCGCCGGCGCAGGCGGGCACTTCTGGGTGCTGGGCGGGGGCACGTCGTGGCAGTTCGTGGGCGATGTGACGGCATCCGCCGACCCCAAGCTGCGCAGCCTGTTTCAGGACGCGCTGGGCGAGGTCTACCTGCCCGGCGCCGATGCATTGACCACCGAAGTCAGCCTCGGCAAGGCCACCGGCAGCGCCTTCAATGGCGCGCCGATCAACGCCGACAACTTCCGTGTCACCGCGCAGCGCGCCACCGCCGACGGCGCGCTGGTCGAGTTCGACGGATCGGCCCGCTTCGTGTTCGTGACTGATTCCGGGCGCCTGTCGGCCTGGACCGACCGGGCGAAAGACGGCAGCACCGTGCGCGTCAACGGCCCGGCGCAGCTGGTGTATGACGGCGCGGCGCTGGGCATGTCGATGTTCGGCGTGGCCATCAAGACCGACACCTGGGACACGCTGTGGGTGGCCGACTTTGGCACCACACCGCAGATACGCCAGTTCGACACGGCCTGGCAACTCGTGCCCACGCGGGGCTTCGCAAACCCGTTCGCGAGCGGGCCGCTGCTGGACGCGGCCAACCCGTCGCAAGGCAACGCGGCGCGGCCGGGCGAGCCGGTGCCGTTCAACATCCAGGTGGTCGGCGCCCGCGTGTTCGTCATGTACTGCATCAGCCAGGTGCTGCGCGACGCGAACGGCTTCATCGTCGACGCGAGCAAGACCTTGCCCAGCGAGGAAGACTCGCTGGACCGCGCCGCTGAAGACAAGGCCGGCGGTTTTCCGAACAGCGGCAAGCTCGCCGAGTACACGCTAGCCGGCGAGTTGGTGCGCGTCTACGACGACCTCGGCCGCCTGAACGCGCCGTGGGGCGTGGCCGTGGCCCCGGCCGACTTCGGCCTGTTGTCGAACACGCTGCTGGTGGGCAACTTCGGCGGCGCCGGAAAGATCGCCGCGTTCAACCAGACCACCGCCCGCTTCGTCGACTACCTGCGCGACGAGGCCGGGCAGGTGATCGGCCTCGACGGCACCTGGGGGCTCACCTTCGGCAACGGCGCCAGCCTGGGCGACACCAACGCCCTGTACTTCGCCGCCGGCCCCGAAGGCGAAACCGCAGGGCTGTTCGGCTCGCTTCGCTACGCCGGCTAGCCGGCGCTCCCCACTACGCCGGCTAACCCCTTTCACGATTCATCTCAACCTCAACCAGGAAGCCCCATGACACGTTCGATTCCGATTCGCCACTTCGCCGTGAGCGCACTCGCGCTCAGCCTCGCGCTTTCGTTCAACAACGCCCACGCCCAAAGCGCGGAGGCACAACTCATCAGGCGACTCGACGACCTGGCCACGGAACTGGAAAAGGTCAAGGCCGAGCTGAAGCAGATAAAGGCCAAGGCCGATGCGGCGCCTGCTGCCGCCATGGCCACCGCCACGCCGAACGCGGCACCGGCCACGCAGATCAGCGGCTATGCCGAGCTGAACTACAGCCGACCCAGCAAGGACAGCTCGGCCACGCAAACCAACCTCGGCCGCTTCGTGATCGGCTACCAGCACCGCTTCGACGACAAGACCAAGGTGGTGGCCGAACTGGAAGTCGAGAACGCCGTGGTCTCGGCGAGCGACTCCGGCGAGGTGGCGGTCGAGCAGGTGTTCATCGAGCACCGGCTGACGCCCAACTACGGCGCGCGCGCCGGCTTGTTCCTGATGCCGATCGGGCTGGTGAACCAGAACCACGAACCGCACACCTTCTTCGGCGTGAACCGCCCGCTGGTGGAAACGGCCATCATCCCGACAACGCTGCGTGAAGCCGGCTTGCAGGTGTTCGGCGAGCACGACAACGGCGTGTCGTGGAGCGCGGGCCTGTCGACCGGGCCCGACCTCACCAAGTGGGATCCGCTCGACGCCGAGGCCGTGGAATCGCCCCTGCGAACGGTGCATCAGGAAGGCCAACTCGCGAAGTCGAAAGACCTGACAGTGTTCGGTGCGGTCGACTGGCGCGGCATCCCCGGGTTGCGCCTGGGCGGCGGCCTGATGACCGGCAAGATGGGCCACGGCACGGCGGGCTTCGCCGCCCCCAACGCGCGCTACACGCTGTGGGATCTGCATGCCAAATGGACGCCGGGTGCATGGGACCTGACGGCGCTGTACGCACGCGGCACGATCTCTGGCGCCGGCGCGTTGAACGCCACGTTCAGCGGCGCGCCCTACCTGGTGCCGAACGCCTTCGACGGCTTCTACGCGCAGGCCGCGTACAAGTTCAGGCTCTCGGGCGACTACGCGATTTCGCCGTTCGCCCGCTATGAGCTCGTCAACACCGGACGCGGATTCGACGGTGTGGCCGCCGCCGGCTACCGCACCGAAGGCGTCACCACGATAGGCGCCAACTTCAACCTCGCTCCCACCGTGGTGGTGAAGGCCGACGTGCAGCGCTACAAGGTCAACTCCGACGCCAACCGCTTCAACCTCGGGCTGGGCTTCGCGTTCTGATGGCGCCGATGAACGCATGGCAATGGACAACAGGTGCCGCGCTGGCGGCGGCCAGCGTGAGCGCAGCCGCCACGCAGTACGCCACACCTGAAGAGGCGGCGCGGCGCTGCTTTCCCGAGGCGACGGCATTCAAGGACAGCACCGTGCAACTCGGCCCCGACGAGATGCGCGCGGTGGCGCAGGCCGCCGGTGTGCCGGCACGCTCGGCCGCGTGGCGCGTGATGACGGCGCTGAACGGCGACGTGCCGCTGGGCGTGGTGGTGTTCGACGGCGTGATCGGCAAGTACGAGTTGATCGACTACGCGGTGGGCATCGCCGTCGACGGCAAGCTGCGCAACGTCGAAATCCTCAACTACCGCGAAAGCCACGGCTTCGAGGTCCGCCTGCCGGCCTGGCGCAAGCAGTTCGTCGGCAAGGGCACCGACGCTGCGCTGAGGGTCGGCGAGGACATTGCCAACATCAGCGGCGCCACCTTGAGCACCACCCACATCACCGACGGCGTGCGGCGCATCGTGGCGGTGGTCAGCACGCTGAAGGCGAATGGAAAGCTCTGAGTTGACACGGCGCCGGGCCAAGCCGCTGCTCGGCACGCTGGTCGAGATCGCCATCCCCGCTGGCGGCGACGACGCCTTCCTGCGCGCCACCGACCTGGCGTTCGCCGAGGTCGCCGAGGTGCACCGCGCAATGAGTTTTCACGATGAGGACAGCGACTTGCGCGCACTGGCGCGCGCCGCCGCCGGCGCCGTGCTGCAGCTCAGCCCGCACACCTGGCGTGTGCTGAGCCTCGCGCTGGAGATGGAAGCCCGCAGCGACGGCGTCTTCAATGCCGCGGTGGCGCCGGCGCTGGTGGCGAACGGACTGTTGCCGATGCCGGACAACGCGCAAGCGCCTATCGCGCGCAGCCTGGCCGAGGGCATCGAACTGCTGCCCGACCACAGGCTGCGCGTGCGGTTGCCGCTGTGGGTCGACCTGGGCGGCATTGCCAAGGGACACGCGGTGGACCGCGCCGTGGCCTGCTTGCAAGCCATGGGCGTCACGTCGGGCCTGGTCAACGCGGGCGGCGACATGCGCGCCTTCGGCAGCGGCACCCACCCGGTTCGACTGCGCGTTGCCGCCGGGCTGCGCAGCGTAGGCAGCCTGCGCCACGGCGCGCTGGCCTCGTCGTCGAACGCCGATAGCCCAGAGGCAGCCCACAGCCCGCACATCGACCCGCGCAGCGGGCGGCCGGTGCGCTCGGCGCAGGCCGTCGTCGTGCAGGCGCCGAGCGCCGCTGTGGCCGACGCGCTGACCAAGGTGGCGCTGTTGTGCCCAGCCACGGCCGACCGAATGTGCGTGGCCCTGCGGGCACAATGGCGCGCCTTCGATCACTCTGAATCCTGAGCCATGACGCGCCACACCCATCGCCTTGCGTCCTGGCAACGGCGCAGCCTGTACCTCACCGGCGCGCTGTTGCTGCTCAGCGGCGCCGTCTGGCTGGCGCTGCACTACGCAGTGGGCGCCGGCGCAGGCGAGTTGCCGCACCCGGCCGAGGCCTGGCTGCTGCGGCTGCACGGTGCGGGCGCCTTCGCCGCGCTGTTCCTGCTGGGCGTGATGGCCGCCGGCCACGTGCCGCAGGGCTGGCGCTACACCGGCCGCCACCGCTGGGACGGCCAGCGCAGCTCGGGCGTCACGCTGTGCGTGATCGGCGCGCTGCTGGCCCTCACGGGCTATGCGCTGTACTACTTCGCACCCGAAAACGTGCGCCCCGCCCTGGGCTGGGCGCATTCCTTCGTCGGCTTGTGCATGGCGGTGCTGATCGGCACCCACCGGCGACGCGGCAACTGAGGCTGGCCACGGACCAAAGGGTATTCTGGCGCGGAGGGTAAATGAGAGAAAATCGCATTTGCAACTGGGCGCTGCCATAACGACTCGCGCCCCGATCCTCGTACTGCCGCCCACACACTGCCCACCCAACGCCATGCTGCTGACCGACCTGCCCAACGGAGCCCACGCCATGGTGCAAGGCGTGCGTGCTGCGTCGGCCGACATCGACGCCGTGGCGGTGCACCGGCTGGGCGAACTGGGCTTCATTCCGGGCGAGCACCTGCAATTGCTGCGGCGGGGTCCGGGTGGCCGCGAACCATTGGCGGTGCTGATCGGTGAGACGCTGTTCGCGCTGCGGCTGATCGAAGCGCAGTGCATCGAAGTGCAAGCCGTTTGATCGCCATGGCTCACGCCACCGTGACCCTGGACTCGCACGCGCCGGCCTGGCGCGTGGCGCTGGTGGGCAACCCGAACTGCGGCAAGACGGCGCTGTTCAACCTGCTCACCGGCGCGCGCCAGAAGGTGGCCAACTACGCCGGCGTGACGGTCGAGCGCAAGATCGGCACCGCGCGCTTGCACGGTGGTCACAGCGTGGCCGTCGTCGACCTGCCTGGCGCCTACAGCCTGACCCCGGCCTCGCCCGACGAGCAGGTCACGCTCGACGTGATCGAAGGCCACCGCGAAGGCGAGGCCGCGCCCGACGTGATCGTGGCTGTGGTCGACGCCACCAACCTGCGCATGAACCTGCGGCTGGTGCTGGAGCTGAAGCGCCTGGGCCGCCCGATGATCGTGGCGCTGAACATGGCCGACGTGGCCCACGCGCAGGGCCTGGCGATCGACGTGCCGCGCCTCGCGGCCGAGCTGGGCTGCCCGGTGGTCGAGACCGTGGCCGTCAAGCACGACGGCCATGCGCGCCTGCTGGCACAACTGGAAACGCAGTTCACGGCCGGCCTGCCGCCGCAGCGCAGCGACGGCGTGGTGCGCTCGCCGCCCACGCTGGGCGAATTGCAGGCCGAGGTGCGCCGCATCCTGGCGCTGGCGGTGCCGAAGGCGGCGCAGATCAAGCGCTTCCAGCACCGCATCGACGCGGTGGTGATGCACCCGGTGTGGGGCCTGGTGATCCTGGCCGCCGTGCTGTTCCTGATCTTCCAGGCGGTGTTCACCTGGGCCA
>JANNBZ010000036.1:0-7145 GCA_031386065.1 Burkholderiales bacterium
GTACTTCGGTTTGCCGTGGTGGGCGCGTGGGCGTCGGCCGTTCACGCTGGCGTGGCGAGCCCTGCGCAGTTCGAAGGCCGCCAGCGCCGAGGTGCGGCGGCGCGATGCGTTCGCGCGGCTGCACGAGGCCTTGAATCGAACTGCCGGTGAGGTGGTGTTCGAGCAAGGCATCGACCGCTTCGTCAGCGCGCATCCGCGCTTCGCCCCCCTGCGCGCGGACCTGGTCAGCTTCTTCGAACAGTCGCGCCGCGCGTTTTTTGCGCCGGGCGAACAGGACACGTCCGACAGCCGTTGGCTGCTGGGCTTGTGTCGTCGCTGTCGCGATGCGGAACGAGGCGCTGCATGAGCTTTGATCGCCCGTGGCTGCTGGGGTTGCTGCTGCTGGCGCTGCTGCCTCTGCTGGCACGACACAGCGCTGCGCTCAACAACGCCTGGCCGGCACTGATGCTGCGTGATCGGGCGTCCGACGCGCTGGGCTGGGCGCTGCGCGGGGCCGGCGTGCTGTCGCTGGCGGCGATCGTGGTCGGCATGGCCGGCCCTCACCGCTCGGAGTACACCGTTGAACGCGTCGGCAAGGGCGCTGAAATCGTGCTCGTGCTCGACCGCAGCGGCAGCATGGACCAGGGCTTCTCCGGCGCGCGGCAAGCGGGGGCTGCCGTGAAGGGCACCGGCCCGGCAGCAATCGACTACTACACCAGCCTGGCACCGGCGCGGCTGCGCGATTCCAAAGGCAAGGTGGCGCGGCAACTGCTGTCGGAGTTCACCGCCAAAAGGCCCGACGACCGCTTCGGCATGATCGTCTTCAGCACCTTGCCGATCCGCGTCCTCGAGTTCACGCAAAAGGACGAGGCGATTCAGGCGGCCATCGCTGCCGGCAACATCGGGCGCGGTTTGTCGGAAACAAACATCGGCCTCGCGCTGCAATCGGCGTTGTCGTACTTCGACGAGCAGCCCTACACCGGCTCGCGCATCGTCATGCTGGTCTCGGACGGCGGCGACCGGCTCGACGCCGGCGTCAGCGAGCAGGTCGGCTACCTGGCGCGCAAGCACCGCGTCGCAATTTACTGGATCTACCTGCGCTCGGCGAACAGCCCGGGGCTGAGGTTGGAAACGGGCGAACCGCCAGAAAACGCCGACACCGTTCCGGAGTACGCGCTGCACCGCTTTTTTCAGTCGACAGGAGCGCCTTATCGCGCCTACGAGGCCAGCGACCCCGAGGCGTTGCAGAAGGCGATGGAGGCCGTGAACCAACTCGAGAACCTGCCCATCACCTACCTCGACACCGTGCCTCGGCGCGACCTCGCCGCGATCCCCTACAGCGTCGCGCTGGGCTGTGTGCTGCTGCTGCTGGCGGCCAACCTGATCGAGATCAGGCGATGGGCATGACTTCGCGCAGAACCACCCGCGCAGTGCTGGCGCTGTTGGCGCTGACGGCTCTCGCCGTGGTGATCGACGGGACAGGGCTTTGGCGGCAACAGCGCTGGAACGCGCTCATCGCGTCGGACTCCGTCGGGGCGCCGGTCACAGCGCCGGTGACAGGACCAGTCACAGGCTCGGTGACAGGCCCAGTCAAGCAAGCTGCGGCGAGCGAGCGCAACGACCTGCCGGCGCAGGTGCAGTTTGCGCAGGCCCATGCGCTGGCTGCCAGCGGCGCCGACCAGCCGGCGCTGAACCGCTACCGGGCACTGCAGACGCACGGCCCGCTCGGCCAGGCTGCGGCCTATAACAGCGCCAATCTGTTGTTGCGCCAGGCGCTCGTGGTGCGCGCTGGCACGCAACCCGGCCAGGCCATCGCGCTGATCGAACTGGCCAAGGAGCTGTACCGCGACGTGCTGCGCGCCGATCCGCAGCATTGGGATGCGCGCTACAACCTGGACCGCGCGCAGCGCCTGTTGCCCGACCCCGACGAGGCACCCGAGGCGGCGCCGCCTGCCATCAATCGCAACGCCGAACGCGCGGCCACCACCATGCGCGGTTACTCGCCGGGGCTGCCGTGAGCACGCCGGGCCGCCCACCTGGCACACCGACGACGCCGCGGCAACGACTGCGCGCGTCGATGCGCCACCACCCGGACCGCTGGTTGATCGGCGCGGCCGCCAGCGCATTGGCCGGCACCTTCCTGCACCCCGGCGTGACCATGCAGCATTCCGTGTTCGAGCAGGTGGTGGTTCTGGACATCACGCAGAGCATGAACGTGACCGACGTGCAACTCGACGGCCAACCGGTGTCGCGGCTTGCGTTTGCCAAGCATGCGTTGCGCGAATCCTTGCTGCATCTGCCGTGCGGCTCGAAGGTGGGCTGGGCCATCTTCACCGAGTACCGTTCGTTCCTGATGATCGCACCGATCGAGGTGTGCGCGAACCTGAGCGAACTGCGCTCGACGCTGGCGCAGATCGACACCCGCATGGCGTGGTCGGGCAACAGCGAAGTCGCCAAGGGCGTGCACAGCGGCATCGGCATCGTCAAGCTGCTGCCCGGCCGGCCTTCGCTGGTGTTCGTGACCGACGGACACGAGTCGCCGCCGCTGAGTCCGCGCTATCGGCCGGCCTTCGACGACAAGCCCGGCGACGTGCAGGGTCTGATCGTCGGTGTCGGCGATCTGCTGCCGTCGGCGATTCCGAAAACCGATCCGCAGGGCCAGCCGCTCGGCTTCTGGCGGGCCGACGAGGTGCTGCAGGTCGACCCGAGCAGCCAGGGCCGCGGCGGCAGCGTGGCCGGCGAGTTGCTGATCGACGACCGTGCCGATGCCGCCGCCGCCGCTGCTGCGCCGGCACTCGGCGCAACACCCGGCAGCGAACATTTATCTTCGTTGCGCGAGGGTTACTTGCGCCTGCTGGCGCGCGAACAGGGCCTGGCCTTTGTTCGCCTGCAATCGCCGCAGGGATTGGCCGATGCGTTGATGGCGCCTGCGCTGGCCAGGTCGGTGCCGCTGCGTGCCGACGCACGCATCGCACTGGCGGGGCTGGCGTTCTGTTTGCTGCTGGCGCGGTACGCATCTTCGCGCTGGAAGCGGCTGCGATCAGGCATCGCTTCAAGCGTGTGAGGCCAGCGGCGGCCTCTCGGCGCTCATTCGGCTCGGCCCGCTCGGCCCGCTCAGCCCGCTCAGCCCGCTCAGCCCGCTCAACCCCAGCGCGTATCCGCCTGCTCCAGCAGCTCGTCGACCACCGCCAGCAGCTCGGCCACGTTGACCGGCTTGGTCAGGTAGCGCTGCGCGCCGGCTTCCATCGCTTCGTCGATCTGCGAGGCCAGCGCGTCGGCCGAGACGATCACCACCGGGATCGTGCTGGTGGACAGGTCGGCCTTTAGGTGACGCAGCAGCTCCATGCCGCTGATGTCGGGCAAGTGCATGTCGAGCAGGATCACGTCGGGGCGGCAAATGCGGATCGCCGCCAGTCCGTCCAGCCCGGTGATCGACACATCCATCTGCACCTGCGGGCGCTGCGCCAGGATGCCGCGCATCACCTCCACATTCGTTTCGTTGTCCTCGACGTAATGCACCACGCGGCGCCGGTACTGCGCCGGCTGCGTGACCAGCTCGTCGAGGCCGGAGCGCACGGTGTCGGCGCTGTCCACCATCGGCAACGACAGGATGAACATCGAGCCCTGGCCGGTCACGCTGCGAGCCCGCAGGCTGCCGCCCATCAGCTCGGCCAGCCGCTGGCTGATCACCAGGCCGATGCCGGTGCCTTCTTGCGCCGACCGCTCGCGGCCGAGCCGGTTGAAGGGCTGGAACAGCTCGGCCATCTGCGCCGGCGTCATGCCCAGGCCGGTGTCCGTGACGCTGATCTCGACCTCGGCTCCCACCGCCTTGGCCGCCACGTGGATGCGTCCCTGGTCGGCGTTGTACTTCACCGCGTTGGTCAGCAGGTTGGTCAGGATCTGCTTCACGCGGGTGCCGTCGCCGCGCACCCGCACCGCGTCGCTGGCGAGCTCGTGGGTGATGCGGATGCCGCGTTTGCGAGCCTGCTGTTCCACCAGCGGCAGCGTTCCGGTCAGCAGCGATGACAAGTCCAGCGGTTCGATCGTCAAGCGCACGTTGCCCGACTCGATGCGCGACAGGTCGAGCACGTCGTTGATCATCTCCAGCAGGTGCCAGCCAGCATGCTGAATTTGCCCGACCCAGGGCCGCTGCGATTCGGCCAGCGGGTGACGCTGGTCGAGTTCGAGCAACTGCGCGAAGCCCAGCATCGCGTTCAGCGGCGTGCGCAACTCGTGGCTCATGCGCGACAGGAAGTCGCTCTTGGCGTGGTTCGACGCCTCGGCCGCAGCGCGCGCCCGCTGCGCCTCGGCCAGCTGCAGGTGTTCGGTGATGTCTTCGACCGCGCCGACAATGCGCCGCGGCACGCCCTGCTCGTCGCGCAGCAAGGACACCGTCGACTGCACCCACAGCGTGCGTCCGTCGCGGGCGATGTAGCGCTTGTTGCGGCGGTACATCGGGATCTCGCCGGTGACGAGCTGGCGCGACAGGTCGGCGTCCTGCACCACGTCGTCGGGGTGGGTGAAGTCGAGCGACGGCATGCCCACCAGCTCGCTGGCGGTGTAGCCGGTGAGTTCGCAGAAGCGCGGGTTGGTTTGCAGCACGTTGCCGCGCAGGTCGGTGTAGACCACGCCGATCGGCACGTTGTTGAAGATGTTGCGAAAGCGCTGTTCGCTCTCGCGCATCGCCAACTCGGCCTGCTCGCGTTCGCGAACCTCCAGTTGCAGGGCGGCGGTGCGTTCACGCACGGCGGCTTCGATGCGGCGCGTGCGCCCGGTCACCGTCAGCAGCAAGGCGCCCAGCACCGCAGCCGACAGCAGGCCGATGATGGAGAACAGCCAGGCGTTGCTGTCTCGCGTGGGCGGCAGGTCGCCGCTGCGGGTGGCCACGCGCAGGCTCCACTGTCGGCCCGCGTAGGAGATGGAGCGTGAATGAACCGTTGCCGACGTGCTCGACTCGCAGCCCGCCGGCCCCCCCAGGCGCCGCGTTGCCGGATCGCTGTCGATGTCCACCACGCACAGTTCCAGGCGCTGCGGCAATTGCTCGATCACCGAGCGCAGCACGTCTTCGAGCCGGATGGTGGCGAACACCACGCCCCGCAGCGACGCCCGACGTTCGCTGGCGGTCTTCGGGTCGCCCTGGTAGATGGCGCGGTAGACGGACACGCCTTTCGCCGCCGTGCCCACCGGGTCTTGCGACAGTCGAAAGCCCGTGGTGGCCGCCGCCCGGTTGCTTTGAGCCGCTGCCTCGATGGCGGCCCGTGCGGCCGGTATCGACAGCGCATTCACGCCCAGCGCGCGGCGGTTGCGATCCAGCGGTTCGATGTAGCGGATGACCACCGCCTCGTCGCCGCTGAAGGGCAGCACGGTGTCGGCGGCGGTGCGGTTCACCACCCGGAAGCCGCCGAAGCCCTCGGCGCGCGCGCGGCCTTCCAGCGCGGCGACCTCGGCCCCCGACACGCGCTCCTGGTAGCCCATCGAATAAAGCATTGGCGAGCTGGCCAGCCAGGCCTGCGTGGCACGCCGCAATTCATCGCCGCTGACGGCGTCGGAGGCCACGTAGATGCCGTGCAGCGCCTCCAGTGCATACAGCGGCTGCTGCAGCTTGAACGACAGCGTGGACAGGGCGTTGGCCGCTTCGCGGTCGAAGGCGGTGCGCGTGCGTTCTTCGTCCCAGCGCGCCACCTGCAGGATGGTGGCCGACAGCAACGCCGTGACGATGCCCAGCGTCAGCCCGACGGTCAGCCGGCGTGCCGCCCAGTCGGCGCGCGGGTGGCCGATCAGCGTCAGCACGATGGGCGCGGCGATCAGCACGCCGAGCGAGTCGCCCATCCACCAGGTGACCCAGGTGAAGGCCAGGTCCGACGGCGGCACCACGCCCATCGCGCCCAGCGTGGCCGTGGCGATGACCGAGCTGACCAGGCAGGCCGCGAACGCGCCGACGGCGAAGAAGATGGCGATTTCGCGCGGTTCGGACAGCAGCAGCGGCTGCGGCACGAAGCGCTTCACCAGCACCGCGCCCGCCCATGCCTGCAGCGCCGCGCCGCCGGCGATGATCGCCGGCAGCGCGACCGCCGCCAGCGTCAGCCCGTGGTGCCTGCCCAGCCACAGGTTGACCGCGAACGAACCCAGCGCCACCGCCGGCACCATGCGCCGCCCATAGACGATGACCATGGCCAGCGCGATGCCGGCAGCGGGGTACAGCGGAGACGCGTAGCCTGGCGGAATGGCCAGCAGCACGGCCCCCAGGCCGGATGCCGCATAGGCCATCGCCGCAGCAAGGAACACCACGCTCCAGTGCAGGGGGCGACGAGAAGAGGCGAAGGGGGTGTTCAAGAGCGGTGGGGGTCGTGGCGGGCGCGTGGAGCGCGTTGCCGAAGGTCGCCGTGGACCAGCATCGACCCACGGGACAGCGGCGAGCCTAACACTGCCTCACGACGCTTCGGCGGAGCTGCCACGTTCCGGCGACGCGCAGCCAACTCCCTTCGCGAGAAGCGTCACACGTTGAACAAAAAGTTCAGCACGTCCCCATCCTTCACCACGTATTCCTTGCCTTCGGCGCGCATCTTGCCGTGGTCTTTCGCACCTTGTTCGCCCTTGAACGCGATGAAGTCGTTGAAGGCGATGGTCTGGGCACGGATGAAGCCGCGTTCGAAGTCGGTGTGGATCACGCCGGCCGCTTGCGGCGCGGTGTCGCCGACGTGGATGGTCCAGGCGCGCACTTCTTTCACGCCGGCGGTGAAGTAGGTCTGCAGGCCCAGCAACTGGAAGGCCGCGCGGATCAGCCGGTTCAGGCCGGGCTCGGTCTGGCCCATCTCGGCCAGGAACAGCAAGCGGTCTTCGTCGCCCATCTCGGACAGCTCGGCTTCGGTCTTGGCGCAGATCGCCACCACCGGCGCCTTCTGCCCTGCGGCGTAGGCGCGCAGCTTGTCGAGGTAGGGGTTGTTCTCGAAGCCGCTCTCGTCGACGTTGCCGACGAACATCGCCGGCTTGGCGGTGATCAAGCACAGCGGCTTCAGCACCGCCTGCTCCTCCTTGCTGAACGAGATCGACCGCACCGGCTTGGCTTCGTTCAGCGCGGCCAGGCACTTCTGCAGCACATCGACCAGGCGCTGCGCTTCCTTGTCGTTGCCCGACTTGGCGACCTTGATCGAACGCGACAGCGTCTT
>JANNBZ010000102.1:0-7387 GCA_031386065.1 Burkholderiales bacterium
CAGCTTGTTGTAGCCCGCCGGGTCTTTGAGCCAGATCGCTTGCACGTCGGCGTCGTAGTTCAGGTAGAGCTTGCCGTCGAGCACCTTGAACTTGTCGGGCTCGATGCTCACCAGGTTGCCCTGAGACACGCCGTAGGCGCAGTAGCCGCCGTACTGAGGCGCGTACTTTTCAGGGTTGGCCTTGAACAGGTCCAGGTGCGACTGCGAGGCGAACTTCCACTTCGCGCCCATCCACTCGTAGGCCAGCGCGTCCTGGCCCTTCACCGGCTTGCCGTCGGTGAAGTAGGCCACGGTGTCGTAGCCAAGGATGGCGCTGTCGGTGTGCCCGCCGAACAGGCCGGGCTTGAGGGTGTTCACCGCAGGCGCGGCGAATGCGCCGGCTGTTGCGAACAGCGAGGCGGCACCGAGCACGATGGCAAGGCGGCGTGTCAGGCGAAGAGATGCGATGTGTTGCATGAGGTGTCCTTTGTGGAGACTCGGTTGTCGGTAGGGGAAGAGTTGCGCTCGTGCGCGACGGTGGCGGGTGCCTTGCCGAAGTCCGCCGCGGTGGCAATGCCTTGCTGAGTGCAGTGCGCCTGCAGCAAGGCGAAGTGATGAACGGCATGGCTGGCGACGAATGCCAGTTCACGGCCGAGGGTCGATTCGACGACGAAGCCGAACTCGCCGGCCAGTCCACCCTGGCCATGAACGGTGACCGGTGAATCGGCCTCGGCGTCGGTCCAGCTTGCCATCCGTGCTTGCAGGGCCACGAGCCGCGTACGCGCCAAGCCCGTGCTGCGTTCCACGTCTCGATTGCGCGGGCGCTGGTCGTAGTCCACGACGCCGGTGCAGGCCGGGAACAGCAACGCCTCGTGGTGTTCGATCACATGGCGCAGGTGGGCACCAACGGGGCCGGCATACGCAGGGCGGCCTGGCAAAGCGTGCTCGGCCACCAGCGACAGAGCCTGCTCGATGATCTGGACGTTGAAGCGCAGCAGGCGTGCGGCTTGGGGTTCGGGAAATTGCGGCATGGATGTTGAACCTCGATGTGCTTCTTCGTAGTCGATGCACGGCGTGCCGGCTTACGCCAAAGCGAATCGAAAATTCAATCTGTGGCGGGGTACTGCGGCGTCAGCAACTTCTCGCGCCGGTAGCCGCGCATGAATTCGGCAAGGCGCATCGTCTTGAAGCCGCGCGCGCGGTTGGCGTGGCCGATTTCGAACAGCCATCGGTACTGGCGCATCAGGTCGCGCCAGGCCTGCAACAGGCCGGTGCGGCGATCCCAGATGTGCGTGCTTTCGGCACCGGCGCCGTTGATCTCGACGATGCTGAAGCCGTGGCCGCGTTGCACATCGGCAAACGACTCGAACCGCACGTCGAAACGGCCGAAGTGGAACTCGGGCAGGCGTTTCGCGATGGCATCGAAGCCCGCTTCCATCTCGGGCGTCACCAGGTGGGTGCCGTTGCGAAAGATCGCGCCGCGGCTGTGGCTGCCCGCAAACGCAAGCCGAATCGATTCGCCCACCGCTGGCACGTCGTCGAGCCTGGCAGCGTGACGCCGCAGGTACAGGTGCGAGAGCCTGCCCGCCCGGGCATCGTTCAGGATCAATTCGCGCAGCGTGCTGTGGCCGTCGCCGATGACGTACGGGAAATACTTCAGCGTGATCGAGACGATGCGCCCGTTCGCTTGCCCGGGCCGGCGGCAATAGAAGATGCCGGCTTCGCCTTCGAACGGCACCAGCCGTTGCAGCAGCAGCGTTGCGCCGCGCGGAAACGCTTCCAGATAGGCCTGCAAATCCGCTGCCGAGCGAACCAGCTTGACACCGGCACCACGGCATCCCAGGTCGGGCTTGGCCACCACGGGCAGTGCGAGGCCCGCCGCTGCGAGTGCGGCCAGTGCCGCGTCGCGTTCGGCCACCACGCCCTGGACGGTCGATTCGGGCCGCTCGAGGCGCACGAAGGGTGCTACCCACTCGGCCACATGCTGCATCGCCAGTTGCAGGATGTCCGCCTTCGACTCGCCGAAGAAACCACCGCCCGGGAAGCTCGGGTTCGCGACCGTCGGCAGCATGACGCCGCGGTAGCGAAGCATCAACCAGCCGGCGTACAGCATGACCGGCGGATAGAACGCCCACATCGGCCAGAACTCGAAGAAGCTCAGCGGCGGGCCTGCCTGATCGAATGGCGGCATGCCGTGGTGCGGACGCGCGGCACCGGGGGCCGGCAAGGCGCGTGTTTCGACATCGGCACCAGCAGTGGTGTGAAACGGCTCGGACATGGTGATCATGGCGATGGGCGTTGAGAACGTTGACGAACGATGCGCAGCAGCGGAAGGGCGACTGCCAGAAGCAGGATGGGCAGGGCCACCGCCACCGTGGGCGGAACGCCGAGGTGTTGGGCCAGCGCCGCACCGATGAACACGCCAAGGCCGTAGAGCCCGGCCGTCCACAATGCGACCGCCACCAGCACCCAGGCGCTGAACGGCAGCAGTGGCACACGCACGAATCCGCAGGCGGTGTACGTGACGAGGCGCAGGCCGGGGATCACCCGCGCCAGCAGCACGGCACTCGGCAAGCGGGCCACAAGTTGCTCGCGCACCCAGACCGATCGGTCGCCCACATAACGCCTGCGCAACCAAGGCACCCGCGTGGCCGCAATGCCCAGGCCGTACAGGCCGATGTCGCCGATCGCGATGCCACCACCGACGGCTGCCAGCGACAGGCCCCAAGAGATCGCCCCTTGTGTCGCCAGCGCCACGCCGGCCGCGATGGCCAGGTCTTCCAGCAGCAAGGTCGTCAACGCGAGGGCCACCGCGATCAGCCACGGCGCGGCCATGCCCGCGAGCGCCGCCTGGAACCACGCGACGACGCTGTGCCAGTCGCTCAACACACGTCCTCCAACGCCTGGCGAATAGCGTCGCACACGGCGTCGACCGAGTTCCACGGCAGGAAATGGTTGCATCCTTGCAGCAGCACCGTCTTCACGCAGCGCGCGCCGCTGAGACGGGCTTGCATGAACGCCACATTGGCGACCGGCACGAGGTCGTCCTTGGTGCCGTGGACGATGATCACTTTGGCCGTGATCTGCGGCAGCAGCAGCGCCAGCGAATCGAGCTCGGGCTTCAGCGCCATCAGCTCGGCGTTGGCATTGCGGATCGCGCGTGGCAGCATGCCGCGCACCAGCGTCCACGCGCCCACGTGCTGCATCGGATGGATCGACTCCAGGGTCGGGTCGAGCGACGCCGACAGCAGCACGACCGCCGTGACCCGCGTGGGATGCGCCGCCGCGACGCGGGCCACCACCGGCCCGCCCAATGAATGGCCCAGCAGCACCACCGGCCGCCCGTCTGCGGGCAACAAGGCAGCGACCGCAGCGGCCTGCGCATCGAGCCCGGTGACAGCTGAATCGGGGCCGCTCTGGCCGAAGCCGGGGCGGTCGATCGCCACCACGTCCATGCCGGGTGGCGGGTCGACAAGGTAGTCCGCCCAGCCGGTCGCAGAGCCCGGCGTGCCGTGCACCAGCAACAGCACCGGCCCCGCCGGGGCGCCAGCGCGCAAATAACTGACGGCGGCGTTCAACGGGGCACCGACATGAATGCGCAGCCGCATGGCATCGGTGGCCGCCTCGGCCGCGTTCGGGCCTGCAGGCGCACAACCGACGGTGGCAAGAATCACGCTGACGGCGCTGAACAAGCGACCTCGCGTTCGGGCGTGTGCGTAGTGGCGTGTCGAGTTCCGTGTCGTAGCGGTAGGGCGCGCTGTTCGTTGTGGCATGTGTGACTTCCGGTGCGGCGCGCGGCGTCGATGCGACCGCGCCCTAGGCCAACAGTCGAACCGGTGGCCGCGGCCTTACATCGTTCTGTACGGCTGACGAGAACCGTCCGGTGTCACGTTGAAACACGTTCTGTGTAATCACGACGGGGGCCGTTCGACACAGCTCGAGGAAGCAGCGGTTTGTCCCTGCCCCGAACGCCATGAATCGTCTGAGCACCGCTTCCCGATCACATCCGAACGATCCGCGCGCGCAGCCTGTCTACCGGGCGCGCCTGGCATCCGGCACGGCCGACCTGAAGGCAGCGCAGGCCTTGCGCTTCGAGGTCTTCAACATGGAACTCGACGAGGGGCTCGCGCAGTCGTACGACACGGGGCTGGATGCCGATCCGTTCGATGCCGTCTGCGACCACCTCATCGTGGACGACCCGGTGCAGGGAACCGTGCTGGGCACCTATCGGCTGCAAACCGGCCGGCGTGCCGCACAGTCGCTTGGCTACTACAGCGAGCGCGAGTTCGACTTCGCGCCCTTCGAGCCGATGCGTGCACAGATCCTGGAACTCGGCCGCGCCTGCATCCGCCGGGACCACCGAAACTTCGCCGTGTTGAACCTGCTGTGGAAGGGAATCGCCGCGTACGCCCGAGACCACGGCGCGCGCTACCTGATCGGTTGCAGTTCGTTGACCTCGCAGGATTCATCGGTCGGCGCGGCGGCGTTCCAGCGCCTGCAGCCACATCTGGCGCCTGCAGCCTGGCACACCCTGCCGCTCGGGCCGTTCGCGTGTGCGCTGGAAAATCCGGCGGCTGTCGCGCCCCGCATTCCCAGGCTGCTGTCGGCCTACCTGGCGATGGGTGCAGCGATTTGCGGGCCGCCCGCCATCGACCACGAGTTCCGCACCATCGACTTCCTGACCTGGATCGACACCGAATCGCCCAGCGTGCTGGCGATGCAGCGCCGCGGTCGATTCACCGCGTGAGCGCACGGCAGCGTTTCGCTTTCAGAGAAGCTGGGATCTGACCGGGTCGTCGAACAGAGAACCGAATTCAGTATTGCGGCAGTACCGCCGTTGCCACGCAACAGCACGCAGCCGAACCGGGCCTGCGCCATGCGCCACTATTTGCGACCGCCCGCGGGTCGGAGAATGGGCGCTGTCTTTGCAGGCGCGTGGCCGTGGAATCGGATTTAATCCGCAGCACCGCAACTCGACCGAGCCAGTCATGGTCAGTCACGAACAACATGTCGCTGGATTCAGAACTGACTGCGTTGCACCAGCCGTTGCTGCGCTTCGCCAAGATGCAGCTTCGCAATGACAGCATGGCCGAGGATGCGGTCTCCGAAACGCTGTTGGCCATCCTGGAGAAACCGGACAACTTCGAGGGCCGTAGCACGCTGCGCACCTACGCCACCGGCATCCTCAAGTTCAAGATCATCGACGTGCTGCGCAAACGCGGCCGCGAGGTGTGCATCGAGCCGCTGGACGAACAGAGCATGGACGATGCGCTGGATGCCCTGTTCGCGGCCGACGGCCATTGGCAAGAGCCACCTCAGGCCTGGCAGCAGCCCGAGCAGGCATTGCAGCAAACCCAGTTCTTCGACACCTTGCAGATTTGCGTTGACCGACTCCCACCGAGACTCGGGCAGGTGTTCATGATGCGCGAATGGCTGGAGCGTGAGATGGACGACATCTGCCAGGAGCTCGGCATCACCGCCAACAACTGCGGTGTGATGCTGTACCGCGCGCGAATGCAATTGCGCGAGTGCCTCGACATCAGCTGGTTCAAGGGACAACGATGAAGCTGGACATCGACTGCAAGGAGGTTTCTCGCCTGATCAGCCAGGCGCAGGAAACCGAGTTGCCACCCGGCGAGCAAGCACGGTTGCGCTTGCACTTCGTGATCTGCAAGACCTGCCGCAACGTCGAACAGCAGATGGACTTCCTGCGCAGGGCGATGCGGCAAATGGGCAAGGACGAGTAGTCGGCGCCAGACTCGCACCTCGTGGGACAAGATGGCATCTGGACCTGGGGGCTGTCGACGAGGCAACGTGGCGCCGTCGTTGCTTCTGCAAGTTGACGACGTTCGCAAGTCTCATCAGAGGCCCCGGTGGAGCGGCAATGCAAAGTCGCAATCCGTGTCAGGCCCTCACGAAGTGGCTATCCCGGCGCTCTTGCGGACTCGACGCACTGACCACCGAACCCGTCACCGAGTCATGCAGAATCCAGCCCGCAGTAGCGACTCTCCTCAGGAGCAGCAGAGATGAATTCGACCGAGACGGTAGAGGTGTTCGACTTCCGCACCTTCGATCTTCAGTCGCGCGTCTGGCGCCGATCGAAGTTCAAGGCAACCCGCGACACCATCGTTTCGAACCTGGGCGGTGAGGTGGTCGAAGGCACAGGGCGCGAGGTTCCCCTCGCCGAGCTCGACGAGCACGGCCACTACCGACGCATCGCCACCGGCTGGGGCGAACTGAGCTGATCGAGCACTGCAGCTTTACTGCGTCTGCACGGCCGAACTGACGACCACATTCGGCGTCGGCGTGCATTCCCCGGCGAACAGGAACAGCGGAATCGTCGCGCACGGCGCCGTCGTGATGCGGGTCACCGTGTCGGTACCGCTGCTGACCGTGCCGAACACGGCATAGCCGGGGCCGTTGATGATCGGGCTGGGGTCGAGGCTGGCGCTGTTGTCGGCCAGGTTGATGAAGAACTGCGACGTGGCCGAAGCAACCTGATCCTTGTCTCGCGCCATCGCGATGGTCCACTGCGTGTTGCTCAGGCCTTTGTTGACTTCAAGCGCGATGGGTGCATTGGTGGGCTTGGCGGTCGGTGTGGCGCTGTCGACCGGCGCGACGTAGCCGCCGCCCTGCAATACGAAGCCCGGTGACAGGCGGTGGAACACGGTGCCGTCGTAAAACCCTGCGTTCACGTAGGCCAGGAAGTTGTCGACCGTCAGCGGCGTCTTGTCAGGGGCCAGCGTGATGACGATGCTGCCGTTGACAACGCCGCCATTGCCGTTCGTGAGCGTCATCATGACTTTGGGTACCGGCACGACGAAGGCCGCACCGGCCAACGTTGTGCCGTCGCTTTTGCGCGTGACGGTGAACTGCCCGTTGCCCACCGACGATGCTGTGCATTGGTAGTAGGCCGTGGTGGGCGTGCTGGCCGGCGTGACGCTGGGCACCACGTTTGCGCAGCCGGTGGCAGCCACGGTCAAACCCTGGTCGAGGTTGGTGCCGTTGATGGTCAGCAGCACACGTTGGCTGTACTTGGCGGCGCCAGCCGTCGCGACTGAAACCGTCGGGGCCGTGACGGGCACCGAGCCTCCATCGCCGCCGCCGCCGCCACAGGCACTCAGCGCGCTCGCAAAAACCGCCAACGTGGCGGCTGCGTGCAGCCTGCTCACATCGAAAACTGGATTCTTCATGGATACCGTGCTTTCTAGAAAATAAATGCCAAACCTCGACGTCTGCCATCGCGTGAAGCCAGCGTGAAGAAGCCCGATGCTCGCCGCCGAATGTGACAACTCATCGCGGTTCGGTCGATCAGCGACCACGATCGTCGCCACGACTCCGCGCCGCCGCCACTCGCCGGCTTCGAACATGAACCGTTCGGACCATCTGGTGTCGTCGGTTCGTCATT
>JANNBZ010000008.1:0-2767 GCA_031386065.1 Burkholderiales bacterium
AACGGCAACGTCTTCGAGGTGCTGATGCAAGCGGTGCGCTGCTGCTCGCTGGGGCAGATCACGAATGCGCTGTTCGAGGTGGGCGGGCAGTATCGGCGCAGCATGTAGGGTGCATGCGTCGTGGGCGCCGTATTCGCGGTATGAGAAGCGACGCTGAGGGCGAATTGCGACCACAGGGCAATTCGACGATCCGCTTGCATTGAATGATCATTGCATATTGAACATGGTGTATCTAATATACGAGGATGTTCAATCGCATTGCTGCCCAGAAAATCCGTGATCGCCTGAAAGCCAGTCCGGCTGTCGCCATTCTCGGCCCGCGTCAGGTCGGCAAGACCACGCTGGCCCGCGCGATTGCGAGCCAACACCCGAACGCGCTGTACCTCGACCTCGACAGCGCAGGTGATCGCGCCAGGCTCGAACAGCCGGCCGCTTTCTTCCGCGTCAATCGGCAGCGCCTGATGGTGCTGGACGAGATCCAGAACCTGCCCGAGATTTTCAGCGAAATGCGCGGTGAGATCGACGACGACCGCCGCAACGCCCGCTTCTTGGTGCTGGGATCGGCCTCGTTCAAGCTGCTGCGGCAGTCCCAGTCTTTGGCGGGACGGTTGGCCCTGGTGGACATGGCGCCGCTGCTGCTGCCCGAGGTGGTCAGCGCGTTCGACGACATGCAGACGCTGTGGTTGCGCGGCGGTTTCCCGGGCAGCTTCACGGCCAGCGACGAACGCACCAGCTGGGCCTGGCGCGAGGACTTCGTGCGTCACTTCCTGAACACCGATCTGCCCAGCCTGGGCATTGCGGTCGACCCTGAATTGATGCGACGCTTCTGGCGCATGGTGGCGCATCTGCATGGCCAGCTCTTCAACGCCTCGGCGATTGCCAATTCGCTGGGGCTGTCGGCGCCCACCGTGACCCGCTACCTGGATCACTTGTGCAACAGCCTGATGCTCAGGCGCCTGGAGCCGTATCACGTCAACCTCGGCAAGCGGCTCGTCAAGTCGCCCAAGGTCTACGTCCGCGACAGCGGCCTGCTGCACCACCTGCTGGGCATTCGCGAGGTGAACGACCTGCTGGGTCACCCGAGCACCGGCGCGTCGTGGGAGGGCTTCGTCGTCGAGCAGATCTGCGGTCAGCTCGACGCCAGCAGCCAGGTGTCGTTTTACCGAACCGCCGCCGGCGCGGAGCTCGACATGGTGATCGAAACGGGCCGCAAGAAGATCGGCGTCGAGATCAAGTTCTCGACCGCGCCCAAGGTCACCAAGGGGTTCTGGCTGGCCTGTGAGGATGTGGGCGTTGACCACGCCTACGTTGTGGCACCGGTGCGCGAGGGTTGGCCCCTGGCCGCCAACGTCGACGTCGTCTCGCCCCTGGCATTGCCCTTGCCGTGATGCCTGGGCTCAAGGCGCGGACGGCACTGGCCCCACCGGCCCGATCCGTCTGCGCAGCAGCCTCACGCGAGGCCCACTATCTGACTCAGAACCCCGCACGCTTCACTAAACAGCGCATCGTCCAGGCGCTTCATCGGGTGCGGTTTCGCGCGTCGCGCGCGCCAGTCGAACGACTTGGGTTGATGGCACAGCACATAGCTGGTCTTGCCTGCTTTCAGCTCTTTGACCGAGCCCGCATCGACAGCGAACGGGTTGCCGAAGTTGTATGCAGCGGTGGTCATCGGCAGACCGATCACGACCCCGGTCTTGGCGTTGAACGTTCTGGGTGACAACACCAACATCGGATGCAGGTCGCGCATCCCCGCACCGGCCTGCGGGTTGCAATCAATCCAGATGACGTCTTGCCTGTCGGGTGCCCAGCCTTTGGGGGCAGACCGCGCTCGCACCACAGGGGCTGCGGCGCGCGCGGTCACCATGCTTCGTTGCCGATCGGTACCGTGGCCATCGCTTCGCCGCCGTGAACGGCAGGGTCGAACAGCGCCAGGCGGTCTTGCAGCGAAAGAGGCTTGTCGTCCTGCGGCGTGATGATGACGCGGCCCTCTTCAACCGTCAGCTTGACGCGCTGGTTGGCGCGCAGCTTTGCCGCCCGGGCAACCGCCGCCGGAATGCGAACCCCCAGGTTGTTGCCCCAGGGCTTGATGTCGAGCACGGCTTCGGACATGGTGCGCCTTCTAGTGTTTAAACGTGTCTAGACATTAGAACGGCACGCATCTGGAAAAGTGTGGTGGTGTTTTTACGGCGCGGTGCGCGCTGCCGTCGTGCCCAGCACCAAGCCGATCCGCCTGCGCAGCCGCGCCGCTTCGTCCGCGTCCCCCGCGGCCTCGGCCCGCAACGCCTGCACGTTCAACCACGCCAGCAGCGGCCGGCTCCAGCCTTGCGCTGACGCGGTGTCCACGGCCAGCGCCATCACCGAAGGTTCAGCGCGGGCAGACTGCATCAACACGCCGGCGGCGATCAGTCGGGCCAGCGGATCGGCGATGCCCGCCACGGCGGCGGCCGGTGCGCTGGCGGTGGCGACGGCGCGGTGCTGCTCGGGCAGCAGTGCAGCGTCTTTGGCTTCGACTTTCCCGGCCAGGTAGTCGGCGTACGCGCGCTCGGCGGCGCTCGCGTCCTGCGCCAGCGCGGTGAAACCCGCACAGGGCTCGAACACCAGGCTGGCGACGCGCGCGGCGCAGCGGGTCAGCTCGGCGCGGGCCAGCAAGTCGGCGCGTGCCGTGCGCGCCAGCTCGGCGCGAGCCCGTGCGAACTCGACCGCTTCGACGCGCGAGTTGCCTTGCAGGTAGGCCGCCACGCTGCGGTCGAGCGAGTCCTTGGCGTTC
>JANNBZ010000010.1:0-36232 GCA_031386065.1 Burkholderiales bacterium
TCCAGGAAGTCATCGTGCTGGTGGAAAACCGGAAAGTCGAGCTGAAAGACCTGCTGCTGATGTTCATCTATGCCGAGGTGCTGGGCATGCTCGGCGCCTTCTACAGCAGTCGGCGCATTCCGATCACGATCCCGCTCTTCATCGCGATGACGGCGCTGAGCCGTTTGATCATTCTTCAGGGCAAGGGCGCCGACCCGGTGGTGCTGCTTTACGAGAGCGGCGCCATCCTCTTGATTGCCATCGCTTGCTGGATCATCAATCGAATGCGCCCCGCTGAAGACTGATTCGGGCGCATCAAGCGGCTTGCGCCATCGTGGCCCACGTGCCGTGACGATGCTGCTCGATGCCGTTCGTTTGCGGGTCGATCCTGAACAGGTGCAGCCAGCCGTTGCCGACCAGGTGGCGCACCACCTCGTGGCCGGCCATCACGGTGTCGATGGCGGCACGCGGCGCTTCGATGAAGACGCTCAGGCGCAGCGGCGTGTGGCGCAAGCCGTGGCCGTCGTGCAGCGATTGCATCGGCAGCCCGATGCGCAGGTCGCCGCCGTTGCCCTCGAACACACCCAGGTGCCCGCCCACCACGTTGTGCAGCAGCTTGTTGCCGCTGCCGTAGCGCCGGTTGTCCACCGTCGAGGCGTGGTACTGCATGTTGATCCAGTGCGTGACCACCATCGGCGCGGTCATGATCAGCGTCAGCACCGACAGGTCGGCATCGAGCCGCCAGTCGTAGTCGTGCAGGAAGCTGCGGCCGGCCAGGTTCAGGTGCCGGCTGCGTGCGCGCGGTGCCACGATGAACGCCGCGTTGTCGGCCAAGCCCCATTCGGGCCGCACCTGGGCCCAGTCGTTGGCGCGCTCCAGCAGCGCCTTCTCCAGCGCGGCGCTCTGCCCGGCCAGCGCCGCCAGTCCCAGGCTGTCGGCGCGTTCTGCACGCGCGCGCTCGCCGGCGCCGTGCAGCCAGCCGCGCAGTTGCGCCAGCTCGGCCTGCAGTGCGGCGGGCACCGCGTCGGTGTCATACAGCAGCACCTGGTCGGTGGTGGTGTTGTGCAAGGCCGGCACGAAATGGGTGCCGGCCGGAATGTCGATGCCCAGGCCGCTCAGGTGCTCGCGCACGGCCGGGGTGTTCAGCATGTCTGCCAGCACGCGGGCGTTGACCTCGCCGGTCTGCCCGCCGCAGGCGCCGCAGTCCAGGCCGGCGGCATGCGGGTTGTTGGCAGTCTGGCTGCCGTGCCCGGCCAGCAGCACCAGCGGCGCGAAGCCGCTCACCAGGCCCATCGCGCCCAGAATGCCCCTGGCCATGGCGGCGGCGGCAGCCGGGTCGCTGGCGGCCTGCGGCAAACACGGGCGCAGCGCGGCGGCGGCACCGGGCGGCAGGCCCTGGTCTTCCCAGCGCGCGGGGGATGCGGTCGACGGCAGGCTGTCGGCCAGCAGCTTGCCGCCATACAGCAGCCCCAGGGCTTCGACGAAACTGAAGGCCGAGGCCGGCGCGGCCCGGAACTCGGCCCAGCGCTGGCGCCACTGCAAGGCATTGCGCCGCTGCGTGACCAGCAGCTGACCCAGGCCGACATCGCCGGCCTCGCTGACGCATTGCGCCGGTGCCAGCAGGCCCGGCAGCTGCGGCCGCACCAGCGCACTGCCCAGCGGCGAGTACGCGATGAACAAACCGAAGAAGCCGGCGAAACCACGCGTCTGAACGGCCGGGCTGACCGATTCCAGCGCACGCCGGAACACCTCGGAGCGCACGTCGATGCAGAACACGGCCTGCACCGCCGGCGTGGCCGCAGCATCAACCGACGAGTGGTCCGGCACGGCCTTGCGCAGCCCGGCAATCAACGGCTGCTGACAGGCGTACTCCATCGCGCTCTGCAACAGCCAGTCGCTGCGCTGCGCTCGTTGCAGCGCGCTGGCGGCCGCCCCGGCGGCGCTCCAGCGTGCGGCCCAGCCACGGGGCAGCGCGGCCGCTGCGGCGTCGTCCTGCGATAGCGAAGCCGCTGCGGCGTCTTCGTGCAGCAGCCATTCCCAGGCCAGGCGAATGGCCAGCAGGTGCACGATGTGCTCGTCGTCATCGCCCTTCAGCCGCGCCTGCCAGCGCTCGTACGCGCACCAGGCGGCCCAGCCGTTGATGGCCATCAGCAGCGCACTGAGGTAGGCCGTGCGGCCTTGTTCCGGAATCGCCATCGCGTCCAGCGCGGTGGCGATCAGCGCCTGCGGCTCGGCCGGCATCGCCACCAACCGCGACCGCAGCACAGCGCGGCCCTGGCGCCACGGCAGGCCGTGGTCGCTCGCAAGCTGCTGGCGCCAACCACCGTACAGGCCCGCTGCGTGGTCCATTCGCCAGGCCGCCTGGTGGCGGTCGAAGAAGGCCGCGCAATGCTGGCTGATCTGGTGGGTGACCCACTCGGTCCAGCTCTGGCCCGGGCGCGGTGGCGCACGGGCGTCGCGCAGATCGGTGACCAGCGGCATGCGCAGCACCGGCGCCGTCGGGTGCTCCAGTTCGGCGACCAGCCGCTCCACCCGGTCGGCCGCGCTGCCCGCGTCGGCACTGGCCTCGACCGCAGCCCACAGGTGCCGGCGCGTCAGGCGACCTGCCGCCCATTGCGCGCGAAACCACTCGCGCGGCATCGTCAGCCGCGTGCCGGCCAGCGTGCCCAGCGCCGCTGCAGCCTCGGGCATCGGACGGCCGACCCAGCCCCAGTACGGATTGACGGCGATGAATTCATCCAGCGGCCAGGTGGGGGCGATGCACCCGACCGCGCTGTCGATGTGGCCGGCCAGGCGCTGGGCTTGCAGCAAGTGGGCTTCGATGGGGGCGTTCATGCCGGTGCTCCGGTGGGGGTGGCGAGGGTGACGGTGTCGACCCGGGGCAGCGGCGTCGTGGCGGCCTGGGGCAGCGGTGGGCGCCACAGGCCAAACGCGATCCGGTTGAACTTCTCATCGAGGAACAGGCCGCCGTAGAACCAGGGGTACAGGCGGCGCGCCAGCGCGCCTTGCGGCGACACGGTGATGAGCGACTGCAGCAGGAACAGCGCACCGAAGGACAACGCCACGCCTGCCCACAACGGCGCGGGCGGCGCCGCCGCGTTGGCAAGCACGAGGGCGCCGAACAGCGCATGCAGGCCGAAGTAGGCGAAGGCCACACCGAAGGCGCCCAGGCCCAGCGCCGGCAGCCACAGGCCGCCCAGGCGCAGCGACTGCGCGTGCAGCAGCGGCACCAGCGCCAGGGCCACGATGCCGGCCAGCACCCAGATGACGGGCGACGCGGGCGAGGCGGCTTGTGCGAGTGCGTGTGCGTGTGCGTTTGCATGTGCCTGCAGCGGGCCGAGCAGGCTCCAGGCCGCGCCCGCCGCCAGCGTCATGCCGATCCCGACCGCAGCGCCGACTGCCAGTGCCAACGGCCCCGGCGCCGCTGCACGCGGTGTCAGCCGCATCAGCAGCGTGCGGCGCACCGCACCACCGGCGCCCAGGAATGCATGCGCCTTGTACAGCGAATGCGCCACCAGGTGCAGCAGCGCCATCTGCCAGGCACCCAGGCCGCACTGCATCAGCATGAAGCCCATCTGCGCGCAGGTCGACCAGGCCAGCATCACCTTGATGCTGATGCGCGTGGTCATGACCAGCGCTGCCAGCACTGCGGTGGCGGTGCCGGCGACCACCAGCAGCACCTGGGCCGCCGGCACCTCCGCGACCAGCGGCGCAAAGCGCAGCAGCACGAAGCCGCCCAGGTTCACCACGCCGGCATGCAGCAGCGCCGATACCGGCGTGGGTGCTTCCATCACCTGGATCAGCCAGCCGTGGAAAGGCAGTTGTGCGCACTTGAGCAGCGCGGCACCGGCCAGCAGCAGCACGGCGGCCTGAGCGGCCAGCGGCAGCTGCGGTGCGGCGGCGGCGCGGGCCACGATCTGGTCGATGTGCAGCGTGCCGAAGGCCACAGCGAACAAGGCCGTGGCGCCCAGCATGCACGCGTCGGCCGCGCGGCTGACGATGAACTTCTTGTGCGCCGCCGCCACGGCCGGCGGCCGGTCGCCGAAAAAGACAAGCAGGTGGTGCAGCGCCAGGCTGCTGGCCATCCAGGCCAGCGCCAGCACCAGCACATGGTTGGTCGTGACCACCACGCTCACGCAGGCCAGCGTGGCCATCAGCCAGCGCACGTAGTGGCGCTCTTCGTGCTCGCCGTTCAGGTAGGACTGCGAGTAGCGCACGATGACCCAGCCGACAAACGCCACCAGCAGCATCACCACGCCACCCACCGCATCGGCGCGCAAGCCGAAGCCGGCGCCCTGCGAGCCGAACAGGACGGCGGCCAGCGACAGCATCGCAAAGCCGACGGCTGCCGCAGAGGCCCAGCGGGCGGCGCGCCACGCAGTGTCGATGCCCGCGCCGGGGCGGGCCACGAGGGCGGCGATGGCTGCCAGCAGCGCGGGTGCCGCCACCCAGGCGGCGTGCCAGAGCGGCAAGGTCGAGGCGGTGGAAGGAAGAACGGTCATGGGCGGTGTGCGTGAGCGCGTGGGTGTCTGACGAGGCATCACTTTGCCCACCGCAAATCTTTCCGTAAAATTCATTGTTCAGTACGATCCGTGCCAGCAAACAGAACGGTCTGAACATGTCGCGCTTGAACTTCCGCCACTTGCACTACTTCTGGGCCGTGGCCAAGGAAGGCAACCTGACCCGCGCCGCAACCCACCTGCATGTGTCGCAGTCGGCGCTGTCGACGCAGATCAAGCAGCTCGAAGAACAGCTGGGCCAGCCGTTGTTTGCGCGGGTCGGACGCGGCTTGCGGCTCACCGAAGCCGGGCAGATGGCCTTGGGCTACGCCGATTCGATCTTCGCGTCGGGCAACGAACTGATGGCGCTGCTGCGTGAAGGTCGGCGCGAAGAACGCCAGGTGCTGCGCATCGGCGCCGTGGCCACGCTGTCGCGCAACTTCCAGGAGAACTTCCTGCGCCCGCTGCTCGAACGTGCCGATGTCGAACTGGTGCTGCAGTCGGGCAACCTGGCCGACCTGCTGGCGCGGCTGCGCGTGCACACGCTGGACCTGATCCTGTCCAACCAGCGGGTGCACGCCAGCACCGACAGCCCCTGGCGCTGCCAGCGCATCGCGCGCCAACCGGTCAGCCTGGTGGGCAAGCCCCGCCCCAAGCGCAAGGCGTTCCGGTTTCCGGACGAACTGGCCGAGGTGCCGCTGCTGCTGCCCGGGCGCGACAACGACATTCGCGCCGGCTTCGACCTGCTGTGCGAACGGCTCGGCATCCGCTACCGGCTGCGCGCCGAGGTCGACGACATGGCGCTGCTGCGCCTGCTGGCGCGCGACTCCGACAGCGTGGCCCTGCTGCCCACGGTGGTGGTGCAGGACGAGTTGCGCAGCGGGCGGCTGGTGGAGTACGCGGTGGTGCCGGACCTGCACGAGAACTTCTATGCCATCTCGGTGCAGCGGCATTTCGAGCCGCCACTGCTGAAGTCCTTGCTCAAGCGAACCCAGGCCGATGTGCTGGGTCAGCGTCAGGCCGGATGAACGGCTTTTCACATTCCGCTTGACCCGGCACCCAGGAACCGGGTTTAACCTTGCGGCATGCCCAGCCCGTCACGCGCCACCTCCCCTGCCCTGACCACCAGCGCGCTGTGCGCGGCGGCCGGCGTGACGCGCGGCGTGCTGCGGCGGTACGAGCGCGAGGGCAATTTCCTGCTCGACTTCATGGCGGCGGGCCGCGCGGCGCCTGTCGCCGACGCGCCCCAGGCCACGCTCGGCCGCGCTTTGCCCACACCCATGCCCACACCCCAACCCACCTCCAGCCCGGACTGACCCATGCCCAAACGAAGAACCATTCTGCTCGGCGGTGCCGGGGCCGTCGGTGCCCTGGTGGTGGGCTGGTCGGTGCTGCCGCCTCGGCAGCGGCTGACCACCGCCACACCGCTGCCGGTCGCGGCAGGCCAGGCGGCGCTGAACGGCTGGGTGAAAGTGGGCGCCGACAACCGCGTCACCGTGGTGATGAGCAAATCTGAAATGGGCCAGGGCGTGCACACCGGCCTGGCGATGCTTCTGGCGGAGGAACTGGACGCCGACTGGTCGCAGGTGGCCATCGAACAATCGCCGATCGACAAGATCTACAACAACCTCGCGGGCACCGTCGACGGCCTGCCGTTCCACCCCGACGACGACGGCACGCTGAAGTCGGTGGCCGGCTGGCTGACGGCCAAGACCATGCGCGAGATCGGCATCATGATGACCGGCGGCTCGTCGAGCATCAAGGACCTGTGGCTGCCGATGCGCGAGGCCGGCGCCTCGGCGCGCGCCATGCTCGTGGCTGCCGCCGCCGCGCAGTGGAAGGTGCCCGCTGCCGAATGCAGCACCATCGCCGGCAGCGTGCTGCACGCGTCGGGCAAGCGTGCCAGCTACGGCGAACTGGCGGTCGCCGCCGCGCAGCAACCGCTGCCGTCGAAGCCGGCGTTGAAAGACCCGGCGCAGTTCACGCTGGTGGGTCAGCCGCTGCGGCGCATCGAAGCCGCTGCCAAGGTCGACGGCAGCGCGCGCTTCGGCATCGACGTTTTGCCGCCCGGCCTGCAATACGCCAGCGTCGTGATGTGCCCCACGCTGGGCGGCAGCGCGGCCCGATTCGATGCCAGCCAAGCCAGCGCGCTGGCGGGCGTGAAAAAAGTGTTCGCCGTGGCCGGCCACAACGGCGGCACCGGCGGCGTGGCGGTGATCGCCGACACGCCGTTCCACGCGATGCGCGCGGTCAAGGCATTGACCGTCGAATGGGACCACGGCGCGGCCGTCAACGTGTCCAGCGACGATGTCTACCGGCAGCTCGCGGCCACGCTAGACACCGAAACAGGCTTTGCGTACTACAGCGCCGGTGACGTGGACGCCGCGCTCAAAGCCGCCGCCAAGACCCTCACCGCCGAGTACCGCGCGCCCTACCTTGCGCACGCCGCGATGGAGCCGATGAACTGCACCGTGCAGGTGAAAGACGGCAAGGCAACGGTGTGGGCGTCGACGCAAATTCCGGGCATCGCGCGCAGCGGTGTGGCCAAGCTGCTGGGCATCGCTGCCGACCAGGTCGACGTGCAGGTGCAACTGCTGGGCGGCGGATTCGGGCGCCGGCTGGAGGCCGACTTCATCGTGCAAGCGGCGGCCATCGCGCGCGAAGCCAGTGGTGTGCCGGTGCAAACGATGTGGTCGCGCGAGCAGGACATGACGCACGACTTCTACCGCCCGGCCTGCGTGTCGCGCTTCACCGCCGGCTTCGATGCTGCCGGCCAGTTGCTGGCCTGGCGCAACACCTCGGCCGGCCAGGCCATCGTGCCGCAGGTGCTGAAGCGCAGCTTCGGTTTGCCCGCGAGCCTGGTGAATTCGGCGCCTGACAAAACCACGTCCGAAGGTGCCTTCGACCAGCCCTACGAATGGCCGAACGCGAGCATCGCACACCAGGCGGTCGAGCTGCCGGTGCCGGTCGGTTTCTGGCGTGCGGTGGGCCATTCGCACCAGGCTTTTTTCAAGGAAAGTTTTGTCGACGAAGCCGCCGCAGCGGCCGGCAAAGACCCGGTCGCCTTCCGCGCCGCGTTGCTGGCCAAACACCCGCGCCACCTGAAGGTGCTGCAGCGCGTGGCCGAGCTGTCGGGCTGGGGCATGCCGCTGGCGGTCGGCGCCGACGGGGTGCAACGCGCGCGCGGCGTGGCGCTGCACCAGTCCTTCGGATCGGTGGTGGCGCAGGTGGCCGAGGTGTCGGTGGCCGCCGACAAATCCATCCGCGTGCACCGTGTGGTGTGCGTGATCGATTGCGGCCTGGCGGTGAACCCGAATCTGATCCAGCAGCAGATGGAAAGCGCGGTGGTGTTCGGGCTGTCGGCTGCGCTGTACGGCGACATCACAGTGAAGGCCGGCCAGGTGCAGCAGACCAACTACCACGACTTCCAGGTGCTGCGCCTCAACGAGTGCCCCGTCATCGAAACCGACATCGTCAAAAGCACGGCCCACCCCGAAGGCGTGGGCGAGCCGGGCACGCCGCCCATCGCACCCGCCGTCGCGAACGCGCTGTTCGCGCTGACCGGCCAGCGCCTGCGTGCGCTGCCGCTGAAGCTGGCCTGACCTCACCGAAACAACGCACATGCAAACAATCAATCTGAATGGCAAACCGGTGGCCGTGCAGGCCGAGCCCGAGACCCCGCTGCTGTGGGTGCTGCGCGGCGAGCTGCAGTTGAACGGCACCAAATACGGCTGCGGCATGGCGCTGTGCGGCGCCTGCACGGTGCACATCGACGGCCAACCCACGCGCTCCTGCGTGACCACTATCGAGGCGCTGGGCAACCGGGCCGTCACCACCATCGAAGGTGTGGCGCAAGGTGCCGCCGGGCGCGTGGCCGCCGCGGTGCAGGCGGCGTGGATCGCGCGCGACGTGGCCCAGTGCGGCTACTGCCAGTCGGGCCAGGTGATGGCCGCCACCGCGCTGCTGGCCGCCAACCCGCAACCCAGCGACACCGACATCGACCAGGCCATGAGCGGCAACGTCTGCCGCTGCGGCACCTACCCGCGCATTCGCGCGGCGGTGCACGACGCGGCCAAGAGCCTGTCTGTCTGAGGCGCCCGCATGCAACGTACGCTGATCGTCATCGCGATGCTGTCGTGCATCGCCACCGCCTCGGCCCAACCCGCTGCGGTCATCGATACATCGAGCTGGCCGCCCGTCGCCAGCGTGCTGCGCCACCCGCGCTGCATGAACTGCCACCCAGCAAGCGACTTCCCGCGCCAGGGTGACGACCGGCACCGCCACCAGCAACTGGTGATGCGTGGCGCCGCCGATTCGGGCGTGCCCACGCTGCAATGCGCGGCCTGTCATCAAGCCCAGAACTCCGCCGACGGCAAGCTGCCCGGCGCGCCGAAGTGGCACCTCGCGCCGCTCAGCATGGCGTGGGAAAACCTGAACGACCCGCAGCTCTGCACGGCACTGAAAGACCGCGCCAAGAACGGCAACCGCAGCGTCGAAGCGCTGGTCGAACACATGACCGCCGACCCGCTGGTGCAGTGGGCCTGGGCGCCCGGCGCGCGCGTGCCGCCCACGCTGCCGCAAGCCGACTTCCACGCCGCCGTGCGCCGATGGGCAGCCGCCGGCGCGCCCTGCCCCGGCGGCGGTTGAGGCTGCGCCGGCTGCGTCAGAATGGTGCCGACCCCATCGCCCAAGAGGAGGCCGCCATGCCCTTTACGCTGCTCATCGTCGAGCCCACCGACCAGCGCGCCCAGCGCACGCCCGAGGCCGGGCTGGCCGCATACCAGGGCATGCTCGACTTCGGCGCCGCGCTGAAGGCGCGCGGCGTGTTGCTGGCGAGCCAGTCGCTCACCTCGCAGGCTGGCGGCGCACGCGTGCAAGTGCGTGGCGGCACGCTGAGCCGGGTCGACGGGCCGTTTGCCGAGGCCAAGGAAATGGTCGGTGGATTCTTCCTGCTCGACTGCGCCACGCTCGACGAAGCCGTGGCGATTGCCGCCGAATGCCCGGCCGCCGCGTGGTGCACCGTGGAGGTCCGCCAACTCGGGCCGTGCTTCGACTGAGAGATCGACGAGCAAGGATTTCTCGCGCCACTGTCGATTCGCGTCGCTGTTGATCGTCGTCTGATCAGGCGCTGCAAACACGCCGCACGCTGTTCAACCCGACGGAGACCCTGCGATGAAATTCATCATTCTGGTCAAGGCCACGGCCGACACCGAAGCCGAACCCGACACCGGCAACGCACCCGACGAAACCCTGTTCGCCGAGATGGCGGCCTATCACGAGGAACTGACCCAGGCCGGCGTGCTGCTCGACGGCGCGGGCCTGCAGCCCAGCGCCAAGGGCTGGCGCATCCGCTACCGTGGCGGCCAGCGCAGCGTGATCGACGGCCCGTTCACCGAGGCCAAGGAACTGGTGGCCGGGTACACGCTGATCCAGGTGCGCAACCGCGAAGAAGCGATGGAATGGGCGCGCCGATTTCCGAATCCGATGGGGGCCCAGGCCGATGCCGAGATCGAGGTGCGGCAGTTGTTCGACCTCGACGACTTCGCGCCCAGCGACTCGTTGCAGCGCTTTCGCGACATGGACGCCGCGCGCAAGCCGCCCGGCTGAACAGCCGCGCGCGACACCACGCCCCACCCTGTTTCGCAAGGAGCTTTCATGCTGAAAACCATTCTCATCGTCGCCGCCTCGGCGCTGGCCCTGCTGTTGATCTATGCCGCCACCCGGCCCGACACCTTCCGCATCGAACGCAGCACGCGCATCAAGGCGCCGCCCGACAAGGTGTTCGCGCTGATCAACGACATGCGCAGCTTCAACACCTGGAATCCGTTCGAGAAAAAGGACCCGGCCCTCAAGGGCAGCTACAGCGGCGCGGCCAGCGGCAAGGGCGCGGCCTACGCTTGGCAAAGCGACAAGGTCGGCGTGGGGCGCATGGAAATCATCGACACCGCAGCGCCCTCTCAAGGAAATGTGGCTCTGCCACTTTCCGGCATCCCCTCGGGGGACGGACGACGTATGTCGTCGGCCTGGGGGCCCTCCAACGTCACGATGAAGCTCGACTTCGTGAAGCCGCTCGAGGCCCACAACGTGGCCGAGTTCACGCTGGTCCCTGAAGGCGAAACGACCCAGGTGACATGGGCGATGCACGGGCCGTCACCGTACCTGGCGAAGCTGATGCAGGTGTTCTTCAGCATGGACAAATTGGTCGGCAAGGACTTCGAAGACGGCCTGGCGAACTTGAAAACGCTGGCCGAAAGTCGTTGACCGCACCGCGCATGGATGCATCGGAGTCGCACCGGATGATCGAGGCGGTGTGGCGCATCGAGTCGGCCAAGGTCATTGCCCATGTCGCGCGGCTGGTGCGCGACGTGGGCCTGGCCGAAGAACTGGCGCAAGACGCGCTGGTGGCCGCGCTGGAACATTGGCCCGAATCCGGCGTGCCCACCCACCCCGGCGCCTGGCTGATGACGACCGCAAAAAACCGCGCGCTCGACCGCCTGCGGCAGGACGCGCTGCACCTGCGCAAGCAGGTCGAATTCGGTGCCGATCTGGACGCGCTGCAGTCGCACGTGGTGCCTGACTTCGTCGAGGCACTTGACGCCGCGCAGCAGGACGACATCGGCGACGACCTGCTGCGCCTGATCTTCACCGCCTGCCACCCGCTGCTGTCGACCGAAGCGCGGGTGGCGCTGACGCTGCGCCTGCTGGGCGGCCTGACGACCGACGAGATCGCGCGTGCGTTCCTGGTGCCCGAGCCCACCATCGCGCAGCGCATCGTGCGCGCCAAGCGCAGCCTCAGCGCCGCCAAGGTGCCGTTCGAAGTGCCGCGCGCCGACGCACTGCACGCGCGGCTGGCGTCGGTGCTCGAAGTGGTCTACCTCGTCTTCAACGAAGGCTATTCGGCCACCGCCGGCGACGACTGGATGCGCCCCGCGCTGTGCGACGAAGCGCTGCGGCTGGGCCGCGTGTTGGCCGGCCTGGTGCCCGACGAACCCGAAGTGCACGGGCTGGTGGCGTTGATGGAAATACAGGCCTCGCGCACGCATGCCCGCGTCGACGCGCAAGGCCAGCCGGTGCTGCTGATGGACCAGGACCGCGGCCGCTGGGATGCGCTGCTGATCCGCCGCGGCCTGGCCGCACTGGCGCGCGCCGAAGCGCTGGGCGGCGCGCACGGGCCGTATGCGCTGCAAGCTGCGCTGGCTGCCTGCCACGCACGCGCGCGCACCGCAGCCGCCACCGACTGGGTGCAGATCGTCGCGCTGTACGACGCACTGGCGCAGGCCGCGCCGTCGCCGGTGGTGGAACTGAACCGAGCGGTCGCCGTGGGCATGGCCTTCGGCCCCGCCGCCGGGCTGGCACTGGTCGACGCGCTGATCGCCGACGCCAGCCTGCCGAACTACCACTGGCTGCCCAGCGTGCGCGGCGACCTGCTGGCCAAGCTCGGTCGCGCGGACGAAGCGCGCGCCGAGTTCGAGCGCGCGGCGGGCATGACGCGCAATGTGCGCGAGCGGGAGTTGCTGTTGGCACGGGCGCATGGCGCGGCGCCCGGCGATCACGAGGAAACCATCGCGAACTGAGCCGCGCGTTTCCCGAAGTTCCGAACCCGTCTTGCGATTCGGAATACGTTCTTTCTTAAAAGCGCAGCGCGGCGTTTCGCAACTCAACCCGCAGGCTTGCGAAAATATAGAAACAGCGCCAGCCCGCAGCCCGGCCCCAGCAACGCGGTGGCCGCCAGGCAGCCTGCGGCGCGGGGCCAGCCGACGGCGGGCGCTTCGACCAGCACGAAGGCGGCTACCACCGCGTTGGCCGCCCACACCAGCGGGTTGGCCAGCACCAGCAGCGGCCACAGCGCCAGCAGCACCACCGACACCGCGCCGCTCGCCACCGCCAGCGCGAGGTACAGCAACGCGACGCCGTGCAGGCCGCGCGGTGCGATCTTGGGCGCGGCCTTCGGTGTGGTGCGAGGCCCGGCGTGCGGCAGCGCCGGCGCCACGCCTGCAGCGCCGCCAGCCCACGGCCCGGCGACCACATTCGGTGCGGGCAGCGCAACCGCGTCCGCGACGCCCACCATGCCGTCCACGCCATCCACGCATTCGCGCATGAAGCGGCCGATGCGCTGGGTGGCTTCGCGCGCCTGCGGCAAAAAGTCGAACGCGGGAAACACGTGCGGCATGCCGTCCCACACAAGCAACTGCGCGCTGGCGCAGCGGTGGGCCACACGCACTGAATCGTCGAGCAGCAGTTCGGTGCTGCCCACCACCAACAGCAGCGGCGGCATGCCGTCGAAGTTACCGAACACCGGCGACACATGCGGGTGGGTGCTGAGCGCGCGCTGCGGCAAATACACCGGCACCAGCGCGTCCATCATGTCGGCGCTGAACATGTCGTCGACGCCGTCGTTGCGCTGCACCGAATCGCCGCTGAAGGTGAAGTCTGCCACCGGCGACAAGGCCACCGCGCCGGCCGGCAGCGCCAGCCCTTCGTCGCGTGCGCGCAGAAGCAGCGCCAGCGTCAGGTTGCCGCCGGCCGAGTCGCCCGCCACCACGATGCGGCCGGCCTCGAAACCCTGCGCCAGCAACCAGCGGTAGGCGGCCATGCAGTCGTCCAACGCAGCCGGGTACGGGTGCTCGGGCGCGAGCCGGTAGCTGAGCATCAAGCCACGCGCGCCGGCCTCGCGGCAAATGCGCGCCAGCAGGGCCGCGTGGAACACCGGCGTCTCGGCCACGAAGGCGCCGCCGTGCAGGTACAGCACCACCCGGTCCGCGCGCGCGCCCTCCACGTCGACCCAGGTGGCCGGGGCGCTGCCGGCGATGATGCTTTCGCTGCGCACATCGGCCGGCGGGCTGCCCAGCGCATCGACCCGCGCGGCGATCTTCCGCAAGCTCACTGGGTCGGACATCAGCTTCATCTGCATGCGCATCAAGCGCAGCGCCGGCACGAGCAGGCGCCGGCTGATGGCGTCGCGAAGAGGTTGCAAGGGCGTCTCCTGAAAATGGCCGGGGTCGGATCGCGTGATCGATTGGAGTGTGATCGCGCTGCCTCGACGGGAGCCAGCCGGGCGCTTCAGCGGTTCAAGGCGCAACGACGGTAAGACGAGGGAAGTAGCTTTTGTAAGGCGCCGGATCGCGAGTCAGCACGCAGAGGTTTGCCACTGCAGCGTGAGCGCCGATGTAGAAGTCGGGCAGGGGCAATTGCCTGGGGCCGCCTCGGCGCCGGTACATCGCGAAGGCTGCGGCGGTCAACGCCGCACACGCCCAAGGCAAAGGACTGCGGCGGGCGCCGTACACGTCCAGCAACGCGTCCAAGGCATCGACGCTCGGGCCGGGAATCAACAGTTCGGTGTAGATGATCAGGTTGATGTGCAGAGGTGACCGTTGACTGCACGCTTGCAGTTGGTCAACCGCCCATTCATGCCAGGCGCTGGCCTCGTCGATGCAGTCGATCCAGACATTGGTATCGACCAGCGTCCCGGCGCTACCGTCGTAGTTCGCGAGGTCAGCGGCGGCCACGGCGAGGGCTGGCGGTGGCGACATCGTCGCCGCGAAGGAAGTTCATGATTTCTTCTGCGCCGAGTTGCCTGAACTCCGGGCTCAGACTGCCCCGGACGCGGGCCGCAGCCGCACGCAGCTTTGCGCGGCGGTCATCCTTCACCCCCGTTCCAACCGGTGTGATCACGATCTTGCTGCCCTCCAGGCTGAACGTCACCTCGCTGCCAGGCGCAACGCCCGCCGCAACGCGGATGTGCTTGGGGATGGTGACTTGCCCCTTTTCGGTGACGTGCATGGCGAACCTCAAGGTAGGAATAGGAAGTAAGAATCCTACTCCGACGACAGACTGGGGAGTCCTTTGCCCAGAAGTTCAACCGCCGTCACCACGCCGCTTGACGCGCTGCCGCTCCGCTTCGTCGGCCTCGTTCGCCATGTCTTTTCGAAGCCTCTCGTTCTTCGCATGCTCGGCGTCCAGCAAGGACATGTGGGCGGGCGAGAAAAGCAGCTCGGCCGGAAGGCTTGCACCGCAGGCCTCGCAGGTGGCAAGGCGTCGATTGAAGATGGCGAAGTTGCAGGCGGGGCAACGGAAACGGGTGGTCATGGGGTGCGGCAAAAACTCGGAGCTGTCACGTTGCCGAAAGTTGGCGTCGGGCGCAATGTCGCGTCGCGACGGCTGGCGCCGGTGTGTCGTCAGTAAGTAAAAAAAACGCAGCTTGTGCCATTCATCGGACCGGTTTGCGCTCTGGAAGCAGCCGGTTTGACCCTCGTCGGGACCTCGAGAAAACCAAATCTGTCTTGAAGGAAAACCCAATGCAAACCGATTGGCCAAACAGAAATTCTGTGCAAAGGCGGTAGTTGGTTTGAGGTCAACACAAGTACGTGTTGGGTGAGGTGTACCTGAGTTCTACGCTCTGGACGGTATGGTAGAGGGACTCGTACTCCACGGTAATTCGCAGTTTCTCGACGAACAACTTTCGTTGTCGATCTCGAGGGCACACTTCAGAGGCTGGAAAGCTCGCAGGGCTGATTCTGAAGATGTAGGCTTCGCCACCTTTGGCGATTACTTGCTTTTCTCGGAGGTCGCTAGCTATCAGCCCAAATTGACCGCCGATCGCATAGAGGGCGCGAGCGCTGGTTTCAACTTCCTTATCTTGATATGTGGCTTTGATCTTCTTGATCACGGCGGGACCTTCCCCAAGGTTTACAAGTCTGACGTACCCTCCATCGGTAGGGCCGATACTCAACTTGGTTTGAAAATCGAGTAGCGGACGCAGAGAGAGCTCGTTGTGCGACTTACTACTACTTGCTGAGTCGGCGGCAATCTTTGCGCTCTCAGCCGAGATTCGAACGTTCTCCGCCGAGAGGCGGCTACTGTCTCGGTTGAAGTAGATGGTGACTGCCAATGCGGCGAAGCTGACGATTAACGCCGATACGTCAAGCAGATTCTTCAATTATTCCCCCTTCTCGTGCGCATTTACTTGCGGTCCCAACGATTGACAGGAGAGGCATGACCAGGCTTGCGGGGGCATATCCTCTCGACGGAAGAGTTGGGCGTCATATCGCCGAAGTAGCTTCCCGCAACTTAGTTATTAGCCCGGGCTCTGGCTTTACTAAAAACGTTTTGCCGATTGAAGTAACGAATATGGCTCGAAGCGTGGCGGAGTAGAAGAGTGGATGCGGGCTAAGCATCTTGCGTGGAAAGGTCTTGAACCACCCCTTCTCTTCTGACAGTAGTGGAACAACCCATGTTGCTTCTTGGTCATGTTGTAGCTCTACTGGCATAGGGCTGCTTTGTGCGCGATCATAGAACTGCATCGCCTCTCGACGCCACCGGAATATGCCTACCCGCCAGCCCACACTGTTTACTTGGAACGGTCGTTCCCCCGTGTTGACTATCCGAAACACAAGTATTTCTGGATATATGCCTTGGCTACCTTGTTCGATAACGATTCGGTGCCCTACCTGTGCGTGGCACTGCAGGCGACTGGCCTTCGTTGCGAACCATAGTGACACAATGACAGCAGCGATCGTGCCGATGGCGGAAAGCCAGTTTGAGAAGGAGTTGATTAGGTCCCACTGCGCCTTCGATAGGCCGAGAAAGACAATCTCGTTCATGACGTCCAACGTTTGACATGAGGGGTGCACAAAAAGCGCAGCCTTTTGGGCATCCCCTCGACAGGGTTAGCGTCGTCGCATTGTTTCAATGACTGCCCCGCACGTGAACCAACATTTCAGAGACGAGGGTCTGGCCAACGTAGACGCGTATGGCGGTAATCGGAATGCGTATTGCTCTGACAAGACGTTCCACTTCGCTTGTGTAGTCGAAGCCTGGTGGGTGGATGCCCGATATCCGCTCGACTTGATCGGCTACATAACAAATTCTGACCGCAATGGGATCGTCCGGCGATACACCGCCGGTGATTGCTGTCGCGTACACCACATCTGATGCTCCAGAGCGGCCAGCCCATCCGTGCGAATGGTCGAACTCAATCCAGTCGGGACTGGCGACAGCAGCGTGATCGAAGATGCTGGCGATAGCCGCGCGGACAACGGCAATAGCATCGTCGGCAACCGCACTCTCGGGGAACATGTCAGCAAGAGATGCGAACTTGTGCACAAAGGCTTTGCGGATCTCTTGAATGCGACGAACTTCTTGCCAGACACCTTGCGACCACTCCAGCGGCGGGAGGCTTTTAGCTGCGACTGCTCGATCCAGGTTGTCTTTGAAGCGGTAACCGATCTCGGGGGCGCACAGCGCCTCTTGGCACCCCAGTTCTAAGGCGGTCCATGCCAAGACGACGCAGAGGCGAACATAGGTGCCGCGATCCCAACGATTGGCAGCCTCGCGTGCAAGCTGCCGAACGTGCAGCGCGTCTGTCCACAAGTGGCACTGGATTGACTCAACGAGTACGGGGTTCATACGATGCCGAGCCGCAGCAGATCGAAGGCACGGTGATGCATCGCGTCAGATAAACCTTGTTGGACTGAACCACCGGGCCGGCGGTGCGAATGGGCAGTGTAGGTTTCAGCGTGCCGTGTCGGCAATGGCGATGCTTTCTGCACCAAGCTGCGCAGTGGCAATGTGCTCGCACAGCGGCCACCAAGGCGGCGTGTGGCTGATGCGGCAGCCTTGTCGCGTGGCCCGCTGCGCCGATGTGGCATGGCCGAGGCAAGAGGCTCCAGGCCTGTGTGAGCAAGCCGACGGTGAACACACAGTGGGGCCTAGCGCGCGCCTCACGGCGGGCCTCGGCATGCAGCCAGCAGAGGCGCTGCAATGGCCGCGCGATCAGCGCTGCGGTGCTCCACCACGCACCACCGCCCGAGCCCGCAATGCGCACAGCACGCCACGTCGATGGCCGCCACGCGGCGCATGAAGGCCTGCGCATCCTCGTGCGCCTGCGGGTTGGCAGCGGGCATCGTCAGCAATCGCCGCGCCAGCGCCAGCCGCTGCGTCTTGGCTGCAGGTGCCAACCGCCCATAGTGGCGGATGCGCTTGAAGCACGAGGGCAGGACGTGCTGCAAGACGCGAGGTGCAATTCCTCGCAGCACCACAACACCTTTTGCACGTAGATGGAACCGGCGTTGCCCCAGAGTTTCAGCATGCGCGGGTTCTTGTTCGGAAGGCGCGGTCTGTGCGTTGAGGCAGGGGTGGCGCGAGCGCTCCCTTCGATACCTCAGGGCGAACGGAGGTGGGGGCTGAGGGCGAACGGCAGTAGGAACTCAGCGCCAACGTGGGGGAATGAGCGGATGACTTTCGCGCGAACGCGGCACGCCACGCCACACACAGCCTACCGAAAGAACGCCTCGACCTTGCCCTTCAACTTGATCATCAGCGGCTGGCCCTTGCGGTCGCGGGCCTTGCCGGCGGGCACTTTGACCCAGCCTTCGCTGATGCAGTATTCCTCGACGTCGTGGCGCTCGTGGTCGTTGAGGCGGATGCCGATCTCGCGTTCGAACACGGCGGCCACGTGGTGCGGGCTGCGCGGGTCGACCGACAGGCGGTCGGGCATGGGGGTGGCGGTGGTGGCGGCGGTCTCTGGGGTCGGTTCGGTCATGGCTGTTTTCTGATGCGCGGTGAGCCGATATTCTGCGGCTTCACGCGGGTGCAGCCCGGACCGGCCCGCGGCGTCAGCGGCGGGTCAGCAGCTCGCCAGCGCCGGCAGCTCCGGCTCCATCGCTTTCAGTTCCTGCAGCGGCGGAATGGTGGCCAGCATGTGCGGGTCCAGCAGGTCCCAGACGATGCCGCAGGTCGGCTTGTGCGGCTGCTCGACTTCTATCGTGCGGGTGGGCGTGAAGATGGCGTCGGCCACGGTGTCGAAGACCTCGGGGTACAGCGTTTCGGTCAGCACCTGGCAGTCGTGCACCAGCGCGGCGGTGGGTGTGGCGGTGCTGATCTTGCCGATGCGATACAGCATGCCCCATTCGGCGTCGAAGAAGCCGTGGCCCTTGCCGAAGCGCACGCCCTGTTCGTTGATGGCGCCGGTGCCGGTGACCATGTAGTCCAGGCTGGGCAGCTGGCTGCGAATGTCGGCCAGCGTCATCGCGGTGGCGTGGCGCTCCATGCCGTCGAGCGTGGCGGCGTACAGGTAGCGGTCGGCGGGAATGCGCGCCGGGTCCAGCAACCAGAAGCCGCGCTTGATCGAGTAGCTGGTCATCAAGATCAGCTTGCCGTCGAGCAGGCTGCGGTGGCGCAGCGCCTCAAGGCAGTTGTCGGGGGTGATGAAAATGCAGCGGGCGTTGCGGTAGAAGCGGTGCGCCATCAGCCGGTCTGTAGCCTGGTCGCTGCCGATGAAGTCGGTGATGAATTCGCCGAAGTCGTAGTGGAAGCGGCTGTCGGGCAAGGCCACCTGCCGCAGGTCGGCGAAGACGCGTTCGCGCACGGAACTCTTGTGGTCCATGGTCACCCCTTGTTCATGCATTGGTGAATGTCACAGCGGCGCTGCCATGGCCTGGCGGCGCAGCACCACGCGCTCTACCGCCGCCACCAGCGCATGCAGCGCCACTGCGATGGCAATGGCGGCGGCGGCCACGCTCCAGATCATTCCGAAGTCGAGCGTGCCGCGCGATTCGTTCAGCAGGTTGCCGATGCCGGTGCCGGTGGCCAGCCACTCGGCAATCATCACGCCCAGGAAGGCCCGCGGCGCGGCCAGCCGCGCTGCGGCGCACAGGTGAGGCAGCGACCACGGCACGTTGACCAGCCGCAGTTGCCGCGCCCGCCCGCCGCCGTAAGCCCGCACCAGTTCTTGCACCGACGCCGGCACCAGCGCCAGGCCCTGGGCGATGGTGACGAAGGCCGGGAAGAAGGTGACCGACACGGTGATCACCAGAATGGTGGTGGTGCCGCGGCCGAACACCAGCACCACCAGCGGCGTCAGCGCCACCAGCGGCATCGACTGCGTGACCAGCGACAACGGCAGCAGCGTCTGCCCCAGCACGGGCCACAGGCTGCCGGCCACCGCCAGCACGAACGCCACCGCCAGGCCCAGCGCCAGGCCCAGCAGCGCGTCGGGCACGGTCTGCGCCAAGGCCTCGCCCAGGCGCTGAAGGTGCTCGGCCGCGCCGTCGGATGCGAACAGGTGGTCGAACACGCCCAGTGGCCCACGCAGCACCACGTCAGACACGCCCAGCGCCTGGAACAGCGCCACGCAGGCCCACCAGAAGACGAACGGCGTGGCGACGGCCAGCACGAAAATCAGCCCGCGCTGCCACCACGCTTCTGCGGCGTGCTGGCCTTGGCCGCCCAGCGGCGTGCTGGCGCTGAGGGTGTTGCCGGCGAAGCGGCGAGCGACCACATCGACACTGAAATACGCAAGCCCGCTGATGGCGGTGGCGGCCAGGCCGATGCCCCACAGTCGCGCCGGCTCGGCGCGGCCCAGCGAGCCGATCAGGTAGGTGCCCAGGCCGGCGTTGCCACCGCTGCCGAACTCGGCCAGCAGCGAGCCCAGCACCGCAGCCGGTGCCGCCACGCGCAGGCCGGCCAGCAGCGTTGGCAGGCTGCTGCGCAGGCGCACGCGGCGCACGATGGCCCAGTCGCCGCCGCCGTACACGCGCACCAGATCGCACAGCCGCGCGTCCACCTGCGACAGGCCCAGCACGGTGGCCACCATGGTCGGGTAGTACACCGACAGCGCCGCCAGCACCACGCGCGGCGTGTCGCCGTCGAGCGCGATCACCAGAATCGGCACCAGCGCGATGGCCGGCATCGCGAACACCGTGATGTTGACGCCCGCCATCACGCGGCCGGCCGGTCGCCACCAGACAAACAGCACGCCGAACGCGATGGCCACCACGTTGCCGATGACGAAGCCGGCGAACGCGGTGCGCAGCGTGCCCCACACGTGCGCCGGGTAGTCGGCGCGGTCCAGCCAGGCCTGCTGCAGCACCGCGCTGGGCGCCGGCAGCGCGCCGTCGCCCACCCACTTCAATTGGCCGGCCAGCTCGCACAGCAGCAGCACGCCGAGCAAGGCCCACGCGGTGGCGGCGCGCGATGTGTGTGACGTGTGCGATGCGCGTGAAACGCGCGCGGCGTGTTCAGCGGCCATCGCGGGCCTCTGCGGCGCGGCCTTCGTGTGCGTACAGCACGGCCGCCACGTGGTCTTCCAGATCGCGAAAGGCGCTGCTGCCGAACAGCGACAAGGCGCGCGGCCGCGCGAACGGCACATCAATCACTTCGGCAATGCGGCCCGGCTGGCCCTGCATCACCACCACCCGGTCGGCCAGGAACAGCGCCTCGTCGATGCCGTGCGTCACCAGCAGCGTGGTGGTCGGCCGTTCCAGCCAGATGCGTTGCAGCTCGACGTTCATCGTGCGCCGCAGAATCTGGTCCAGCGCGCCGAAGGGCTCGTCGAGCAACAGCACGTCGGGCTGCGTGACCAGTGCCCGCGCGATGGCCACGCGCTGGCGCATGCCACCCGACAGCGCCGACGGCAACGCGTGCTCGAAGCCGCGCAGGCCCACCAGTTCGATCAGCGCAGCGGCGCGCCGCTGGTCGTCGGCGCTGGCGCGGCCGGTGATGTCGAACGGCAGGCGCACGTTCTCGTCGACCGACCGCCACGGCAACAGCGCGGCATCTTGAAAGGCGATGCCCAAGCGGCCGCGCTGCTGCAGTGCCAGCGGCGATTCGCCGCCGATGCTGACGCTGCCGGCGTCGGGCTGGTCCAGCCCGGCCAGCAGCCGCAGCAGGGTGGACTTGCCGCAGCCCGACGGGCCGATCAACGCGGTGAACGAGCCCGAGGCGCAGCGCAGCGACACGTCTTGCAGCGCCAAGAAGGGCGCCGCCCCGGCGACCGCGAACGCGCGGCGCACATGCTCGATGCGCAGCTCGCTGTCGGACACCTCAAATTTCTTTCAGCAGGCTGGTGTCGAAGTGCGCCTTCGTGGCCTTCACGTTGACCGCGTTGAGCGCGGCGATGCAATTGGCGATGGCCTCGTCGCTCATCGAGAACACGCCGCCGGGGTGTTCCATCAGCGGCTTCTGCGCCTGGTTGAAATACAGCTCGTTCTCGATGCTGCGGCCGGTGCCCTTGAACCAGGTGTCCTTGAACTTCGGCGGGTAGGCGGCGGTGTCCTTGAAGTTCTCGGCCCAGCCCTTTCGGCTGGCGCGCAGGAAGGCCACCAGGTCCTTGCGGCGGGTTTGCAGCGTCTCTTGCGTGACCACGACCACGTCGTTGAACAGCGGCAGCTTGAAGTCGGCCATCAGGAAGCTGGTGGCGTCCTGCCCCTTGCTCTTGATGGTGAACGGCACGTTGGTGGTGAAGTCGAGCGAGCCGTCGATCTCGCCCTTCAGCAGCGGCGTCGGGTCGTAGGCGTACGGCACGATGCGCACCTTGCTCTTGTCGATGCCGTTCAGCTTCAACAGCGCCTCAACCGTAAGCCGGTTCACCGGCGGCACGGCGATGGTCTTGCCCACCAGGTCGGCCGGCGTTTTCAGCGGCTTGCTGGCCAGGCTGACGATGCCCACCGGGTTCTTCTGGTACTGCGCGCCGATGATCACCAGCGGCGCCTTCTGTTCGGTGATGGCCTTGATCGCGGTCTCGACCGTGGTCAGCCCGACATCGGCCTTCTTCGACAGCAGCGAGCTTTCGGGGATCACGTCGGGCCCGCCCGACAGGTACTTCAGGTCCAGGCCCTCGGCCTTGTAGTAGCCGTTGTCCATGGCAATGAAGTAGCCCATGAATTCGGCGTCGTTCACCCACGCAGCCTGCAGCGTGAGCTTGGCGGCCGCCTGGCTCCAGCCGGCCAGCGGCGAGGCGGCGGCCAGTGCGGCGGCGCTGCGAATGAAGGATCGACGTGTGGTGTGCATGGAACTTCCTTGGTGGGTGGTGGCAGGAAACTGAAGCTTGGCGATGGGTGAAGCAGTGGGCCGTCACGCCAGGCCGACGGCGCGTTGCAATTCGGCCAGCGCCGGGATGGCGTCGGCCTGTTCGGGCGACACCTGATCCCAGCGCATGCCGCGCGGCCGCGGTGCGTCGCGCTCGACGAACACGGTGCGCGTGGGCGTGCAGACCCAGTCGACGCGCACGTCGTCGGGGCTGGCGAACAGCAGCTTGTCGAGCACCTGCACGTCGTGCACGGCCGTGACCACCGGCGTGCGGTCGTCGACCAGGCCCAACTCGCTGAACATGCGCCATTCGAGGTCGAAGTAGCCGTGCCCGCGGCCGAAGCGCACGCCCGAGGTGGCTACGGCCGAGGCGCCGGTGGCCACCACGTCGAAGCGCCCCAGCGCGCACAGCGCGGCCAACGTCAACGGCTGGCCGAACTGTTCGAGGCCGTCGAGCGAGGCGGCGTGGCGTTCGTGCCCGGCCGGCACCGCGCCGGGCCGCAGCGCGTAGAAGCCGCGCGCCATGTTGTAGCTCGACACCACCAGGCTGACGCCGGCCACCAGCAGCCGGCGCCGCAGTTCGAGCAGGCTGTTGTCGGGCGTGACGAACACGTGCAAGGCCGCAGCGAACGGCGGCAGCGCCAACAGCCGGTCGATGGCGGCTGCCGAACCCTGGAAGTCGGGAATGAACTCGCTGAAGCGGAAGTGAAAGCGCGAGTCGGGCACCGCCACGGCCTTCAGCCCACCCCAGACCTGATCACGTGCGACGTTGGAATTCGACAAGGCGGTACCCGGGTGAACTGCATGAAACGCGGGGTGGCAGACAGTGAGTCGAAAATCTTCGCCTTGGCGTTGAAAGCTCTGGCACTGTCGTTTCAGGAATAATAATACAATGAAACATGCGTTTCAACTGCTTCGACCGGTTCCAGCCCGCGCCACACATGTGAGCATGCGATGACGACCCGTCTGACGCTTGCGATTCAAGAGCACTACGAGCAGCTCTCGCCGAGCGAGCGCCGGCTGGCCGCGCTGCTGCTGGACCGCGCCGAAGACATGCTCACCTACTCGGCCACCGAACTGGCGGCGATGGCCGAGGTGTCGAAGGCGACCGCGGCGCGGCTGTTTCGCAGCCTAGGTTACGCCGACTTCAACGAAGTGCGTTTGCAGGCCCGCGAGGAACGCGATCTCGCGCAGCCGTTCCAGGCCGGCGTGCCGCCCGGCGGCAGCGCATCACGCGGGGCGGCGTCGCGCAGCCACACGGTCGCGTCTCACCTGCAGGCCGAGAGCGAAAGCCTGGCGCGCACCTTCGAGTCGCTGCGCAGCGACACCCTGCTGGCCGCCGCCGACCTGCTGGCGAAGGCGCCGCGCGTCTGGCTGCTGGGCATCGGCCTGGACGAAGGCCTGGTGCGTTTCGTGCGGCCGCAACTCGCCCGCGTGCGGCCCGACGTGCATTGCCTGGGCACCCAAAGCGGCGCCTGGGCCGAAGACCTGGCGATGACCGGCCCGCGCGATGCGCTGCTGCTGGTGTTGACGCAACCGCGCCAGCGCGTGTTGGAGCGCCTGGCCGCACACGCTGCCACCACGCGCATCGACACCGTGGCCGTGGTCGACATCCGCAACGTCGCCTGGGCCCGGCGCGTTTCGAAAGTGGTGCTGCCGTGCTACGCCAGCAGCGCAGAACACGCGTTCTCGGCCATGGCCGCCGCCAGCATGTTGCACCTGCTGGTGCAGAACGTGGCGGTGCGCATGGGCAAGCGCGCCGGTCAACGCCAGCAGGTGGTGGCGGACATCCAGCAGGAGCTGGACGGGGACTGAGGCAGCGGTAAACAGGCGCAGCGGTCGACTCAGAACCGCCGCCGCCATCAAGCCGGCGGCAAACGCAGCGCCTTGAAGCTCTTGTCCACGCGCCAGCGACCGCGCACCTGGCGCAGCCGCGCGACGACCACCGCATCGGCGGCAGGCTCGGCCGCCAGCGATGCACTGAAGGTCTCGGTGATGCGAGTGGCCTGGGCGGTGGTGTCGAGAGGACTGCCTTCGAGCACCGGGGCCAGGCCCGACGCCTGCTCGGCGTAAGAGAGCTGCACGAACAGCGCTGCGCCTAGCGCAGGCAGCACCAGCACGACAGCCGCGTCGACGCAGATCTCGTTGCCGTGCCGGTCCAGCGCGAAGCCGGGCGCCAGCGTCACTTGCGAGCCGGCCTCGACCGTCACCGCCAGGCCGTCGACGATGCCGCTGCCGTGCAGCATCCGGTTGTGCCGGTTCAGTCGGGTGCGGAAGTAGTCTTGTTCGACCCGAAAGTCGTCGACGCCCAGCAGCATGCCGCTGACGTAGTTGACGCGTTGCAGGGCGCCTGCACAGTCGCTGTGGTCTGGCGCCGTGGCCCACGCGGTGGCCAACGCGCTGGCACGCTCGGCCACGCGCAGCGCCAGCATTCGGGCCTGCGGGTCGAGCGCGTTGCTGCGCGACTGCAGTTCGTCCAGCACGAAGGCCAGCAATTCCAGCACGCTGATGCCGGGGTCGTGCGGGCCGGTGTCCGTCCACTCCGGCGCCACGCGCGTGAGTGCGCGCTGAAGGTCGCGCGCCAGGCCCGTCCACTGCTTGTCGGTCAATGGCATGTCGGCTCCCTGCCGTTCAAGACGCGCCGATGGTACGGGGCGGTGGCGCCGGATTCAAGCGGCGGCCGCGTGGGCCAGCCAGTGGCGGGCGATGTCTTCGCGCGTCATCACCTGCACCGCCGTGCCGAGTTCGGCCACCTGGCGCAGCACGCTGTCGAGGCCGGCAATGCGGCCCGGCCGCCCGATGATGCGGGCGTGAAGGCCGATGGTCAGCATGCGCGGCGCGTGGCGCGATTCGACCCGCAGCGCGTCGATCGCATCGCCGACATAACCGGCGAAATCGGCCGCGCGCACGAAGCCGCCGCGGTCGAAGAAGCGCATGTCGTTGGTGTCGAAGGCATACGGCAGCACCACGTGCGGCGGCCGGCCGTCGTGCAGGTCCAGCAGATGCGGAATGTCGTCGCCGTAGTCGTCGCTGTCGTAGATGAAGCCGCCGTGTTCGCGCAGCAGGCGGCGCGTGCGCGTTGACCGCGAGCCCTTGCAATGCCAGCCCACCGGCGCGCGCCCGCCCAGGCGTTCGATGCTGGCCGCCGTGCGGGCGATCGACGCGCGCTCGCTGGCCTCGTCGATGCCGGCGGGCGATTCCCAGCGCCAGCCGTGGCCGCACATCTCGAAGCCATGCGTGCGCGCCGCATCGGCCACCCAGGGCGTGCGTTCGAGCGCCCGGCCGCAGACGTTCAGCGTCAGCGGCAGGCCGGCGTCGATGAAGCGTTGCAGCGTGCGCGCGCAGCCGGCCCGCGCGCCGTACTCGAAGTGCGTGCCGAGGCAGAAGTCGGGCACACCGTCGAGGCGCTGCGTCACCTCGTGCACCGCCTCGTTGACGGCATCGCCATCGGCCAGCGCGCACTCGGCGCCTTCTTCGATGTTCAACACGAACGACAGCGCCAGACCGGCGCCGCCCGGCCAGCGCAGGCCGTGGACCTGCGGATCGCGCTGCGGCTCGAAGCGGCGGGCGTTGGCGAGCGTGTCGACGTTGTTCATCCCGAAAGTGCCGGTCTTGCGCTGCGCACAATGGCGCCTTCAGCATCAACCGCGAGCCGCAGCATGACCGACATCGAAGACGCCGCATCGCGCCTGCTGCAAGCCCGCCGCGACAGCCGGCCGCAGCCGGCGCCAGCCCTGGCCGACGCCGCCGCCGCGTATGCGGTGCAAGACGCGGTGGCGCGCAGGCTGGGTTGGTTCAACGACGGCGTGGCGCGCCACTGGAAGTCGGGCGGTGCGTCGCGCGAGGTGATCGCCACCCATGCCGCGCTGCCACCGGCCGGCGTGTGGGCCAGCCCGGCGCAGGCTGGCGACTGGCCCTTCACGCTGCGCGGCATCGAGGCCGAGGTGGCGCTGCGCCTGCGCGAGCCGGTGGACGCGCAGCGCGCGCAGTCGCTCGACCTGGCCGGCGCGCGCGCGCTGGTCGATGCGATGTGCGTCTCGATCGAGATCGTCGACTCACGTTGGGCCGACGGCCTGCAGGCGCCCACGCTGGCCAAGCTGGCCGACCTGCAATCGCACGGCGCCCTGGTGCTGGGGGCGTGGGTGGCATTCGACCCGGCGCGTGACTGGACGGCCCAACGCTGCCGCGTGCAGATTGCAAACTCCGCAGCAAACCACGCCGTGCACGAGTTTCGCGGCACGCATTCGATGGCCGACCCGGCCTTCGTGCTGGCGGCCTGGCTGCGCCACGCCACCCGCGACGGCGCGGTGGTGGCGGCCGGCAGCGTGGTCACCACCGGCACCTGGTGCGGCATCGTGCACGCCCACGCCGGCGACGCGGTGGAGGTGGTTTTCGACGGCATCGGCGCGGCTCGCGTGCAACTGTGACCTGGCGCCGCGCGCGGTCGGCAACGAATCACAACGCCGGCCACGACCAGCCGCGCGGCCCGGCGGTTTCGAACTGAGCGGCCAGCGCGAGCAGCGCCGTGTCGCAGCCATGGTCGGCGATCAGTTGCACGCCGATCGGCAAGCCGGTGGCCGACGGTTCGCAGGGCAGCGCGACCGCAGGCAGGCCGGCGGCGTTGACCCAGGCGGTGAACACAGCGTGCCCGCGCGGCCCCACCGGCTGGCCGGCGATGACGGGCGGAAAGGCATCGGCGGCCGGCCAGGGCAGCGCCGCCGTGGCCGGCGTGACGATCAGGTCGATGCGGGTGAACAGCCGGGCCACGTCGCGCCGCAGTTGCTCGACCGCCTCGGTGATCTGCCACAGGTCGGTGGCCGGCACGCGCGCGCCGGCCTCGGCCATGGCCAGGTACTTGTCGGCCGCGCCGTGGCGCCACGCGGGGTGATGGGCAAACAACCACGCCAGGCCGATCTGGCCGATGACGGGCCAGCCAGTGGACATGAAGCCCAGGTCCAGCGGCAATTCGCCTTCGTCCACGCGGTGGCCCAGCGCGGCCAGCCGACCGGCTGCGGCGCGGCACGACGCGGCGATCTCGGGGTCGACCGGCGCGTGGCCCAGCGTGGGCACGTACAGCACGCGCAGGTGCGGCGGCATGGCCTTGGGCAGCGCAGCGGCGGCCGAGCGGCGGTCGGCCGGGTGCGGCCCGCGCAGGGCGTTGAACAGCAACTGCACGTCGGGCACGCTGCGCGCAATCGGGCCGATGACCTCGAAGTCGAGCAGCAGCGGCGGCAGCGCATGCTCGCGCGCGATGGCGCCGATGGACGGCTTGAATCCGACCAGCCCGGTGTGCGACGCCGGCCGCCGCGTCGAGCCGCCGCCGTCGGTGCCCAGCGCCAGCGGCACCATGCCGGCGGCCACGGCGGCCACCGAACCGCCGCTCGATCCGCCCGGTGTCAGCGCCAGGTTCCAGGGGTTGCGGGTGGTACCGAACAGCGCGTTGTGGGTGTAGCCCTCGAGCGTGAACTCGGGCACGTTGGTCTTGCCGACGGCGATGGCACCGGCCGCACGCGCGCGTGCCAGCGCCAGCTCGTCGTGGGCGGGCCGGTGCGCCCTGCCGGCCACGCTGCCCCAGGTGGTGGGCAGGTCGGCGCTGGGGATGTTGTCTTTCACCGCCAGCGGAATGCCGTCGAGCGCGCCAGCGGCGCACCGCGTGCGAAACGTTCGTCGCTGCGGGCGGCGTCGGCGAAGGCCGCGTCGCGGCGCAGTGCGATCAGCGCGTTGAGCTGCGGGTTGACGGCGTCGATGCGCTCGAAGCAGGCGGCCAGCACCTGCGTGGGCGTGACCGCACCGCCACGGTAGGCCGCCACCAGGGCCACCGCGCTGGCCTGCCACCAGGGCAGCCCCGCCGGGCTCATTTCATTTGCTGCGGCAGCCATGTGGCCAGGCCGGGGAAGGCCATCAGCAGCAGCGTGAAGGCGATCATGATGAACGCATACGGCAGCGCGCCGACGATGGCGTCGCGGATGCCGCCCTTGTCGGGCCGGATCCCGTGCACGACGAACAGGTTCATGCCCACCGGCGGCGTGATCATGCCCAACTCGCACATCAGCACGATGAAGATGCCGTACCAGACCGGGTCGATGCCCAGCGCGGTGACGATGGGAAACGTGACCGGGATGGTGGCCACCATCATCGACAGCACGTCCATGAACATGCCCAGCACCAGGTAGAAGACGATCAGCACCAGCAGCAGTTGGGTGGCCGACAGGCCGAACGACGTGACCCAGGCGGTCATCGCCTCGGCCACGCCGGTCAGGCTGATGGCCAGGTTCAACACGAAGGCCGCCGTGATGATCAGCAAAATCATGCCGCTGGTCTTGGCCGTCTGCACGAAGCAGTGCTGCAGCAGCAGCCAGCTCAGCTTGCGGCTGCGCCACGCGAACAGCAGCGACGCCACCACGCCCAGCGCGGCCGATTCGGTGGTGGTGGCCAGCCCGGTGTACAGGCTGCCCATCACGATAAAGAACACCACCGCCGGCGGCAACAGGTCTTTCAGCAGGCGCAGCCGCTCGGCCAGCGGCACCTTGTCTTCGCGGATGCCGGTGCCGGTGACCAGCGCGTTGATTGCGATGAAGGCCATGAAGCAGGCCGTCAACAGCAGGCCGGGAACGATGCCGGCGATGAACAGCTTGCCGATCGAGGTGTCGGTCAGCGAGCCGTAGATGATCATGTTGACCGACGGCGGGATCAGGATGCCGAGCGTGCCGCCGGCAGCGATGGAGCCCAGCGACTGCTGCATCGAATAGCCGCGCTTGTACAGCGACGGCAGCGCGACGGTGCCGATGGTGGCGGCGGTGGCCACCGACGAGCCCGAGGTGGCGGCGAACAGCGCGCTGCAGCCGACGTTGGTGTGCAGCAGGCCGCCCGGCAAGCGGCCCAGCCACGCCGCCAGCGCGCCGAACATGCGGTCGGCAATGCCCGAGCGCAGCAGCAGTTCGCCCATCAGCACGAACAGCGGGATCGAGGTCAGCAGGTTGTCGTTGTGAACGCCCCAGACCACCGGGGCAATCGAATTGATGAAGGGCGCACCGTAGGCCAGCAGGCCGCCGACGACACCCACGGCGGCCATCGACACGGCGATCGGCAGGCCGAGCAGCATCATCGCCAGCATGCCGAAGAAGGCGATCAGGATGTAGCCGACGTTCATGCGCGCGCCCCTGAAGCGACACCGGGTGGGGGCGGGACCGCGTCGGTCGAGCGGTTCTTCAGGTCGGCCAGTTCCTCGTCGACCTCTTCCTTGGTCGAGCGCGGGCCGAAGTCGCGGTTCAGCTGGGCGATGCGGCCGCGCAGCAGCAGCCAGGTGGCGCGACCGGCCACCCACACCGACACCAGCGCGAACAACATCAGCCCCAGCAGCCAGGCGGTTTGCGGATACACCAGCGGCGTGGCCCAGGGCGTTTGCGAGACGCTCTGGTAGCTGCGCGAATCGGCCACCACGAACCACGCCAGCACCGCCAGCAGCAGCGCGAACGCGGCCAGGCACACGGCCGAGAACCAGTTCAGGCCGGTCTGCAGCCAGCCCGGCAGGCGCTCGTGGAAGACGTCGACCCGGATGTGCGTGCGCCCGATCAACGCCAGGCTGAACGCGATGGTGCCGCCGACGGCGAGCGCGTAGCCGCCCAGTTCGTCGGCGCCCTGCAACGAGAAGTTGAAGGCTTTGCGGACCACGGTTTCCACCGCCACCAACAAGGACAAGGCCACGAAGACCAGGCCGAACAGCGTGCCCAGCCAGCGTTCAATCGAGTCTTTCATCGCGCGATCCTCGGTGCGGGTGTGGCGTGGGGGAGTGGTGCGGCAGCGTTGGCTACTGGATGCCGATCGCCTTGCCGACCGTCTTCTTCCAGGTGTCGGAGCAGCCGGGGTTGGACTTGTCGCAGATCTCGGCCCAGGTCGGCAGCGAGATCGCGGCCACCGCCTTGCGCACCGTCTCGATGTCGGCCGGCGTCACCGGCACATCGATCAGCTTGAACTTCTTGCCGTTGACGCAGGGGTCCTTGCCGGCGTTGCAGTTGAGCGCATCCTGCGTCAGCTCTTTCGAGTAGACCCAGATGTCGTCGGTCAAGGTCTTGAAGGCGGCCTGCATCTTGGTTTGCTGGTCGGGGTTGAGCTTCTTCCAGGCGTTCAGCGTGATCGCGTAGCCGTTCAGCGCCATCTGGAAGCCCAGCGGGTACTGGTGCGTCGTGACCTCGGGCCAGTTCGACGAGTTGGCCGAGCTGGGCCCGGTGATGGCGCAGTCGACCACGCCGAGCGACAGCGACTGGTGCACCTCGGTGAACGACAACGGCACCGGCGTGCCCCCCACCGATTCGATGAACTTGGCCAGGTTCTGGTCGTAGACCCGCACCTTCATGCCCTTCAGGTCGGCCAGCTTGGTCAACGGCTTCTTGCAGAACAGGATTTGCGGGCCGAACGGCCAGACGCCGAGCAGCTTGACCTGGAACTGCTTCTGCAGGCGCTGGTCCAGCGTGTCGAAATACGCCTCGTAGACCTTGCGTGCGGTTTCGTAGTTGGGCGAGGCGCCGACCAGGTCCATGCCCAGCAGCGTGGGCTCGTCGCGCGAGTTCTGCGACACCCGCAGCGAGACGATGTCGAACAGGCCGGCCTTCATGACCCGCAGTTGCTCGGTGTCCTTGATGCCCAGCGAATCGATGGGCTTGTAGTCGGCATCGACCGGCAGACCGGTGCGCTTGGAAAACTCGTCGAAGAACGGCTTTTCCTTGTTTTTTTGGATCATGCCGGTGGCCGCCGGTTGGCCGACCACCTTGAAGGTGATGCGGTCTTCAGCATGGGCGCCGAGGGGCGCAGCCAGCAGGGTGGCCGTGGCGGTCAGCGCGAGTACCGCACGAACGAGGGGTTGGCAGGAATTCATCGATGGCTCCTTCTGGGGTTCGGTTTGAAAAACGCGGCCGCGGCGGCGCCGCAGGGCGCCTGTGCACCAGATGAACGCGTGCCACTCAAGGATGTGCGCGACATGAATGTCGACATTTGATTGGCGCCCGGCGCTGGTGCGTTCGGTCTCGGTAGCGTTGGCTGAAACACCTGTGTAGCAAGAGCCGGGCCCAGCACCTGGAACCGGCTGTGGATCGAATGTCGACATGATCGTCAACATTTCAGATTTTGGCTGCAGTGTTAACACCCGTGCCGACATTTTTCAGTTTGCGGGCATGATCGATGCTGTTGCACCGACGCTGCGCGATCCGCGCCCCTTTGTCGACCACCCCGCCATGACCCGAACTTTGCGACTCGGCGTGTTGACGCCCTCTTCCAACACCGCCCTCGAACCGCTGACCAGCGCACTGGCCGCCACCGTGCCCGGCTGCAGCGCGCATTTCTCGCGCTTCAAGGTCACCGAGATCGCCCTCTCGGCGCAGGCCCTGGGCCAGTTCGATGACAGCAAGATCCTGGCCGCCGCCGAGCTGCTGGCCGACGCGCAGGTCGACGTCATCGGCTGGAGCGGCACCGCCGCCGGCTGGCTGGGTTTCGACAGCGACCTGCGGCTGGTCGAGCGCATCCGTGAACGCACCGGCATCCGCGCGACGACGGCGGTGCTGGCGCTGAACGAACTGCTGGCGCTGCAGGGCATCACCCGGCTGGCGCTGGTCACGCCCTACACCGCCGATGTGCAGCAGCGCATCGTCGAGAACTACCGGGCGATCGGCATCGAGGTGGTGGCCGAGCGGCACCTGGGCATCCGCGTCAACCACGACTTCGCGCTGGTCGAGCCGGGCCGGCTCGAAGCCCTGATGCACGAGGTGGCGGCGGCGCGGCCGCAGGCGATCACCACCTTCTGCACCAACCTGCGCGCCGCGCCGCTGGCCGCCACCATCGAAGCCACGCTCGACATCCCGCTGCTCGACACCGTGAGCACCACGGTGTGGGGCATGTTGCGTGCCGCCGGGACCGACCTGGGCGCGGTGCGCGGCTGGGGCCGCCTGTTCGAGTGGCGCTGAGCGTGGCCAAGAGCCTGCTCGACAAAATGCTGGTGCCGCGCGCCGCCGCCCGCAAGGCAGCGCCACGCGCCACCGCCCACTCGGTGGCCACGCGCGCGCGCAAGAGCGTGCCGCAGGCCCGCCTGGAACGCGAGAACACTCACGACGAGATCTACGAACGGATCTACGTCGCGATCCTCGAGCACCGCCTGCCGCCGGGCACCAAGCTGGTCGAAGAGCGGCTGGCCGACATCTTTCGGGTCAGCCGGGCGCGGGTGCGCGAGGTGCTGGCACGCATGGCGCACGAGCAGATCGTCGAGCTCTACCCGCAGCGCGGCGCCTACGTGGCCCAGCCGACACCGCTGCAGGCGCACGATGTGTTCGAGGCGCGGCGCCTGATCGAGCCGGCGCTGCTGCAGCGGCTGATCGACACGCTGACACCCGAACGCGTGACCCGCCTGCGCCAGCACCAGGAGCTGGAGCTCGACGCGCGCCGGCGCGACGACAAGCGCGCCATCGTTCGCCTGTCGGGCGAGTTCCACACCGTGCTGGCCGACCTGGCGGGCAACTCGGCGCTGTCGCGCAGCATGCGCGAGCTGTCGATGCTGACCTGCCTGATCATCTTTCTGTACGACGCGCCCACCGCAACCAGTTGCCGCGCCGACGAACACGTGAAGATCATCGACGCCATCGCGCGCCGCGACGCGCCGCGCGCGCAGGCGCTGATGCTCGCGCATCTGGCCCACATCGAGAGCAGCCTCAAGCTCGACACCTCGACCGGGGAGGTCGACCTGGAGGCGGTCTTCAGGTCGTGAGCCCATCGACATGCGACTGCTGCTGATCAACCCCAACACCTCGCTGCACATCACCGAGCGGCTAGTCGCCTCGGCGCGGCAGGCGCTGCGGGCCGGCGACACGCTGACGGCCGTGACCGCCTCCACCGGCCCGCGCGTGGTGCGGTCGGCGGCCGACCTGCTGCAGGCCGAGGCCGGCGCGCTGGCGCTGGCTGCGGCGCACGCGGCCGGTCACGACACCATCGTGCTGGGTATTTCGCTCGACGGCGCTGCGCCGAGGCTGCGCGCCCGGCATGCCGACACGCCGGTCGTCGGCATGACCGAAGCCGCGCTGCTGACCGCCTGCCTGCGCGCCGACAGGCTGGGCCTGCTGACGCTGGGCGCGGCCCTGCTGCCGCTGTACCGCCAGCGGGTAGAGCAGATCGGCCTGACCACGCGCATGGCCGGCTTCGAAGCACCCGAGGCACCGCAGGCCTTCGAGGCCGGCACGCCGTTGCAGTCGCTGGCCGTGCTCGGCGTCTTGCACGAAGCAAGCGAGCGACTGCGCCGAGCCGGCGCCCAGGCCATCGTGCTGGCCGGTGCGGTGCTGTGCGGCCACGCCCCAGCGCTGCAGGCGCGCTGCGGGCTGCCGGTGTTCGACGGCGTGGTCTGCGCGGTGCGCCAGGCGCGTGTACAGCACGAGCTTTGCGTAGCGGTTTAGCCGCGCCTTTTGGTGCAGACGGTTGCAGGCCCCGCCCGGGCTGACCCCGCCCACAGACTTCCCCATTCCGTGACCTGCCTGTGAGGACTCGGTGACGCGGCGTTCCTAGCATGGTCCTCACGAACTCGCGGTCTCGGGTTCGCTTCGTCACTCGAAAAACCTGCCAGGAGTTCCGTCATGCGCCAGCCTCGTTCCACATCCCTTCGCCTTGCTGCCAGCAGCCTGGCCGCAGCCGCCACGCTCGTGCTGTGCGGCACCGCCAGCGCCGCCACGGTCGAAGTCAAGGTCACGGTGCACAACCTGGCGCCGACGAACAGCATCAGCTTCGCGCCGCTGCGGCTGGGCTTCAACAACGGCAGCTTCGATGCCTTCAACCTCGGCCAGGTGGCCACCGCGCCGATCATCTCGGTGGCCGAAGGCGGCAGCGGCGCGGCGTGGTTGCCGGCGTTCATGGCGGCCGACCCCACCGCCACCATCGGCTCGGTGGCCGGCCTGCTGACACCGGGCGCCACGCTGAGCGCTAGCTTCATGGTCGACACCGCGCTGAACAAGTTCTTCACCTTCGGTGCCATGGTGGTGCCGAGCAACGACTTCTTCATCGGCAACGATTCACCCACCGAATACCGGCTGTTCGACAACGCCGGCCACCTGCGGATCAACCAGATCGGCGTGCGCGCCGATGAGATCTGGGACGCCGGCTCGGAAGCCTTCGATCCGCTGAACGCGGCCTTCATCGTGGGCGGCACCAACAGCCTGCGCACGCCGCAGAACTCGGTGGTGGCGCTGAACTTCGCCGAACTGGCCGGCTTCAACGGGTTGACCACCGGCGCAGGCTATGTGTTCAGCAGCGGGCTGCGTGGCGACAGCGATGTCTATCGCATTTCGTTCGCGGTTGCTGCGGTGCCCGAGCCCGAAACCTACGCGTTGATGCTGGCCGGTCTGGCGACGCTGGGCTGGGTGTCCCGCCGCCGCCGCGCGGTCTGAGCAGCCCCGCCTTCACGCCGCTGAGCGCGGGGCCGCGCGCGGGGTCGCACGCGGGGTCGCACGCAGGGCCGCGCACCGCATGCGGCTCTGTTCCAATCGGGCGCCGGCGTCGCCCTTGCCTGCGGCCGGCCACCCGATGAACGAACAACTGCTGCTGGTCGAAGACGACGACGCCATCGCCGATGCGCTGCGCCTGCACCTTGAGGAAGCCGGTTACCGGCTGCACCGCGAGGCCGACGGCAACCGCGCGCTGGCGGCCATCGACCGTCAGCGCTGGGACCTGGTGTTGCTGGACCTGATGCTGCCCGGCGCCGACGGCTGGGACGTGTGCCGCCACTTGCGGGCCCGCCATGCCGACGTGCCGGTGATCATGCTGAGCGCGCGTTCGGCCGAGGCGCATCGCGTGCTCGGCCTCGAACTGGGCGCCGACGACTACCTGGCCAAGCCGTTCTCGATGCTGGAACTGGTGGCGCGCGTGCGCGCGCTGCTGCGGCGCATCGAGCAGGTGCGCTCGTCGCCCAACGCAGTCGCCGAGTTGCGCTTCGGCGGCTTTCGGCTCGACACCGTGCGACGCGAGCTTCGGCGTGCCGACGACACGGTGCCGCTGACGCTGCGCGAATTCGATTTGCTGCATTTTCTGGCGCGCCATCCGGGCCGCGCCTTCAGCCGCAGCGAGCTGCTGCAACGTGTGTGGGGCGCGGGCTTCGACGGCTTCGAGCACACCGTCAACTCGCACATCAACCGGCTGCGCACCAAGATCGAAGACGACCCGCGCGAGCCGCGCCGCATCGTCACCGTGTGGGGCGTCGGCTACCGCTTCGACGACGCTTGCGGATCCGCAGCCGCATGATCCGCGCGCGCTCGTTCAGCACCCGGCTGACGCTGGCCCTGGCGCTGCTGCTGCTTGCCTACGGCGCCTTCGTCGCGCTACTCGGCCGACAGGTGGCGGCCGAGCACGAACAAGAGTCGCTGCAGCGGTTGTCGCACGGCCTGGCGCGGCACATCGTCGAGCACTGGCCGCAGATCACGCTGGCCGACGTGGACCAGGCCGATCGCGCCGCGCGCGAAGCGCTACTGGCCATGCTGATGGTGGTGAACCCCGGCGTGCAGGTCTATGTGCTGGACGCCGACGGCCGCGTCAACGCCTACCTCGGCGAGCCCGGCATGGTGCGCGAGCCGCAGGTCGACCTGCAGCCGGTGCGTGCCTTCCTGGCCGGCGCCACCTTGCCGCTGCGCGGCAGCGACCCGATGGGCTCGGGCGTGCCGCGCATTTTCAGCGCCGCGATGTTCGCGCCGCGTACTGCAGACACGCGTCCGCCGGGCTACCTGTACGTGGTGCTCGACGGGCGTGCGCGCGAACAGGTGGCCGGGCAGTTGAGCCTGCGGCGTGTCTGGCAAGGCGCGGGCATCGCCGCTGTGATCGGCTTGCTGGTGACGCTGCTGCTCGGCGTGTTCGCGTTTCGCCGGTTGACGTTGCCGCTGCGACGGCTGGCCGCGCGCATGCGCGACTACCGCGCGCGCCGTGACGAGCGCAGTCAC
>JANNBZ010000131.1:0-4729 GCA_031386065.1 Burkholderiales bacterium
TTGTGCCGACAGGTCGTCGAGCACGCAGGCCACCGTCGCCTGCGATGCGTCGGCGCCGCCGACCCGGGAGCGTCGCGCGCGCACCTGCAGTTCGCTGCCATCGGCCAGGCGCAGACGATGCTCGCTGGCCACCATTTCGCCGCTGCTGGCCAACAGCGGCACGGGCTGCGGCGAGACCAGCAGCGTGCCCAGGGCGTGGCCCTGCACGTCAACCAGGCGGTGGCCGCTGCGGGCTTCGAAGGCCGGGTTGACCCAAACGATCCGGTCGTGCGGGTCGGTGACCAGCATCGGGTCGTGGGCCAGCGCGGCCAGCGCGCCCAGCACGTCGGCGTTCAAGGTGGGCCCGAGTCGCCGAGAAGTGCGCGGGCCCACGCAGTCATCACGCCGAGATCGCTGCGGGTCAAGCCTGCGCCACCTGCAGCACCAGCTTGCCGAAGTTTTCGCCGTTGAACAGCTTGAGCAGGGTTTCGGGGAAGGTGTCCAGGCCGACCACCACGTCTTCCTTCGACTTCATGCGGCCGTCCTTCAGGTAGCCGGCCATCTCGGCCACTGCCAGGTGGTAGCGGTCGGCGTAGTCGAACACCACGATGCCTTCCATGCGCGCGCGGTTCACCAGCAGCGACAGGTAGTTGGCCGGGCCCTTCACCGGCGTGGTGTTGTTGTACTGGCTGATGGCGCCGCAGATGATGATGCGGGCCTTCAGGTTGATGCGCGCCAGAACCGCGTCGAGGATCTCGCCGCCGACGTTGTCGAAGTAGATGTCCACGCCCTTGGCGCAATGCTGCTTCAGCCCTTCGCGCACCGCGTCCCAACGGGTCACGCCAGCAGGAGCTACCGCTTTGTAGTCGATGCAGGCGTCGAAGCCCAGTTCGTTCACCACCCAGTCACATTTCGCCTGGCCGCCGGCAATGCCGACCACGCGGCAGCCCTTGATCTTCGCCAGTTGGCCCACTGTCTGGCCGACGGCACCGGCTGCGCCCGAGACCACCACCGTCTCGCCTGGCTTGGGCTGGCCCACGTCCATCAGACCGAAGTAGCCGGTCATGCCGGGCATGCCCAGCACGTTCAGCCATTGGGTGGGCGTGCCAGCGTTCAGGTCGATCTTGAAGAGGCCGCTGCGCTTCATCTCGGCGGCCGGAATGAGACAGTATTCCTGCACGCCGAGGCCGGCGTTGACATGGTCGCCGACGGCGAACTTCGGGTTCTTCGAGGCCACCACCACGCCCACGCCGCCGGCACGCATCACGTCGCCCAAACCCACCGGGGCGATGTAGCTCTTGCCCTCGTTCATCCAGCCGCGCATCGCCGGATCGAGCGACAGGCTCAACGTCTTCACCAGCACGCCGCCTTCGTCGGGGGACGAGACCGGCTCGCTGGTGAAGCTCCAGTTCGCGCGCGTGGGCAAGCCGTTGGGGCGGGCCGCCAGGCGCACCTGGTGGTTGACGAGTGTGGAGAGGGTCTGCATGCGGTGTCCTCGTTGCGGTTGTGGCGGCTGCCGGGCAAGGCAGGGATCGTAGCGCGCAGATCGGACTGCGTCCGACAGCGCGCCGGGGCCGTCGCCGACAGGTGCGATTCGCGCGTCTGGATAGACTGAGTTTCGAGCGAGGGTTTGTTTTCAGAAAAAGAGGTTTTCATTCAGTGCATTCTTCGAAGCGTCTCGCTCAGTGGCGTGTGGGTGGCACTTTCCGCCACTGGCTTGGCGCTTGGCGCTTGGCGCTTGGCGAGCCGGTGCAACGCGTGCCGGTGGGCCGCAGTGACTACTGGGTGGTGATGCTGGACACGCAGTACCGCTACTCGGTGGTCAGCGAGCCCTCGCGTAACTACCTGTGGATTCTGTCGCGCACGCCGGTGCTGGAGCGCACCGCCTACGAAGGCGTGTTGATCGAGCTGCAGCGCAAGGGCTACCCGGTGGAAAACCTCGTGCGCACGGCGCAGCGACCCGATGTCACCAGCGGCGCGCGGTGAGATGTTGAGCGCACAAAGAAAAACGCGGCCGAAGCCGCGTTTTTTTAAAAGCGATGAAGCTTTGGCTTACAGCGGACGAATGTTCGCTGCTTGCAGGCCCTTTTGGCCTTGCTTGACTTCGAATTAGACGTTCTTGTTTTCCAGCAGGGTCTTGAAGCCAGAGCCCGTGATGTCACGGAAGTGGGCGAACAGGTCAGCGCCGCCCGCATCTTGAGCGATGAAGCCGTAGCCCTTGCTCTCGTTGAACCACTTCACGGTACCGGTTTGCGTCGTCATGACGATTTCCTAACAAAGTAAATAATGCCCAGCACATGCTGTGCATGCAGAGACACTCAAGAGACGTTATTCGGGGATTTCTAACGAAGCCGTCTTGGAACCAAGGCGGGGTAGCAAAAGATCACTCACAACCACTGTCTTGCGTATATCTGTGCGGCTAATGTACCTCATGTGGCACGCTGCGATCCGCATTTCGCAAACCCTGTCGCATCGGAGGTGATTGTGTGCAGTCTGTGGCGTTGCGCCGTGTGCACGACACCACTCGCTCGCGCGTTGACCTCCTCACTGACATCAACTTGGACACTTCAATGAATTCAAAACACTGGCTGGTCGGGCTCTGCATCGGTCTGGCGACCACCGCCGGCGCCTTCGCCGCGACAAGCGTGAACGTGAGCATCGACGGCATCGTCTCGCCCGGCGTGTACGGCCGTATCAACATCGGCAACTCGCCGCCGCCGGTGCTGGTGTACCAGCAGCCGGTGGTGATTTACCAGACCGTCCGACCGGTGCAGGCCTCGCCGATCTACCTGCACGTTCCGCCCGGCCAATCAAGGGACTGGGCCAGGTACTGCCGCCAGTACAACGCCTGCGGGCAGCCGGTCTACTTTGTGCGTTCCGCCGAGTACGAACCCGGCTATCGCTACAAGCACGAAGACAAGGACGAGTACAAGCACAAGAACAAGCACAAGGACAAACACGACAACGGCAAGGGCCGTGGTCGCGGTCATGACAAGGATGACTGACGGCGTCCGCGCGAGCCGCGGCTGACTCACCCCCCCCCCCCGTGGCTGGGGCGGGTTGGGCGCGCTGGGGCCGCGCACTTCGAGGCCACCCGCAATAATGCGGGGTGGGGGCAACTCGCCCCCTCAGCCTCAAGGAAATTTCGTCATGAAGACCCGTGCCGCCGTCGCCTGGAAAGCCGGCCAGCCGCTGAGCATAGAAACCGTCGACCTCGCCGGCCCGCGCGCCGGTGAAGTGCTGATCGAGGTCAAGGCCACCGGCATCTGCCACACCGACTACTACACGCTGTCGGGCGCCGACCCCGAAGGCCTGTTCCCCGCCATCCTGGGCCATGAGGGTGCCGGCATCGTCGTCGATGTCGGCTCCGGCGTCAGCACCTTGAAGCGCGACGACCACGTCATCCCGCTCTACACGCCCGAATGCCGGCAGTGCAAGTTCTGCCTGTCGCGCAAGACCAACCTGTGCCAACTGATCCGCGGCACGCAAGGCAAGGGATTGATGCCCGACGCCACGTCGCGCTTCTCCATCGACGGCCAGCCCATCCTGCACTACATGGGCACCAGCACTTTCAGCAACTACATCGTGGTGCCCGAGATCGCCGTCGCCAAGGTGCGCAGCGACGCGCCTTTCGACAAGATCTGCTACATCGGCTGCGGTGTGACCACCGGTGTCGGCGCGGTGCTGTTCACCGCCAAGGTGGAAGCCGGCGCGAACGTGGTCGTGTTCGGCCTCGGCGGCATCGGGTTGAACGTGATCCAGGGCGCCAAGATGGTGGGCGCCGACAAGATCATCGGCGTCGACTTGAACCCCGCGCGCGAAGCGATGGCGCGCCAATTCGGCATGACGCACTTCATCAACCCCAAGACGACCGACAACGTGGTCGATGCCATCGTGCAACTCACCGACGGCGGCGCAGACTACAGCTTCGAGTGCGTCGGCAACACGAAGCTGATGCGCCAGGCCCTGGAGTGCACGCACAAGGGCTGGGGCCGCAGCATCATCATCGGCGTGGCTGAAGCCGGCGCCGAGATCAGCACGCGGCCGTTTCAGCTGGTCACCGGACGCAAGTGGGAAGGCTCGGCCTTCGGCGGCGCACGCGGCCGCACCGACGTACCCAAGATCGTCGACTGGTACATGGACGGCAAGCTCAACATCGACGACCTGATCACGCACCGCTTGAAGCTCGAAGACATTAACCAGGGCTTCGAGCTGATGAAGAGCGGCGAGTCGATCCGCTCGGTGGTCTTGTACTGATGACGCTGCGCACGATCAGCGAACACGCCTGCTTTGGCGGCGTGCAAGGCTTCTACCAACACGCGTCGGCAGCCACCGGCACGGCGATGAAGTTCGGCGTCTTCGTGCCGCCGCAGGCCAGGACCCGGGCGGTGCCTGTGCTGTTCTACCTCGCGGGGTTGACCTGCAACGAAGAGACGTTTGCGATCAAGGCCGGCGCGCAGCAGCACGCGGCCCGTCACGGCCTGATGCTGGTCACGCCCGACACCAGCCCGCGCGATACCGGCGTCGCAGGGGCCGATGCAGCCTGGGACTTCGGCAACGGCGCCGGCTTCTACCTCGACGCCACGCAAGCACCGTGGGCCGCCCACTGGCGCATGGAAAGCTACGTGAGCGAGGAGTTGCACGCGCTGGTGCTGTCGCAGTTTGCGGCGCGTGCCGACCGCGTGGGCATCTTCGGGCATTCGATGGGCGGGCACGGTGCGCTGACGCTCGCGCTGCGTCATCCGGGGCG
>JANNBZ010000162.1:0-6916 GCA_031386065.1 Burkholderiales bacterium
CCTGGCCTGCTGCGCGGTCGAGATGATGCACGCCGGTGCGGCACGCTACGACATCGACCGCTTCGGCATGCTGTTCCGCCCCAGCCCGCGCCAGAGCGACCTGATGATCGTCGCCGGCACGCTGTGCAACAAGATGGCGCCGGCCTTGCGCAAGGTATACGACCAGATGGCCGAGCCGCGCTGGGTGCTGAGCATGGGCTCGTGCGCGAACGGCGGTGGTTACTATCACTACAGCTATTCGGTGGTGCGCGGCTGCGACCGCATCGTGCCGGTCGATGTGTACGTGCCCGGTTGCCCGCCGACGGCCGAGGCGCTGCTGTATGGAATCATGCAGTTGCAGGCGAAGATTCGGCGCGAAACCACCATCGCACGTTGACATGAGCGACGCTTCTTCTTTGCCGGTGGCTCCGACGAGCCGCATCGAAACGCTGCGGGCTGCCGTCATCGCGCTACTCGGCGAGCAGGTCAAGAAGCTGGTTCTTGATCGCGGAGAACTCACGTTGACTGTTGCGGCGGACGACTACCTTGCGGTGGCACTCAAACTTCGTGACGACCCGTCGCTGAAGTTCGAGCAGTTGATCGACACCTGTGGTGTCGACTATTCCAGCTACCGCGATCAGGCCTGGGACGGCATGCGCTTTTGCGTGGTCTCGCACCTGCTGTCCGTCGGCCACAACTGGCGTGTGCGCCTGAAGGTGTTCTGCGTTGACGACGACATGCCGACGGTGGCTTCACTGAACGAGGTCTGGAGTGCTGCCAACTGGTTCGAGCGCGAAGCGTTCGACCTCTACGGCATCATTTTTGAAGGCCACCTCGACCTGCGCCGCATCCTGACCGACTACGGCTTCATCGGCCACCCGTTCCGCAAAGACTTCCCGACCACTGGCCACGTCGAGATGCGCTACGACCCCGAACAGAAGCGCGTGATCTACCAGCCGGTGACCATCGAGCCGCGCGAGATCACGCCGCGCATCATCCGCGAAGACAACTACGGCGGCATCCATTGAGGCGCGCTCATGGCTGACATCAAGAACTACACGCTCAATTTTGGGCCGCAGCATCCGGCTGCACACGGCGTGCTGCGCCTGGTGCTGGAACTCGACGGCGAGGTGATACAGCGCGCCGATCCGCACATCGGCCTGCTGCACCGCGCCACCGAAAAGCTGGCCGAGAGCAAAACCTACATCCAGTCGCTGCCCTACATGGACCGGCTCGACTACGTGTCGATGATGTGCAACGAGCACGCCTACTGCCTGGCGATCGAGAAGCTGATGGGCATCACCGTGCCCGAGCGGGCGCAGTACATCCGCGTGATGTTCAGCGAGATCACGCGACTGATGAACCACCTGATGTGGTTGGGTGCGCACGGGCTGGATTGCGGTGCGATGAACGTCTTCATTTACTGCTTCCGCGAGCGCGAAGACCTGTTCGACATGTACGAGGCCGCTTCAGGTGCCCGCATGCACGCCGCCTACTTCCGCCCCGGCGGCGTTTACCGCGACCTGCCCGAGGAAATGCCGCAGTACCGCGCCTCGAAGGTGCGCAACGCCAAGGTGATGTCGGCCCTCAACGACAACCGGCAGGGTTCGCTGCTCGACTTCATTGCCGACTTCACCGACCGCTTTCCGAAGTGCGTCGACGACTACGAAACCCTGCTCACCGACAACCGCATCTGGAAGCAGCGCACCGTGGGCATCGGCGTGGTGACGCCCGAACGCGCATTGAACCTGGGCTTCACCGGCCCGATGCTGCGCGGCTCGGGCATCGAGTGGGATCTGCGCAAGAAACAGCCCTATGACGTGTACCAGCACATGGATTTCGACATTGCCGTCGGCGTCAACGGCGACACCTACGACCGCTACCTGGTGCGCGTGGAAGAGATGCGCCAGGCGAACCGCATCGTGCAGCAGTGCGTGGCCTGGCTGCGTGCCCACCCGGGCCCGGTGATCACCGACAACCACAAGGTGGCACCGCCGTCGCGGCTCGACATGAAGTCGGGTATGGAAGACCTGATCCACCACTTCAAGCTGTTCACTGAAGGCTTCCACGTGCCCGAAGGCGAAGCCTATGCGGCGGTCGAGCATCCGAAGGGCGAGTTCGGCATCTACATCGTCAGCGACGGCGCCAACAAGCCGTACCGGCTGAAGATTCGTGCGCCCGGCTTTCCCCACCTGGCGGCGCTCGACGAAATGGCGCGCGGCCACATGATTGCCGACGCGGTGGCGGTCATCGGCACCATGGACATCGTTTTCGGAGAGATCGACCGGTGAGTGACCACGCAACCCAGCCCGCAACGGCGTCTGCATCGTTCTCGAACGCCACGCTCGCAAGATTCGCGTTCGAGGTGGCCAAGTACCCGGCCGACCAGGCGCAGTCGGCGGTGATGGCCTGCCTGGCCATCGTGCAGCAGGAGGAGGGCTTCGTTTCGGCCGACAGCGAGCTGCAGGTCGCCGCCTACCTGGGCATGCCGCCCATCGCGGTGCACGAAGTCACCACCTTCTACAACATGTACAACCAGCGGCCGCTCGGGCAGTTCAAGCTCAACGTCTGCACCAACCTGCCGTGCCAGTTGCGCGACGGCGAAACCGCGTTGGCCCACCTGTGCGCCAAGCTGGGCGTCGAAGAGGGCGGCACCACTGCCGACGGCCTGTTCACACTGCAGAAAAGCGAGTGCCTCGGCGCCTGCGCCGACTCGCCGGTGCTGCTGGTGAACGACCGCCAGATGTGCAGCTACATGACTGCCGCGCGGCTCGATCAACTGATCGCCACCCTGAAAACGCAGGCCGCATCTTCGGCGCGAGTGACCCCCGTTGTACAAGGCACCTCCCATGCTTGACCTGTCGCAGTTCCAGACCGATGGTTCGCTGACCTGCTTCCACGGCAACCACATCAAGCCGCAGATCTACGCCGACCTGAACGGCCGCAACTGGGGTCTGCAGGACTACGTGGCGCGTGGCGGCTACCAGGCGCTGCGCAAGATCCTGGGCCAGGATGGCAGCGCGGGATTGACACCTGAACAGGTCATCGCCGAAGTGAAAACCTCGGGCTTGCGCGGCCGCGGCGGCGCGGGTTTTCCGACCGGCCTGAAGTGGAGCTTCATGCCGCGCATGTACCCCGGCGCGAAATACCTGGTGTGCAACTCAGACGAAGGCGAGCCGGGCACGTGCAAGGACCGCGACATCCTGATGTTCAACCCGCACATCGTCATCGAAGGCATGGCGATCGCCGCCTACGCGATGGGCATCAACGTGGGCTACAACTACATCCACGGCGAGATCTTCGACGCTTACGACCGCTTCGAGGTCGCGCTCGAAGAAGCGCGCGCTGCGGGCTTCCTGGGCAACGCCATCCTGGGTTCGAAATTCAACTTTCAGCTGCATGCCTCGCACGGCTTCGGCGCCTACATCTGCGGTGAAGAAACGGCGCTGCTCGAATCGATGGAAGGCAAGAAAGGCCAGCCGCGCTTCAAGCCGCCATTCCCTGCCAGCTACGGCCTGTACGGCAAGCCGACCACCATCAACAACACCGAAACCTTCGCGGCGGTGCCGTGGATCATTCGCCACGGCGGTCAGCCCTACCTCGAAATCGGCAAGCCGAACAACGGCGGCACCAAGATCTATTCGGTGTCGGGCGATGTGGAGCGGCCGGGCAACTTCGAGGTGCCGCTGGGCACGCCGTTCCCGGTGCTGCTGGAACTGGCTGGCGGCGTGCGCAAGGGCCGCAGCTTGAAGGCCGTGATTCCCGGCGGCTCGTCGGCGCCCATCTTGCCGGCCGCCACCATGATGGACGTGACGATGGACTACGACAGCATCGCCAAGGCCGGCTCGATGCTGGGCTCGGGCGCGGTGATCGTGCTCGACGATTCGCGCTGCATGGTGAAGAGCCTGCTGCGCCTGTCGTACTTCTACATGCACGAATCCTGCGGCCAGTGCACTCCCTGCCGTGAAGGCACCGGCTGGCTGTGGCGCATGGTCGAACGCATCGAACACGGCCATGGCCGCATGGAAGACATCGAGCTGCTGAACTCGGTGGCCGACAACATCCAGGGACGCACCATTTGCGCCCTGGGCGACGCCGCAGCGATGCCGGTGCGCGCGATGATCAAGCACTTCCGCGATGAGTTCGTTCATCACGTGGAGCACAAGAGCTGCCTGGTTCCGGCCTACGTCTGACCGCACGACACCTTTCATGATTGAAATTCAACTCGACGGGCAAAAGGTAGAGATTGCCGAAGGCAGCATGGTGATGCACGCCGCCGACAAGGCCGGCACCTACATCCCGCACTTCTGCTATCACAAGAAGCTAAGCATCGCGGCGAACTGCCGCATGTGCCTGGTCGATGTCGAGAAAGCGCCCAAGCCGATGCCGGCCTGCGCCACGCCGGTCACGCAGGGCATGGTCGTGCGCACCAAGAGCGAGAAAGCGCTAAAGGCGCAGCAGAGCGTGATGGAGTTCTTGCTCATCAATCACCCGCTCGACTGCCCCATCTGCGACCAGGGCGGCGAGTGCCAATTGCAGGACCTGGCGGTCGGCTACGGTGCCTCGGCGTCGCGCTACGACGAAGACAAGCGCGTCGTGTTCCCGAAAGACGTGGGCCCGCTCATTTCGATGAACGAAATGAACCGCTGCATCCACTGCACGCGCTGCGTTCGCTTCGGCCAGGAAGTGGCCGGCGTGATGGAGCTGGGCATGATCCACCGCGGCGAGCATTCCGAAATCACCACCATCGTCGGCGACACCATCGACTCCGAGCTGTCGGGCAACATGATCGACATCTGCCCGGTCGGCGCGCTCACCAGCAAGCCGTTCCGCTACAGCGCCCGCACCTGGGAGCTGTCGCGCCGCAAGTCGGTCAGCCCGCACGACGGCACCGGTGCCAACCTGATCGTGCAGGTCAAGAACCACCGCGTGATGCGCGTGGTGCCGCTCGAAAACGAAGTCGTCAACGAGTGCTGGATCGCCGACCGCGACCGCTTCTCGTACGAGGCCGTCAACAGCGACGAGCGCCTGACCGCGCCGATGATCAAGCAGGACGGCGTCTGGCAGACAGTGGCCTGGACCACCGCGCTCGACTATGTGGCGCGCAGCCTCGGCCAGATCAAGGCCGACCACGGCGCGCAAAGCATCGGCGCACTCGGCTCGGCGCACAACACGGTCGAAGAGCTGCACTTGCTGGCCAAGCTGGTGCGCGGCCTGGGCAGCGAGAACATCGACTTTCGCACCCGCCATGCCGACTTCGCCGAGGCCGACGGCGCAGACGCGGGCAGCTCGCCTTCCGCTCGGTGGCTGGGAACCTCCATCGCGTCGCTGTCCACGCTTCAGCGCGTCTTGGTCGTGGGCTCCTTCCTGCGCAAGGACCACCCGCTGTTCGCGCAGCGCATTCGACAGGCCGCCAAGAAAGGCGGCAAGGTGTTTAGTCTGAACGCCGTTCACGACGACTGGTTGATGCCGGTGGAAGGCCACCTCACAGCCGCGCCGAGCGGCTGGGTCGGCGCACTGGCCGAAGTGGCCGCTGCGGTCGCCGCAGCAGCCGGCGTGACGGCGCCGCTGGCGGTCGAGCCTTCAGCGCAGGCGCAAGCCGTCGCCGCCTCGCTGTTGACCGGCGAGCGCAAGGCCGTGCTGCTCGGCAACGCGGCCGCGCAGCATCCGCAGGCAAGCCAGTTGCTCGCGCTGGCGAACTGGATTGGCGAGCACACCGGTGCGAGCGTCGGCTACCTCACGGAAGCGGCGAACACGGTCGGCGCGCAACTCGTCGGCGCGATGCCGCAACGCGGCGGGCTGAACGCCGCCCAAATGTTCAGTGGTTCGTTGAAGGCCTGCCTGCTGATGAACCTGGAGCCGGCGTTCGACAGCGCCGACCCGACGGCCGCGCTGGCCGGCTTGAAATCGGCGCACATGGTGGTCGCGCTGACACCGTTCAAGACCGCTGCGCTGGACTGCGCCGACGTACTGCTGCCCATCGCACCGTTCACTGAAACGGCGGGCAGCTTCGTGAACGCCGAAGGGCGGCTGCAAAGCTTCCACGGCGTCGTCAAACCGCTGGGTGACACCCGGCCCGCGTGGAAGGTGTTGCGCGTGCTGGGCAACCTGCTCGGCTTGCAGGGCTTCGATTTCGAAACGTCCGACGACGTGCGCACCGAAGCCGTCGGCGATGGCAGCGGCATCGCAGCCCGGCTGGGCAATGCCACGCACGCCGTGGCCGTGGTGGGGTTCGTAACGTCTGGAGCCGGCGGCCTGGAACGCATTGCCGATGTGCCCATCTACGCCACCGATTCGCTGGTGCGCCGCGCGCCGGCGCTGCAGCACACGGCCGACGCGCGCGCGCCGGTGGCCAGCGTGTCGACCGATCTCGCTCAGCGGCTGGGGCTGACCGAAGGCGATGCGGTGCGCATCGTTCAAGGCGCGGCCAGTGCGGTGCTGCTTGTGCATATCGACGCCACCCTCGCGGCGTCTGCGGTGCGCGTGCCGGCGGGCCACACTGCCACGGCGTCGCTGGGTGCGATGTTCGGCGCACTCAGCGTCGAGAAGATCTGACGCCATGCTCGACACCGTCACCACTTACGGAAGCTCGCTGCTCGGCGGCGCCTGGCCTGTCGTCTGGACGCTGGTCAAGATCGTCGCGTTGATCATTCCGCTGATGCTGTGCGTGGCCTACCTCACGCTCTGGGAACGCAAGGCCATCGGCTGGTCGCAAATTCGCCCGGGCCCGAACCGCGTCGGCCCGCTTGGCCTGCTGCAGCCGATTGCCGATGCGGTGAAGCTGATCTTCAAGGAGATCATCGTCCCGGCAGCGGCCAACAAGCCGCTGTTCTTCCTCGGCCCGGTGATGACCATCATGCCGGCGCTGGCCGCGTGGGCGGTGATCCCGTTCGGCCCCGAAGTGGCGCTGGCCAACATCAACGCCGGCCTGTTGTTC
>JANNBZ010000236.1:0-27431 GCA_031386065.1 Burkholderiales bacterium
TGTTCACCTCGCCGCTGGATCAGGCGCCGGGATCGGCCGCGATCAATTGACCTGATCGAGATGAGCGCCAACGTCGTCAAGGTTTCATCGAGGCATCAGATCGTCATCCCGAAATCTGTGCGCGAAGGCGCGAACATCCAACCGGGCAGCAGAATGACCGTGGTGAGCGTGAACGGCGTGATTCAACTGCTTCCCGTCAAGCCGGCAGCCGCGTATCGCGGCATTGCGCAAGGCATCGACACCACCGTGCCGAGCGACCCCGACCGCTTCTGATGGCCGCCCCCGGCCGCTTCGACCGCCTCGACGCCTTGCGCGGGGTGGCCATCGTCTGGATGGCTGCGTTCCACTTCTTCTTCGACCTGAACCACTTCCGCTTCATTCGGCAGAACTTCTACACCGACCCGTTCTGGACCTGGCAGCGCGCCTGCATCGTCAGCCTGTTCCTGTTCTGTGCCGGCCTCGGCCAGGCGGTGGCGCTGCAGCAGGGTCAGGGCGGGCCGCACTTTGGCCCACGTTTCTGGCGGCGCTGGGCCCAGGTGGCGGCGTGCGCGGTGGCAGTTTCGGTCGGCTCGTGGTTCATGTTCCCGAACAGCTTCATCAGCTTCGGTGTGCTGCACGGCATTGCGGTGATGTTGATCGTCACCCGGCTCACCGCGCAGTGGGGCCGCTGGCTGTGGCTGGCCGGCGCGGTGGCGGTGCTGTTGCCGCAGCTAATTCAGAGCCCCTTTTTCGACAGCCGCTGGACCAACTGGGTCGGCCTGGTCACCCGCAAGCCGGTGACCGAAGACTACGCGCCGCTGCTGCCGTGGCTGGGCGTGATGTGGGTGGGCCTGGCGGCGGGGCAGTGGCTGCTGTCGCAGCGGCCGCAGGTGCTGGCCGGCGGCGTGCCGCGTGCGCTGCGTCCGCTGGCGGTGCTGGGCCGTTGGTCGCTGAGTTTCTACATGCTGCACCAGCCGCTGCTGATCGGCGCGTTGATGGCTGTGGCGGCCTGGCGCTGATCGTTCGCTGATCGTTCGGTGATCGTTCAGCGCAGCGGCCTGCGGCTACCATCGCCGCATGACTTCCCACATTCTTTTCGGCTTTCATGCGGTGACGGTGCGGCTGAAAACTGCGCCCAAATCCATCCTCGAAATTCACGTCGACGCGGGTCGGCGCGACCAGCGCATGCGCCAGTTCGTCGAGCGCGCAAAAGACGCCGGCGCGCGCCTGATCGACAGCGACGACGACCGCCTGCAAAAGCTGTGCGGCACGCACCGCCATCAAGGCGTGGTGGCGCGCGCCGAGGTGGTGGCGATGAGCCATTCGCTGGACGACACGCTCGACATGGTGGAAGGCGACGCGCTGGTGCTGGTGCTCGACGGCATCACCGACCCGCACAACCTGGGTGCCTGCCTGCGCGTGGCCGACGGCGCGGGCGTGCACGTGGTGCTGGCGCCCAAGGACCACGCTGTGGGCGTGAACGCCACCGTGGCCAAGGTGTCCAGCGGCGCCTCCGACACGGTGCCGTACCTGATGGTGACCAACCTGGCGCGTGCGCTGGGCGAGTTGAAGGAACGCAGCATCCGCGTGATCGGCCTGTCAGATGCCGCGCAGAAGTCGCTTTACGACATCGACCTCAGCGGCCCGCTGGCCTTCGTGCTGGGGGCCGAAGGCAGCGGCATGCGTGCGCTCACCGCCAAGACCTGCGACGAGCTGGTCAGCCTGCCGATGCTCGGCGCGGTGGAAAGCCTGAACGTGTCGGTGGCCGCCGGTATCTGCCTGTACGAAGTGGTGCGCCAGCGCGCTGCCCACGCCGCCCACGCCACCCGCAACTGAACCGAACCGGAACCCGCCATGGCCGTCATCGAAGTCCACCATCCGCTGGTCAAGCACAAGATCGGCTTGCTGCGCGAGAACGACATCTCGACCAAGAAATTCCGCGAGCTGACGCACGAACTGGCGCGCCTGCTGACGTATGAAGCCACCGCCGATTTCCCGTTGCACAAGGTGCCGGTCGAATGCTGGAGCGGCACGATTCAGGTGGACCAGATCGGCGGCAAGAAGGTCACCGTGGTGCCCATCCTGCGGGCCGGGCTGGGCATGCTGGACGGCGTGCTCGACATGGTGCCCAACGCCAAGGTCAGCGTGGTGGGCCTGAGCCGCAACCATGAAACCCTGCAGCCCGAGAACTACTTCGAAAAATTCGTCGGCCACCTCGACGAACGCACCGCGCTGATCATCGATCCGATGCTGGCCACCGCCGGCTCGATGATCGCCACCGTCGACCTGCTGAAGAGCAAGGGCTGCAAGGACATTCGCGCGCTGGTGCTGGTGGCTGCGCCCGAAGGTGTGGCAGCACTCGAAAAGGCCCACCCCGACGTGCGTTGCTGGACCGCCGCCGTCGACAGCCACCTCAACGAAGTCGGCTACATCATCCCGGGCCTGGGGGATGCGGGGGACAAGATCTTCGGCACCAAGTGACGCGCTGACACCGCGTTTACACGTCAGAAACCGCACCGACAACTGGCTTCACGAAAACGTCACTTGGCAGGTTCATGCTGCGGCTCTTCACCCGAGGAGCGCGCCAATGAGCAAGCCATTTCGAATCTGGATGACCGGCTGTGTGGCCGTGGTGATGGCCGCGCTCGGCGCCGGCCGTGACGCTGCCGCGGTAGAAGCCGAGGGCGTCAAACGCCTCAGCCGCTTCGGCGTGGCCGAGACGGTTCAGCGGCTGCAGGCCGGCGCGCCGTCGCACGGCTTCAGCGTGTTCACCAGCCTGCAACATGCGGCCACACGCAATGCGGCGTCGAGCACGGTGATCGTATTCGAGCCGTCGCGCGGCGGCACGCCCGTGTGGATGGAGCTGGACAGCGCCACCCCGCGACTGCCGCTCACGCTGCGCGTGGTGCTGGACGCCGCAGGCAGCACCCAGGTGCTGATGTCGGACGCGTTGCCCGACGATTTGCCTGCCGACGTGGCGCAAGACTTGGTTCAACTGCAAGGGCTGGTTTTCGACGCGTTGTCTTGAGGGCAAGGGGGCAGCGATGGCCGAGGGCCAGGTATTCAAGCCACTCCCGTTCAGCGTCAAGGCGGGTGCGCTGAATACACGGTCCAGCTCCTGAAAGTCGCAAGGCGTCACTTTGCTTACGTCAGGTACGGGAGGAGTGCTGCAAGTGCGACGTATCCGGTTGCAGAGCCAAGCACGAAAAAGAGCACGCACGCCGAAAATTTGATGATGCGGGACCACGCAGGTACGTTTGTCAGAACGTAGACACCCGGGATGAAGACAAACGGCGCGAGTAGCAAGGCAAGACCGACGGGTGATTGGCGAGGTTGCGCACCCAAAAGCAGCGCAATGAGCAGCGGTAGCCAAACCGGAACCAGAATCGCGGCGACACGAAATGCAACGCCCTGGAGCAAGACAGGCGATAGGCCCCATCCTCCGGTGCGTGCCGAGACGCCCATGAGCAGTGACTCCCAGCTTCCGTGGACGAAGCGCGCACCGCAATGTGGACAGTTCTGTGCGCTTGCTGGGACGGAGCTTCTGCAGTTAAAGCATGTCGACATGATTCGCCAAGGCGTTCTGTAGTTTCTGCATTGCGACAACTAACCAATAGCGCTCAATTGAAGTCGAACCGAAGATGACCGAGCGCGCAGGTCTTGCTCGGCATCATATGAGCCGCGCGCCAGCGCTCAAGCCCAGCCCGCAGCGCCGACCGCCGAACCGGCCGCCACCATCCACATCGGGCTGAGCTTGCTGCGCAGAATCACCAGCACGGTGACCACCACCAGCACAACGCCACCGATGCTGCGGCGCGCCGGCTCGGCCAGCAACCACCCAGTGGCCAGCAGCAGGCCCAGCGTCAGCGGTGCCATGCCGATGGTGAAGGCGCGCACACCGCGCGTCTCGCGGCGCTGCGCACCCCAGCGGGTGGCCCACAGCGACAGCACGGTGGACGGAATCAGGATGCCGCTCATGGTGGCCAGTGCACCCAGCGGGCCGGCCGCGTTCCAGCCCAGCACGGCGACGAAGAGCACGTTCGGGCCGGGCGCGGCCTGCGCGATGGCGATGGACGCGTTGAACTGCGCGTCGGTGAGCCAGTGCTGCTCGGTCACCAGATAGCGGTGCATGTCGGGCGCGGTGGTGATGGCGCCGCCCACCGCCAAGAGGCTGAGCACCATGAAATGGCCGAACAGCGCGAGCAGGTCCGCCGTGCTCATGCCAGGTTGCGCCCCAACCGCTGCCACGCCGTGGCCACCGCCACGCTGCCCAGGCCCAGCACCACCCACACCAGCGGCCAGCGCAGCACGGCGATGGTCAGGAAGGTGAGTGCAGCGAACCCCAGGCACCGGGCCAGGCCGAGCGCGCTGGCCTTCAGCGTGTTCAGCAGCTTGATGCCGGTGGCGATGATCAGCCCCGCCGCCACCGCCCCCATGCCGCGCAGTGCACCGCTGACCATCGGTTGGTCGGCGAACTGCGTGTACAGCGCGGTCAGCGCCAGCACGACGATGGACGGCACCAGCAGCATGCCGGCCAGCGCCGCGAAGGCACCGCGCAGGCCGAAGAAGCGGTCACCGATCATCAGCGACACGTTGACGATGTTCGGCCCCGGCAGCACCTGGCCGACCGACAGCATTTCGACGAACTGCGTCGCCGACAGCCAGCGTTTGCGCTCGACCAGTTCGCGTTGTGCCACCGCCAGCACGCCGCCGAAACCTTGCAGCGCAAGCCGGTTGAAGGTGAAGAACAGGTCGGCCACCGATTCGGGCTTATGCAGGCCGTCGGCTACATCGCTGGCCGGTGCGCGGAGGTTCATCGCGCCATTTCCATGCGCTGGCGGCCCACCCACAGGCTGAGCGCAATGGCAGCCAGCACCGCCAGCAGACCCAGCCACGCCAGTGGCGCGAAGCCGCCGTGGTCCAGCAGCCAGCCGCCGCCCGACGCACCGGCCGCCTGCCCGAGGTACATGGCCGAGGTGTTCAGCGCCATCAGCGCCGACGCCAGCGCCGGCGCCGACACGCCCAGCCGTGCCTGCTGCGCCGAGTTGGCGGCGAAGCAGCCCAGCGCCCAGGGCACCAGCACCAGCGCGGTCGACAGCACGCTGGTGGCCAGCGGCCACAGCGCCAGGCCGGTCGCCACCAGCGCGAGCGTGAACGCCACTGCGCGGTGCGTGCCGGTGCGGTCGATGAAGCGCGACAGCAGCACGTTGCCGATCAGCCCGAACGCGCCAAACCACACGAACAGCAACGTGATCTCGCCCGGCGTGGCACCCAGCACCTGCTTGTAGAACGGCGCAAAGTACGAGAACAGCGTGAACTGGCCGGCGCTTTGAATCGCGGTGACGGCCACCATCGCCATCAGCACCGGGTGGCTGAACAGGTCTTTCCAGGCGCGCCGCGAAATGGCGGCGGGCTTGACGCCGTCGGGCACGGTCGCGAACACCGCCAGCGCGGCCACTGCCGACAGCGCGGCGACGGCGCCGAAGGCGACTCGCCAGCCCTGCGTTTCACCGAGCCAGGCCGCGAACGGAATGCCCAGCACCGAGGCCAGCGACCAGCCCAGAAAAATGAAGGTGATGCTGCGCCCGCGCTGCTCTGGCGGGGTCATGAAGCCGATGGCTGCCGCCGCCTGCGGCGAGAACAACGCGGCGCCCAGCATGGTCAGCGCGCGCACCGGCCACAGCGCGGCGTAGCTCGGCATCAGCGCGCACAGTGCGTGGCCTGCGGCATACCAAAGCAGGGCCCAGGTCAGCAGCCGGCGGCGGTCGAAGGCGGACATCCAGGCGGCCATGGCCGGCGCGGCAAAGCACATCACGGCGGCGGCGATGGCGATCAACTGGCCGGCCAGCGACACGCTGACGCCGAGCGAGCGGGAGATGTCGTTCAGCGTGCCGGCCACCACCATCACGCCGGTGCCGATGGCGAAGTTGCCGAACAGCAGCGACCAGCGCGCGGCAGCGAGACCGGTCAACGCAGAACCTTCAGCGCATCGGGGTTGACGATATTGGTCGGCGTACCGGCAATGAAGTTGACGATGTTGTCGAACGCGGCGCCGAAATACAGCTCGTAGCTGTCTTGTTCCACGTAGCCGATGTGCGGCGTGCAGACCGCGTTTTCCAGCCGCAGCAGCGGTTGGCCTTGCAGGATGGGCTCGGTCTCGAACACATCGACCGCTGCCAGGCCGGGCCGACCGCGGTTCAGCGCCGACACCAACGCGCCTTCTTCGATCAACTCGGCGCGCGAGGTGTTCACCAACAGCGCGGTCGGCTTCATGCGCGACAGCGATTCAAGGCTGACCACGCCGCGCGTGGTGTCCGACAAGCGCAGGTGCAGCGACAGCACGTCGCAGGTCTCGAAGAAGCCCTCGCAACTGTCGGCGGCTGTGTGGCCATCGGCGCGGGCCTTGTCGCGTGCCGACTGGCTGCCCCACACCGTGACATGCATGCCGAAGGCGCGGCCATAGCCCGCCACCAGCTGGCCGATCTTGCCGTAGCCCCAGACGCCGAGCGTCTTGCCGCGCAGCACCATGCCTACGCCGAAGTTGGGCGGCATCGACGCCGACTTCAGCCCCGACTGCTGCCACGCGCCGTGCTTGAGGTTGCCGATGTACTGCGGCAGCCGCCGCATCGCCGCCATGATCAAGGCCCAGGTCAGTTCGGCCGGTGCCACCGGCGAGCCCGCGCCTTCGGCCACGCAGATGCCGAGCCGGGTGCAGGCGTCGATGTCGACATGCGAGCCGACCTTGCCGGTCTGCACGATCAACTTCAGCTTGGGCAGCTTTTCAAGCAACTGGCGCGGGAAGTGGGTGCGCTCGCGGATCAGCACCAGCACCTCGGCGTCGCGCAGGCGCACCGACAGCTGGCCGATCCCCTTCACCGTGTTGGTGAAGACCTTGGCGTTCAGTGACTCCAGCTTGGCCGCGCATTGCAGCTTGCGAACGGCGTCCTGGTAGTCGTCGAGGATGATGATGTTCACGGGCGGGAAGGGGTCGGTGAGCGGGCTTCATTGTGCCTGCGCGTGGCGGGCCGACGCGTGGGCACGCAAAGGGTTAGCATCCTTTGGATTCATCCCTTTCCCCCTGATTCCGGAGCACCCATGTCGATTTCCATGCACACGGCCAGCGTGCCTGTCTTCGTGAAGATGCTCGGCAACCTGTCGGTCTGGCTCGACACCGCCGAGGCGCATGCGACGGCAAAGAAATTCGATGTCGCGGTGCTGCTGGCGAGTCGGTTGGCTCCGGACATGCTGCCCCTCAGCCGGCAGATCCAGATTGCCTGCGATTCGGCCAAGTTCGGCGTCGCGCGGCTGGCCGGCGGCGATGCTCCGAAGTTCGAGGACATTGAACTCACGGTGGCCGAACTGAAGGCGCGCATCGCGAAGACCATCGACTATGTGCAGTCGGTCCCGGCGTCGCAACTCGACGGTACCGAAGACAAGGACATCGAGGTGCCCACACGCGGCGCCGAGCCGCACAAGTTCAAGGGCGAGGCGTATCTGAAGCACTTCGTGCTGCCCAATTTCTTCTTCCATGTCACCACGGTCTACGCGCTGTTGCGCCACAACGGTGTCGAGCTGGGCAAGCGCGACTTCCTGAACGCGAGCTGAACCGTTGCACCCATGTTCCAGCGACTTCGTGAAGACATCGCCTGCATCCTGGAGCGCGACCCCGCAGCGCGCTCGCGCTTCGAGGTGCTCACCTCCTACCCGGGCCTGCATGCGCTGCTGATGCACCGCTGGGCGCACGCCTGCTGGACCGGCGGCTGGCACTGGCCAGCGCGGTTCATCTCGCACCTGGCGCGCTTCCTGACCGGCATCGAGATTCATCCGGGCGCCGTTGTCGGCCGCCGCGTCTTCATCGACCACGGCATGGGCGTGGTGGTTGGTGAAACGGCCGAGATCGGCGACGACTGCACCATCTACCAGGGCGTCACGCTGGGCGGCACCTCGCTCTACAAGGGCAGCAAGCGACATCCGACATTGGGCCGCGGCGTGGTGGTCAGCGCGGGCGCGAAAGTGCTGGGCGGATTCACCGTGGGCGACGGCGCCACGGTGGGTGCCAATGCGGTGCTGCTGAAGCCGGTGCCACCAGGCGCCACGGCGGTGGGCATCCCGGCGCGCATCATCGAGGCCAAGGCCGATGTGGCGCGCGAAGCCGCGTCGGCACGGCTGGGCTTCTCGGCCTACGGCGTGACGCAGGGCGACGACCCGATGGCGATGGCGATGAAGGGGCTGATCGACAACGCCTCCGACACCGCCCACCAGGTGGCGCTGTTGTGGGCGGCCATCGAGACCCTGTCGAGTCAGAACAAGGCCACGCAGGACTGCGTGCCGGGCGACGCGCAGACCACCGAGTGTTTCGACGCCGCCCGCTTCAACCAGATGATGAAGTGAGCCGCCGGCAGCGGTTCGGCGCGGCGCGGCTCAGAGCACCAGCACCAGCGGCACCAGCAGCCACCAGAACCGGCTCCAGTCGCGCGGCACATTGAGCTTCAGCGTCGAGCTGTAGGGCGACACGTAGCCGTCGGGCTCGATGCTTTGGTAGCGGAAGTAATAGTCGCCTGCGCCTGCGGCCGGCTCGACCGACCACTGCGGCGTGGCCAGCTCAGCGCGCGCCACGATGGCGGTGAAGGCCGCGTCGCGAGCCAGCTCGACGCGCTGGCGGTCGCCCGGGCGGCCGCTCCAGTTCAGCATGATCCGCGTGCCGTCTTCCGAGACGCCGCCCAGCGGCGGCTCGGGCAGGGCCTTCAGCTCGAAGCCCAGCGCATCGCCGAACGGACCGCTGTCGGCATTGGCGCGCACGCTGGCCAGGCGCCAGAAGTACGCACCGACAGCAGGCAGTTCGGTCTTCAGCGTGCTGGTCGTGATGTCGCCTTGGTCGACGATGAGCCGTTTGAAGGCTGCGTCACGCGACACCTGCAATCGATAGCTTTTCGCCTCCAGGTTTTCGGCCCACGCGAATTCGACCGCACCGACCGGCTGCTTGGCGTTGGCGCGCGGCGCGCGCGACGGTGGCGGCTCGGGCCGCGCCTTCAGCACGAAGCCGCGCACCGCGTCGAAGCCCTCGATGCCCAGGCCGTCGATGCGCCGAGCGCGCAGCTGCCAGTCGCCGTCGGGCAGGCCGGCCAGCCGCACCTCGGCACCGGCGGCCACGCGCTGGTCGCTGACCACGGCGTCGAAGCTCGCATCGGCAGCCACCTGCACCCGCACCGCGCCATCGGCGGGCTCGAACGCGAAGCGGATCAGCGGCCGCTCGAAGCGCGACGCGACGCCGCCGAGGTTCGGCGCCGCCAGCAGCGCCACCACAGCGGGCGGCTTGGCTTCGGCATCGAGCCGCGCGCCGAACGCACGCGCCACGTCGGCACCGGCCGAAGCGTCGGCGGTGTCGGCGCGCACTTGGCCTTCCAGCACCTCGGTGCGGGTGGCGCGGTTGGCCGCCTCGTCGTAGCTGACGCGGTAATGGGTGCCGCGCACGCCGACCACCGCCGTCGGTGTGGTCACCTCCAACGGGCGTGCGCGCTGCAGCTTGCTGGCGAAGACTTCCACCGAGCCGCTCAACACCCGCAACACGCCGGAGAACAAGCCGGTGCTGGGGCTGCTGTCCGAGGCTGTCGCGGCGCCGCCGCGCGCCGCGTAGCGCCGGCTGTTGATCACCTCGGCCAGGCTGCTGGGTGGCAGTTTGAAACGCGAGCCATCGCTCATCTCCAGCACGGCCGAGCCGCTGTCGCCGGTCTGCAATCGCTGGCCTTCGGCGAGCGTGACCGGCGCGCTGCCGGCCGCGACCACGGCATCGTTGACGCGCACGTCGCCGCTGCTGGACACCAGCGCCACCGGAACGGCCTGCCAGCGCATCAACCGCTGCGGAATCACCAGCACCTGGCCGGGCTTGATGCGGTACGGGCTGCGCAGTCGGTTCAGCGCGGCGACCTCGCGCCAGGCGGCAGGCGAGACCAGCACCGAGTTCGACAAGCCGATCATCGTGTCGCTCGCGTTGACGGTGAACGCCACGCTGGGCTCGGCGGCGTGCGCCGGTCCGGCTGCCACCGCCAGCGCGAGGACGACGGCCGCGAAGCGCGGTGAGGCGGGGTGCGAGCGTGTGTTCAGCACGCTCATCCGTGCGCCGCGCGCTGCGCAGACTTGGGCCGGAAGGCGTTGCACACCGTCGCATCGCATTCGATGTAAGGCCCGCCGATCAGGTCGACGCAATATGGCACCGCCGCAAAGATGCCGTGCACCGGCGGCTGTGCCGTGGGCAGACCTTCGAGTGTTTCGGCGATGGACTTCGGCTGGCCCGGCAGGTTGATGATCAGTGCCTGCTTGCGGATCACCGCCACCTGGCGCGACAGGATCGCGGTGGGCACGAAGTTCAGGCTGATCTGGCGCATCTGTTCTCCGAAACCGGGCATCAACTTGTCGGCCACCGCCAGCGTGGCCTCGGGCGTCACATCGCGCAAGGCCGGGCCGGTGCCGCCGGTGGTCAACACCAGATCGCAGCCGACGCTGTCGACCAACTCGCACAGCGCCGCGCTGATGCCCTCGGCCTCGTCGGGAATCAGCCGCGTTTCCCAGGTGATGGGGTTGCGCACGGCGCGCTGCAACCACGCCTGCAAGGCAGGAACGCCCTTGTCTTCGTAGACGCCGCTGGACGCGCGGTCGCTGACCGACACCAGACCGATGAGCAGCGGTTCCAGGGCGGTCATGGGTGCACCCCGATTGCCGTGTACATCCATCGACCCGCCGGGCGGGTCGTGCCTTGCTTGGGGCGGCCCGGCGCGGCGGCCCGTCGCGAACAGGTTGACACGGGATGTCTCATTCCTGCGGCTCCAGCATCGCCGCGCGAATGAACTTGAACAGCTCGCGATAGGCGCGGCCGCTGCGTTTCTCGGGCTCGACAGCGGCGTCTTTGCGAGCGGCACGAACCAGGCTGCGCAGTTGCTGCACGTCGCTGTGCGGATGCGCTTCGGTCCAGCCGGTGAGGGCCTCGTCGCCCGCCACCAACTCGGCCCGCCAGCGCTCGGCTTGGTGCAGCGCCAGCGAATCCTTGGCGTGGCCCAGGTCCATCGCGGCCACCGCTTCGCGCAGAGGCTCAGGGTCGGTGCGGCGCATCAGCTTGCCGATGTACTGCATCTGGCGGCGCCGGCCTTCGTGGCTGCGCGTCTTGCGGAACTGGCGAATCGCGTAGAGCAGGGTCTCGTCGATCGGCAGGCCGTTCAGCCGGTCGTCGGGCAATGCGACCACCGCCTCGCCCAGGTCCTGCAAATCGTGCGACGCTTTCTTCAACTGCGTCTTGCTGACACGGCCGAAAAACTGCGGCCGCACCACGTCCACCGCGCCGTCTGGCGGTGCGTCTTGAGAGGTGTCGTCGGGGCTTCGGGGCATGGGAGTGGCGGCAGCGAAATGAGGTGATCCAGCGGTCACGGCAGGGCCAGAACCCCGCTGGTTATGATAGCCCGGCCTCCACGCCACCCATCGAGCCGAAGCGACCGCCGGCTCGTCTCATCGCGATTCAGAACCGCGCCTGCCCAGCGCCCGCACCATGTCCCGTTCTCCCTCCGCCGCGTCGGCGAATACCGGTTTTTCCTTTTCGCCGGATCAGTTTCGCCAGCTCGTGGACGACGCGCTGTCGTTCGCCAAATCGCTGGGCGCAAGCGACGCCGGCGCGGAAGTATCGGAAGGCGTCGGCCTGTCGGTGTCGGTGCGCAAGGGCGAGATCGAGAACGTGGAACGCAACCGCGACAAGTCGATGGGCGTGTCGGTCTACCTCGGCCAGCGGCGCGGCAATGCCAGCACGTCGGACTTCTCGCGTGCGGCCCTGGAACAAACGGTGCGTGCGGCCTACGACATTGCCCGCTTCACCGCCGAAGACCCGGCTGCCGGCCTGCCCGATGTGGCCGACCTGGCGATGGGCAAGGCGGCACAACGCGACCTCGACCTGTTCCATCCGTGGGCCATCGACGCCGCTGACGCGGCGGCCATTTCAATGCGTTGCGAGCGGGCGGCGCTCGAGGTGGACAAGCGCGTCACCAACTCCGAAGGCGCCGGCGTGTCGGCCCAGCAGTCGCACTTCATCTCGGGCAACAGCCGGGGCTTTCGCGGTGGCTACGCGAGTTCGCGGCATTCACTGTCGGTGGCGCCGATCGCTTCGGTCCCGGGCCGAGGCGGGCCCGACATGCAGCGCGACGCCTGGTACACCTCGATGCGTGCGCCCGAAGAACTGGCCTCGCCCGAGGCGGTGGGCCGCTACGCCGCCGAGCGCGCGCTGTCGCGGCTGAAATCACGCCAAACCAAGACCTGCGAAGTGCCGGTGTTGTTCGAGTCGAGCATCGCGTCCGGTCTGCTGGGTGCTTACGTGCAGGCCACCAGCGGTGGCGCGTTGTACCGCAAGTCGAGCTTCCTGCTCGACAGCCTGGGCACGCAGGTGCTGCCGCCGCACATCGACATTGCCGAAGACCCGCACCTGCTGCGCGGCAAGGCCAGTTCGCCGTTCGACGACGAAGGCGTGCTCACGCGTGCGCGCAGCGTGGTGCAGGGCGGTGTGGTGCAGGGCTACTTTCTGTCGACCTATTCGGGCCGCAAACTCGGCATGCCGACCACCGGGCACGCCGGTGGATCGCAGAACCTGGTGCTGAGCAGCCGCCTGACGCAAGCCGGCGACGACCTCGACGCGATGCTGCGCAAGCTGCACCGCGGGCTGTTCGTGATCGAGCTGATGGGGCAGGGCGTCAACTACGTGACCGGTGACTACTCGCGCGGCGCGGCGGGCTTTTGGGTCGAGAACGGACGCATCTCGCACCCGGTCAACGAAATCACCATCGCGGGCAACCTGAAGCAGATGTTCAAGGGCCTGCAGGCGATTGGTGCCGATGCGTACACGATGGGCGGCAAGACCACCGGTTCGGTGCTGATCGAGCGCATGAAGATCGCCGGCAGCTGAAGCGGGGCAACGCTGCGCGCGCACCGAAATCGCGCTGCGTTTTCTCACGGGTAAGTCCCTGTCATGGCGGCGGAAGCGCACTTCTAGAATGCGGCGCGATCGTTTTTTTCCCCGCATCACCACAGGAGATTTGCAATGGAACGTCGTTCCTTCATTCGACAAACCGGTTTGGCTGGCGTGCTCGCCGCCGGCGTCGCGCCTGCCATCGTGCACGCGCAGGCCAACGTGCGTTGGCGCCTGGCGTCCAGCTTTCCGAAGTCGCTGGACACGATCTTTGGCGGGGCCGAGGTGTTCGCCAAGAAGGTCAGCGACATGACGGGCGGCAAGTTCCAGATCTCGACCCACGCCGCCGGCGAGTTGATGCCGGCCTTCGGCGTCGTCGATGGTGTGCAGGGCGGCACGGTGGAGGTGGCGCACACCGCGCCGTACTACTTCTTCGGCAAGGACGAAACCTTTGCCATCGGCTGCGCCATTCCGTTCGGCCTGAACTCGCGGCAAATGACCGCCTGGATGTACGAAGGCAACGGCCTCAAGCTGATGCGCGAGTTCTACGCCAAGTACAACATCATCAACTTCCCCGGTGGCAACACGGGCGCGCAGATGGGCGGCTGGTACCGCAAGGAAATCAAGGGCCTGGACGACATCAAGGGCTTGAAGATGCGCATCGGCGGCTTTGCCGGCAAGGTGCTTGAGCGCATGGGTGCCGTGCCGCAGAACATTCCTGGTGGCGAGATCTACCAGGCGCTGGAAAAGGGCACCATCGACGCGGCCGAGTGGGTGGGCCCGTACGACGACAAGAAGCTCGGTTTCAACAAGGTGGCGCCGTTCTACTACTACCCCGGCTGGTGGGAGGGCGGTCCGCAGCTGGACATCATGATCAACACCAAGGCCTTCGAAGCGCTGTCGCCAGAGTACAAGGCCATCATCGAGTCGGCATCGGCTTATGCGCACGTCGACATGCAGGCCAAGTACGACGCCCGCAACCCGCAGGCGCTGAAGGATCTGGTGGCCTCGAAGGTGCAGGTGCTGCCGTTCCCGAAGGCTGTGATGGACGCCGCTTTCAAGGAGTCGATGAGCCTGTACGAAGAACTGAACGGCAAGAACGCCAACTGGAAAAAGGTCTACGACGACTACGCCGCCTTCCGGCGCGACCAGAACCTGTGGTTCCGCTTCACCGAGTCGACCTTCGACCGTTACATGCAAAGCGTGAAGCTGTAACGGCGGCGACCGCGTCGCCGAACTGAAAAGCCCCGCTCAGGCGGGGCTTTTTTGTGGCTGTTTCGTTCAGGGCTTCTTGTCTTTCTCGACCGCCTGCTGCAACGCCTTCATCGGGTCGTCGTCGGTGGCAGACACCTCGGGCGCCGCCGACGCTGCCGGCTTGCCGGGCAGCACCGCCGACGCCGACAGGGCAGGCGGGAGCGCACCGCCCGCCGCCGCCGCGTCGTCGGCGTTCTGCTTGTTCTGCATCTGCTGCAGGGCCTTGTCGGCATCGATCGTTGCTTCGACTCCGCCGCCGCGCGACACCAGGCCGGGGAAGGCGATGATCATGCCGACCATCACCACCTGGATGATCACGAACGGGATCGCGCCGTAGTAGATCTGCCCGGTGGTGACCTTGGCCACGGGTCGGTTCGTGATCTTGTCGGTGTAGTCGTTGGTCGGCGCCACGCTGCGCAGGTAGAACAGCGCGAAGCCGAACGGCGGGTGCATGAACGAGGTCTGCATGTTCACCGCCAGCAGGACACCGAACCACACCAGGTCGATGCCCAGCTTGTCGGCCACCGGCGCGATCAGCGGGATGATGATGAAGGAGAGCTCGAAGAAGTCGAGGAAGAACGCGAGCAGGAAGATCAGGATGTTGACGACGATCAGGAAACCCAACTGGCCGCCCGGCAGGCTGGTCAGCAGGTGCTCTACCCATTTGGCGCCGTCGACCGCCTGGAACGACAGGCTGAACGAGGTCGAGCCGATCAGGATGAACAGCACGAAGCACGACAGCTTCATCGTGCTGTCCATTGCCTGGCGCAGCAGCCGCAGGTCGATGCGTCGCCGCGCGAGCGCCATCACCAGCGCACCCACCGCGCCCATCGCACCGCCCTCGGTCGGCGTGGCGATGCCGAGGAAGATGGTTCCCAGCACCAGGAAGATGAGCCCCAGCGGCGGGATCAAGACAAACGTCACCCGCTCGGCCATGCGCGACAACAAGCCCAGCTTCAGCGTCTTGTTGACGACTGCCAGCAAGAAGGCCGTGCCCACGCCCACGCACATCGACACCACGATCAGCTCGTCGAGCGGCGTGGTTTCAGGCCGGCTGTTGGCGAAGGCCAGGGCCAGTGCCACCGACAGCACGGTCAGCACCCCCAGCGAGCGCAGTCCGGGTGTGCCGTCGTCTTGGCGAATGGTCCGCGCTTCGGGCGGCAGTGCCGGCACCCAGGCCGGGCGGATCACGCTGATGAGCAGGATGTAGCCGAGGTACATCCCGGTCAGCACGAAGCCGGGGATGAAGGCGCCCTTGTACAGGTCGCCCACGCTGCGGCCGAGCTGGTCGGCCAGGATGATGAGCACCAGCGACGGCGGGATGATCTGCGCCAGCGTGCCCGACGCGGCAATGGTGCCGCTGGCCACGCGGCGGTCGTAGCCGTAGCGCAGCATGATGGGCAGCGAGATCAGGCCCATCGAGATCACCGAGGCAGCGACCACGCCGGTGGTGGCGGCCAGCATGGCACCGACCAGGATCACCGCGTAGGCCAGGCCGCCGCGGATCGGCCCGAACAACTGGCCGATGGTGTCGAGCAGGTCTTCGGCCATGCCCGAGCGTTCGAGGATCAGCCCCATGAAGGTGAAGAACGGAATCGCCAGCAGCGTGTCGTTCTGCATGATGCCGAAGATGCGCAGCGGCAGCGCCTGCATCAGCGACGCCGGCAGGATGCCGAGCTGGATACCGATGAAGCCGAAGAACAGGCCGCACGCACCGAGCGAGAAGGCCACCGAGTAGCCCAGCAGCAGGAACAGGATCAGGCTGCCGAACATGATCGGCGCCATGTAGGCGGTCAGGAATTCGATCATTTCTTGACCCCTGATGCATGGGCGGCGGCGGCTGCAGCAACGGCTTCACGCGCGGCCACTTCTTTTTGCAACAGGAACTCGGCCAGCTCCTCCTCGGGTGTTTTGCCCTGGGTCTTTTGAGTCGGGTCGGGCACCCGGCCTTGCAGGAACGCGAGGCGCTTGATCAACTCGGAGACGCCTTGCAGGCCGAGCAGGAAAAACCCCAGCGGCAGCATCGCGAACACCGGCCAGCGCACCAGCCCGCCCGCGTTGGACGACATCTCGTGCGTGGCATATGCGCGCAGCACCAGCGGCAGGCTGAGGTCGATCACGACCACCACGAACGGCAGCAGGAAAACGCAGATGCCGAAAATGTCGATCCAGATCTGCGTGCGCTTGGAGAAGCGGCCCGACACCACGTCGATCTTCACGTGCTCTTGTCGCATCAGGGTGTAGCCCGCCGCCAGCAGGAACACCGCGGCGAACAGATACCACTGGATTTCGAGGAAGGCGTTCGAGCTGGTGCTGAACACCTTGCGCACGATGGCATTGGCGGCGCTGATCAGCACCGCTGCGAGCACCAGCCAGGCCACCCAGCGCCCCACCAGCGTGTTGAGTCGGTCGATCAGGCGGGACAGGGAAAGCAGCGCGGTCACTCGTTACTCCAGAAGCCTGTGGATGCCGAACCGAGCGCCGTCGCTCGCGCAGAGCGGGCGCTGGTGACGAGGCATTCTAGGTTTGGCCCGAGCGCGCCGTCGTGGGTGTTTGCTCTGATGACTTCGGGCGCTGGCGGCATGCTCGATGCCGCAGCGGGTCAACCGCCGGTGGCTGCGCGGTAGAGCTTTCCGGAGCGCGTGCCGGTGCGGCAAAACGCGAGGATGGGGCGCGGCAGGCTGTTCAGCAACTGCGCGAAGCGCGCAACCTCTTCGGGCGATTGATAGGCCGGCCCGACCGGCTGGTGCACGTACATCAGGCCCAGGGACAGCGCTGCCGCCTCGATTGCCTGGCTGGTCGGTTGATCGGGCCCGCCTTCGAAGTCGGGCCGGTTGTTGATGATGCTGCGAAAGCCTTTTTGCGCAGCCCAGGTCATGGCCTCGGGGTCGAGTTGGCCGGCCACACACACGTCGTCGGCGATCGGTTGAATCGGTGGAATCTGCGACATGCGGGGGTCTGGTGGCTCAGCGGCTCAGCGGCTCAGCGGCTCAACGCCTGTTTCACGGCCGCCGACACCTGGCTCATGTCGGCCTTGCCGGCCAGTTGCACCTTCACGGCGGCCATCACCTTGCCCATGTCGGACGGGCCGCTGGCGCCCAGTTCAGCGACGATGCCGGCGACGGCAGCGGCGATCTCGTCGCTGCTCAGGCGCTGCGGCAGGTAGGCCTCGAGCACGGCCAGTTCGGCGGCTTCCTTCTCGACCAGATCGAGCCGGTTGCCGGCCGTGAACTGCGTGATCGAATCCTTGCGCTGCTTGATGAGCTTGTCGACGATGGCGATCACGGCGGCGTCGTCCAGCACGATGCGTTCGTCGACCTCGCGCTGCTTGCAGGCGGCCAGCAAGCCGCGGATGGTCAGCAGGCGCGGCGCGTCTTTTGCGCGCATGGCGCTCTTCATGTCTTCGGTGATGCGGTCTTTCAGGCTCATGGCGACCTCGTCAGCAGTCGGGCGGGGATCAAGCGACCCGCATAAAAAAACCCGCAAAAAAACCCGCGTCAGCGCGCGGGCTCTTTGGGCTTGAGCACACGCGGCTCAATCCGGGAAAAATCAGAACAGCTTCTTCGGCAACTGCATGCTGCGAACGCGCTTGAAGTGGCGTTTGACTGCGGCGGCCTTCTTGCGCTTGCGTTCGGCGGTGGGTTTCTCGTAGAACTCACGCGCACGCAGGTCGGTCAGCAGGCCGAGCTTTTCGATCGTGCGCTTGAAGCGGCGCAGTGCAACGTCGAACGGCTCGTTTTCTTTGACGCGAATCGTAGTCATGTAACGGTTAAATCCTGAAATGGAGCGCTCGGTGTCAGCGCATCAGAGGCTCCGCGGTAACGCTGAAGCTTTTCGACGGGCTCTGATCGCGGCGCGGGGTTGCCAGCAAAGAGCGGGATTATAGCCCGCTGGCGACGCGCCTCGCAACCCGACGCTTCAGCCGGCGTAAGCGGCCGCCATCGCCCGCGCGCAGGCCGCGGCGCTGGCCCAGGCCCACTGGAAGTTGTAGCCGCCGAGCCAGCCGGTCACATCGACCACCTCGCCGATGAAGTGCAGACCGGGCGTGCGGCGACTCTCCAGGCTGGTCGAGCTCAGCTCGCGGGTGTCCACGCCGCCGGCGGTGACCTCGGCCTTGCGGTAGCCCTCGGTGCCCGAAGGCCGCAGCAGCCACTGTTTCAAGCCGCTCGCGAGCTGCTGAAGGTCGCGGTCGCGCACTTCCGCCAGCGGCCGGTCCGCCAGCGAATCGGCCGGCGCAGGCTGAGCGCTCAGCCATGCGTCAGCGAGACGGCGCGGGATCAGCTCGCCCAGCTCGTTGGCCAGCTTGCGGCGCGAGGTGTGCTTGGCCTGGGTCAGCAGCGCGGCCAGGTCGTGGCCTGGCGCCAGGTCGAGGTCGAGCGCCGTGCCAGGTTGCCAGAAGCTGGAGATCTGCAGCACCGCCGGGCCGCTGAGGCCTCGGTGCGTGAACAGCAGATCCTCTACAAATTCGCCGCGCGTGGCGCCGTTGCCAGCCTGCACGCGTGCTTCCAGCGACAAGCCGGCCAGCGGCACGAAGGGCGCCCACTCCGCGGCGTCGAACGTCAGCGGCACCAGGGCCGGCCGTGTTTCGACGATGCGGTGCCCGAACTGGCGGGCCAGGCGGTAGCCGAAGTCGCTGGCGCCGATCTTCGGAATTGACAAACCGCCGGACGCGATGACCAGCCGCCGTGCGCGTGCCGCACCACGGTCGGTCGCGATGGCGAAACCGTCTGCGCCATGGCGTATTTCGCCGACCGCGCAGGGCTGCCAGTGCGTGACGCCGCTGAGCCGGCATTCGGCCAGCAGCATCTGGATGACCTCGTCGCTGGACCCGTCGCAAAACAGCTGGCCCTTGTGCTTTTCGTGGAACGCGATGCGGTGACGCTGCATCAGTTCGATGAAGTCCTGCGGCGTGTAGCGCGCCAACGCCGAACGGCAGAAGTGCGGATTGGCCGACAGGAAGTTGGCCGGTGCGGTGTCGCGGTTGGTGAAGTTGCAGCGGCCACCGCCGGAGATGCGGATTTTCTCGGCCACCTTGTCGGCGTGGTCGATCAGCAGCACCTTCAGGCCGAGCTGACCCGCGATGCCGGCGCAGTGCAGACCGGCGGCACCCGCGCCGATGATCACCGCGTCGAATTCATGCATGGGCGCGAATGATAAAGGGGCCCGCAGGCCCCTTCTTCAATGTGCTGATAGGGATCGGATCAAGGCTGGTACTTCCACGCACCGTTCTCGATCTTCACCATCACGCGGGCGCGCTGGTCCATGCCCAGATGGTCGGTGGCCGACATGTTGAACACGCCGTGCGCGCCGTGCAGGTCTTTCACCGATTCAAGCGCATCGCGCAGGGCTGCGCGGAAGGCCGGCGTGCCCGGCTGGGCCTTCTTCAGCGCCACTGGCACTGCCACCGACATCAGCAGGCCGGCGTCCCAGGCGTGGCCCCCGAAGGTCGATACCGAGCCCTTGCCGTAGGCCGCTTCGTACGCCGCCACATAGGCCAGCGCCGACTTCTTCAGCGGGTGACCGGTGGGCAATTGGTCGGCCACCAGCACCGGGCCCGACGGCAGGAAGGTGCCGTCGACATCCTTGCCGCCGACCCGCAGGAAGTCGTTGTTCGCGACCCCGTGCGTCTGGTAGTACTTGCCGGCGTAGCCGCGCTCTTTCAGTGTTTTCTGTGGCAACGCGGCCGGCGTGCCCGAGCCGGCGATCAGCACCGCGTCGGGCTTGGCGGCGATCAGTTTCAACACCTGCCCGGTCACCGAGGTGTCGGCGCGCGCGTAGCGCTCACTGGCCACCACCTGCACGCCCTTGATGGCGGCGATCTTGCTGAATTCCTGGAACCAGCCTTCGCCGTAGGCGTCGGCAAAACCGATGAAGCCGGCGGTCTTCACGCCCGCATCGGCCATGTGCTGCACGATCGCCAGCGACATCATGATGTCGTTCTGCGGCGTCTTGAAAACCCAGCGCCGCTTGGCATCCTGCGGCTCGACGATGCGGGCCGACGCGGCCATCGAGATCATCGGCGTCTGGTTCTCGGACACCACGTCGATCATCGCCAGCGAGTTCGGCGTGGTGGTCGAGCCGATGATCACGTCGACCTTGTTCTCGGTGATCAGCTTGCGCGTGTTGCTGACCGCCGCCGTGGTGTCCGAGGCGTCGTCGAGCACGATGTAGTTCACCTTCTGCCCGGCGATGGTCTTGGGCATCAGCGCGATGGTGTTTTTCTCGGGGATTCCCAGCGACGCGGCCGGGCCGGTGGCCGACACGGTGACGCCGACGTTGATATCGGCGTGGGCCGCGCCGGCGAATGCCAACAGGGCAGCGGCAAGCAGGTTGAAGCGGTGTTTCATGGGCAGAGTCTCCTCAAGACAGGGTGAGTGAAGAAGGAAGGGCTGAAGACGCAGCGGGTGGCGTGGCGGCCGGTGGGCGCACGGCGGCCAGGCCGCCGAGAAACAGGTCGGCCACCACCGGCGCCATCTGTTCGTGGCTGAGCGCGCCGTCGGGTCGCAACCAGGTGAACATCCAGTTGATCATGCCGAACAGCAGCATGGTCAGCGGCTTGTCGAGGGCGGCGCTTTTCAGCTCGGGCCGCGCGGCGCCGATGGCCCGCGCGAACGCATCGACCACGCGGCGCTCCTTGACCAACACGCGCGCTCGGTCTGCGTCGCTCAGGAACTTCACGTCCTGCGTCAACACGCCGTGGTCGTGGCGCGCCTCGGCGTACTCCTCGACGAAGCGGGCGATCAGCAGACGCAGCCGCTGCTCGGCCGACAAGCGCTTGGCGGCGATCTCGGCCACCAGCCCTTCGAGGCGGCTCACATGCGAGTCGCAGATCTCCAGCAGCAACTGGTATTTGTCGCTCACGTAGTGGTACAGCAGCGGCTTGGAGATGCCGCATTCGCGCGCGATGTCGTTCATCGTGGTGCCGGGGTAGCCGGCCTGCGCGAACAGCCGCGCGGCGGTGCGCACGATGGTCTCGCGGTTGATGTCGAACGCTGCAGAGCGGGGCCGTGCCATGGATCAACCTGCGGGGGCAGGGGCTGGGGCCGAGGTCGCGTCGGCGGGCTGGCGACTCAGCCGGTGCGAGCGGCCGCGAAACAGTGCGATGCGCTGGCCGTTCTGGTTGCTCACGGCCACATCGTAGACACCGCTGCGGCCGGCTTGCGACACCTGCAGCGCCTGCGCCGTCAACAGGTCGCCGTCGTGGCCCGGCGCCAGCAATTCGACATCGAACCCCGAGGCGACCGTGACCGCACCGAAGGCGTTGCAGGCATAGGCGAAGGCGGTGTCGGCCAGCGTGGTGATCAGCCCGCCCTGGCAGATGCCGAAGCCGTTCAGCATGTCGGGGCGCACCGGCATCGTCACCGTGGCCGTGCCCGGTCCGATGGCGGTGACGCACATGCCCAACAGCTTCGCCGCTGCGTCGTTGGCAAACATGCGGTCGCGCGTGGCTTCGGCCACGCCTTGCGGGTCGGGTGCGTTCATGTCATCGAGTCAGCAAGTCAGCGGTCGCTGAACACTGCGGCGCGCTTCTCGAAGAACGCCGACACGCCTTCGACGTAGTCGCCACTGCTGCCCAGACGGCGTTGCACATCGGCCTCCATGCTCAGCGCATCGGCCAGCGGCATGCGGTCGGCCGCGCTGAACGCGCGCCGCGTCTCGGCCAGCGCGCGCGACGGCAATGCCGCCAGCCGCTGCGCCAGGGCCTGCACTTCGGTCATCAGCAGGGCGTCGTCCACACAGCGCCAGATCAGGCCGATGCGCTGCGCCTCGTCGGCCGGCAGCTTGTCGCCCAGCAGCGCCAGCGCCATCGCGTTGGCGCGCCCCACCAGCCGAGGCAGCAGCCAGGTGCCGCCGGCGTCGGGGATCAAGCCGATCTTCGAGAACGCCTGGATGAAGCTTGCCGAACGGGCCGCGAGCACCAGGTCGCAGTTCAGTGCCACGTTCGCGCCCGCGCCCGCCGCCACGCCGTTGACGGCCGCGATCACCGGCACCGGAAAGTCGTGCAGCAGCAGCGCCAGCGGTTTGTAGCGCGCCTCGATCAGCGCGCCGATGTCTATCTGCACCGCACCGGGCCGCAGGTCGGGTGCGATCTCGACATCGGACAGGTCTTGCCCGGCGCAGAAAGCGCGGCCCGCACCGGTCAGCACCACACAGCGCACGCTGGCGTCGTCGCGCGCTGCGTGCAACGCCGCAATCAGCGCATCGTGCATCGCGCCGGTGAAGCTATTCAGCGCCTTCGGGCGGTTCAGCACCAGCGTCAGCACCGTGCCTTCGCGCTGGATCAGAACCGGTGTGTCTTCAGTCATCGTCGCCCCTGACATGTCGCACCTTCCATTCGTTGACCCAACGGTCAATCAATGCGAATGTAGTTCAAGCGAAGGGTCGGAACAAGGGCGCAGGGCGGGGGAAATCACTGACCTCCGGCAAACCCGAGGCCGATGCAGAGCGTGCTGTCGGCGAAGTCGTTCGCTGGCATCCCGTGGCCGCCCGCCAGCGGCGCTGCTTCAGGCAGCGAGTGCGGCCAGAGCTTTCGCCGCCAGGTTTTGCAGCCCGTGCAACACGTCACCCACGACGATGATCGCCGGGCTGCCGATGTCGTTTGCGTGCACCGTGCCGGCCAGTTCGTTCAGCTTGCAGACGAGGTGCCGCTGCTGCGGCAGGCTGGCGTGCTGCACCACCGCCACCGGCGTGTGCGCGGCCAGGCCTTGCAGCAGGCCGGCCTGCAGCGCGTCGACCGTGGCGATGCCCATGTAGATCACCAGCGTGATGCCTTGCGCAGCGCAGACCGCCAGCGTGGGCCAGTGCAGCGCGCTGGCGTCGGCGCGCGCGTGGCCAGTCACGAACATCACACCGTGGGCGTGCTCGCGGTGGGTCAGCGACACCCCCAGCGACGTGACGGCGGCCAGGCCGGACGTGATGCCGTTGATCACCTCCACCTGCACGCCGTGCGCTTGCAGGTGCTCGATCTCTTCACCGCTGCGGCCGAACAGCATCGGGTCGCCACCTTTCAGCCGCACCACGCGCTCGCCCTTCAGTGCTTCGGCCAGCATCAGCTTTTCGATGAAGGCCTGCGGCGTGCTGGCACAGCCACCACGCTTGCCCACGTGCACGATGCGGGCGCCCTTGCGCGCGAATCGAAGCACGCCGTCGCCGACCAGGTCGTCGACCAGCAGCACGGTGGCGGCGCGGATCGCACGGACCGCTTTGAGGGTCAGCAACTCCGGGTCGCCGGGGCCGGCGCCAACCAGCTTCACGATGGCTTGGGGGGCGTTCATGCGGACTTTTCCTGCAGCGGGTGTTGGTCCATTGCCCGCAGCGCGGCGCGAATGCAATCGACCTGTTGCGTCAGCGGTGCCGGTGCCGGCGTTTGCCCGCTGACCACCGACTGGATGTAGACCGCCGTGGTGGCCGCGTCGATGGCGCGCGGCAGAACCGGCAGTTCGGTCAGCACACCTTCCTTCGCGGGCAATGACAAGTCCGGCCGCAGCACGCCGTGGGTGAACACGTCGAGCCGCGGCAGCCGCCTCGGGTCGGCCACCGGCTCGCCTTCGGTGCCGCGCATCAGCATCGCGCTCGCGCCGGTGTGCTGCAGAAAACCCGTCAGCGCCGCCGCGTATTCGGGGTGCGTATGGTTGACCACGCGCAGCGCCGCGCCGCCGCGCGTCGGGTCCAGCAGTTTCGCCACCGTGTGGCCGGGGTTGCGCAGACCGATCACGCGGCGCACATCGAGCAGGCGCGACAACGGCGGGCACAGCGTGTCGGTGGCCATGAACACCGGCTCGCGGCGTGCCCAGGCGTGGCCCATGTCGGCCGCGCTGTGCGCCACAGGCAAGCCCAGGTCGTGAAAGATGTCGGCCGTGGTGATGCGTCCCGGGTCGGTGCCGGGGCCGTGCACCAGCACCGAGATGCCGTGCTGCGCCAGCAGCAGCGCGAGCAGCGCGGTCAGGTTCGGCAGCTTGCGTGCACCGTTGTACGAGGGCAGCAGCACCACTGCGTTGTGCCGGTGCGCGGCGGCCGGGATCGGCACGCAGCGTTCCTGTGTCGCTTCGAGGAAGCCTGCCAGTTCGACGGTCGATTCGCCCTTGATCCGCATCGCGATGCAGAAGGCACCGACTTCGAGGTCGGTCACGCGGCCGTCCAGCACTTGGCTCATCAGGTCGTAGGCCTGCGCCTGCGTCAGCGAGCGTGCGCCTTCCTTGCCGCGGCCGATTTCCTTGATGTAGGGGGCGATGCTCATTCGGGTTCCAGTGTCCGGACAAACGCAATTTTCAGGCCTCTGTGCCTCGGTCACGCCGCCAATGGGTGCAAACGCACGATGCGCTTGAGTTCGGGCAGGCACGAGCCGCAATTGGTGCCGCAGCGCAATTGATCCTGCACCCGCATCAGTCGTTGGTCGGACGAGCCTTCCACGTGTTCGAGCGCCGCTTCGATCTGACGCTCGCTGACGTCGAAGCAACTGCACACCTGGCGACCGCGCGGCGTGACCGCGAGCGGCGCCTTGGCGCCCGGCGACAGCAGCAAGCGGCCGTAGGCCTGCGCCGGCAATTCGTCTTGCAGCAGGGTCTTCACCCAGGCTTCGGCGCTGATGTCGCCGGCCAGCATGAAGCCTTCCAGCCGGGCACCGCCGGCGTGCGATTCGAGCCGCATGCTGCGCCGCTGGCCGCGCCGTGTGTCGGCGTAGTGCAGCACCTCGGCGCCGCCCAGGCCGAGCATGCCTTCGATGCGCAGCAGCAAGGCTTCGGGGGCGGCGTCGTGCGCGGCGGCGCGGAACAGCACGCCGCTGCGTTCGCGACCGAACGGCACGATGGACGCGAACGCGAACGCCGGCATCAGCGCGCGCAACTGCTCGCGCGCCAGCAGCGCGCGCTCGGCCGGCAGCCATGCCACCGCCAGCAGGCGCCACGGCAGTTCGGCCTTCAGGATCTTCACGGCCGCGTGCTTCAGCTCGGGCTGTTTCGACAGCGGGCAGAACGCCGGCGAGGTGAGCGCGTTGACGCCGCTCAGCCGCTCGCCGGTGCTGCTGCTGCCCGACAGAAATTCCTCGCCCCAGTGCATCGCCATGAAGGCCTGCGCCGCGCCGACCTGCGCGCTGGCGCGCACCGGCACCACGATGGAGCCGCGCCGCGAGGTGACGTGCACCAGGTCGCCGTCGACCAGCTTCTGGCGCGCCATGTCTTGCACATGCATGTCGAGCGACGGCTCGGGCACATGACCGAACAGGCGGCCCACGCTGCCGGTTCGGCTCATGCCGTGCCACTGGTCACGCAGCCGCCCGGTGTTGAGCGAGAACGGGTAGCGCGCGTCGCGCGGCTCGGCCACGCGCGTGTAGCCCACGTCGGCAAACTTCGCGCGGCCGTCGGCGGTGGGGAACACACCGTCTTCGTACAGCCGCGCCTTGCCCGTGGCCGCGCCTTGCGGAAACGGCCACTGCGCTGGTGCGCTGGCCAGTTGCGCGTAGCTCAGGCCGGTGATGTCGAGGTCGCGGCCGCGCGTGGATTCGCGGTGTTCCGCCCACACCGATTCGGGCGTTGGGTAATCGAACAACGACGGCAGACCCGGCCGCAGCCGGGCTTCGAGCCGCTGCGCGAACGCGGTCGCGATGGCCCAGTCGTCGCAGGCATGCCCGGGGGGTGACACCGCCGGGCGCACGCGGCTGATGCGGCGTTCGCTGTTGGTGACGGTGCCGTTCTTCTCGCCCCAGGTGGTGGCGGGCAGCAGCAGGTCGGCGTAGGCGCAGGTCGCGGTGTGCGCATAGGCCTCTTGCACCACCACGAACTCGGCGCGTTGCAAGGCGCGGCGCACGGTGGCCTGATCGGGCATCGACTGGGCGGGGTTGGTGCAAGCAATCCACAGTGCCTTGATTTCACCGTCGGCGGCTGCCTCGAACATCTCGACCGCCGTCTTGCCGGGCTTCGCCGGCACGTCGTCGACGCCCCACAGCGCCGCCACTTCGGCGCGGTGCGCGGGGTTGGCCAGATCGCGGTGCGCACTCAGCAAATTGGCCAGGCCGCCGACCTCGCGCCCGCCCATCGCATTCGGCTGGCCGGTGAGTGAAAAGGGCCCCGCGCCCGGCTTGCCGATCTGCCCGCTGGCCAGGTGCAGGTTGATCAGGGCCGCGTTCTTCGCGGTGCCGCTGCTGCTCTGATTCAGGCCCTGGCAGTACAGCGACAGAGTCGGCCCGCGCGCGAACAGACGCGCTGCGTCGACGATGGCTTCTTCGCTCAGGCCACACACCGCCGCCACCGCTTTCGGCGTGTCTTCGCGCACACGCTGGCGCAGCGCTTCGAAGCCGCTGGTGTGGGCGGCGATGTAGGCCATGTCGACCAGGCCTTCCCACAGCATCACGTGCAGCATGCCGTTGAACAGCGCCACGTCGGTGCCGGGCAGCAGGGGCAGGAACAGGTCGGCCGCGTCGGCGGTTTCGGTGCGGCGCGGGTCGGCCACGATGATCTTCAACGCGGGGTTGGCGCGCTTCGCGTCCTCGATGCGGCGAAACAGGATCGGGTGCGCAAAGGCGGTGTTCGAGCCGGCGATGAACAGCGTGCTCGCCAGCCCCAGGTCGTCGTAGCAGGCGGGTGGCGCGTCGGCCCCCAGCGTGAGCTTGTAGCCGGCCACCGCGCTGCTCATGCACAGGCGCGAGTTGGTGTCGACGTTGTTGGTGCCTACCAGTCCCTTGGCCAGCTTGTTGAAGACGTAGTAGTCCTCGGTCAGCAACTGGCCTGAAATGTAGAAGCCCACCGCGTCGGGGCCGTGGTCGCGAATGACGGCGTGAAATTTCTCGGTCGCCAGGTCGAGCGCGGCGTCCCAGGTCGCGCGCTGGGGTGCCTGTTCGCGGCGGGTGCGGATTTGCGGATGCAGCAGGCGCGTTTGCAGCGCGATCACGCGACTCGCGGTGTGGTGCAGCGTGCTGCCCTTGGTGCACAGGCGGCCGAAGTTGGCCGGGTGGTCGGGGTCACCGCGCACGCCGGTGATGTCATCGCCGCTGGCTTCGATGATCACGCCGCAGCCGACGCCGCAATAGGGGCAGGTGGAGCGGGTGTCGCGCGTTCCGGGTGTTGCTCCCTCTCCCTCTGGGAGAGGGTGGGGGTGAGGGCTCTTCGATGTGGGCCCGTCTGCGTGCGTTGGCCACACCCAAACCCACAACCACGGGGGGAGGGGGCCAACACCGGGTCAAAAAAGCAGTTAGCGCCACCCTCGCGAGTTAAATAAACTACAAAATCACAACCCCCCCCACAAACATCAACCAGAAATTAGGAGAGCAGCC
>JANNBZ010000028.1:0-7783 GCA_031386065.1 Burkholderiales bacterium
CAAGAGATGGCCGAGGCCCGTACTGCGGCCGAAGCTGCGAGCCGAGCCAAGTCCGACTTCCTGGCCAACATGAGCCACGAGATCCGCACGCCGATGAACGGCGTCAGCGGAATGGCCGACCTGCTGCTGTCGACGCCGCTGTCACCACGGCAGCGGCATCTGGCGCGCACGCTGCGGTCCTCGGCCGACGTGATGCTGCACCTGCTCAACGACGTCCTCGATCTGGCGAAGATCGAGGCCGGGCGGCTAGAGGCCGAGCGGCTGCCCTTCAGTCCGGCGCGCGTGGCCGAGGACGTGGTGGTGCAGTGGGCCGAGGCGTCGCAGGTCAAGGGAATCGAACTCGTCTGCAACATCGCGCCGGACGTGCCGGCCTGGTGCTGGGGCGACCCGCATCGTCTGCGCCAGGGGCTGGTCAACCTGGTCAGCAACGCCGTCAAGTTCACGTCTGCGGGCGAGATCGTCCTGTGCGTTGACAGGCAAGGCGGTGGGCAAGGAGCGGACGGAGCGCAAGGAGTGCCGACCGTGTTGCGCTTCAGCGTGTCGGACACCGGCATCGGCATCCCGATCCAGGCACAGTCGCGCCTGTTCTCTGCCTTCACCCAGGGCGACAGCTCCACCACGCGCAAGTACGGCGGCACCGGGCTCGGACTGGCGATCACCCGCCAGCTGGCCGAGCTGATGGGCGGCAGCGTGGGCATTGAAAGCCGCGAGCAGGCCGGCACGACCATCTGGATCACGCTGCCGCTCGAGCTTGCAGCGGATGCACCGCAACCGGACGGCACACAGGTCTCACCGCGGGGCCTGCGCGTGCTGCTGTTGGAGCCGCAGGCAGCGGCACGCGCCGCGACCCTGCGCGTGCTCGAGCGCAGCGGCTCGGTTGCGCAGACCGCACTCGATGCCTCGGAGGTGACTGACCGGCTCGCCCGCGGCGGCGATGCCGACAACTTCGATGTGGTGGTGTATGCCGCGCCCGATAACCCCACGCACGCATCTGCGCTTGCACGTCGCTGGGCAGACGCGTGCATCGGCACCAAGCCGCGCCTGATCAAGCTGGTGCCGATCAGCGCGTTGGCGGGAGCGGATGGTCCTGTCGAGCCGGGCGTCGACGCATGGCTGCCCAAGCCTGTCACCGAAGCGGCCTGGCGCGAAGCCCTGCAGCTGCCGCCGAGCTCGGCGCCGACGGTGACCACACCCACGGGCGAACAGGCCACGCCACGGCGCGTAGGTGGCGCGCACGTGCTGCTGGCCGAGGACAACAACGTCAACGCCGAGATCGCGTGCGCAATGCTGTGCGACCTTGGCTGCACGGTGGTGCGCGCAGCCAACGGTGAGGAAGCGCTGCTGCACTTCGGCAGTCAGCACTTCGATCTGGTTCTGATGGACTGCCAGATGCCGGTGATGGACGGCTTCCAGGCCGCGGCGCAGATGCGCCGTCTGGAGGGCCAGCGGCCCCCTCGTCCCGACCTGCGCCGCCTGCCCATCATCGCGTTCACCGCCAACGCCTTCAGCAGCGACCGCGAGCGCTGTCTCGCCGCCGGCATGGACGACCATCTCGGCAAACCCTTCCGTCGCAGCGATCTGCAGGCCCTGTTGGCGCGCTGGCTGGTCGCCGAAGGGCCTGCTGCCTGAGACGGCGCGCGCTGTGGGTGAGCGCGCGGCAGGTGCATCGAGGCGGTCGCGCTCACCTTGGCCTCAGCGGCGCGTCATCTCGCTGCGCTGGTCGCAACGGCCGTGACGCGCGACAGCGGGTGCCGCAGCCACGACCGCACGCTGCGCCGAAGGTGCAGCGGCGGCGCATCGCCCTCGTTAGGCCACAGCCACCGCTGCGCCTGCACCAAGCCGTCGTCGTCCGGGTCGGGGCTCAGCGCCAAGCCGCAGCGTCGCATCAACCCCAGCATCGGCGCATTGCCCGCCAACACATCGCCGTGCAGCCATTGCAGACCCGAGCGTGCGGCGGCGTGCTGCAGCGGACGCATCGCCCAGGCCCCCACACCGCGTCGCTGCCAGCGCGCGTCGACCAGCAACGCGAACTCGGCGCCGCAGCGGTCGTCGTCAACGCCGTAGCGCGCCTCTGATCGCACGCTGTCGACCTGCGGCCACTTTGGAGTGAGCGCGATCACGCATCGCGCATTGATCTGCACCGCGCCATGATGCATGGCCTTGACGCCGGCCGGCGGCCATCTGCTGTCGCTCATCGCAGGCGGCTTTGCGGCAGGCCAACATCATCGCTGCGATCCTGGGAGCGCCGGCCGTCGAGATGATCCTCACGCCCCTGGGTCTACGGGCTTGCGCGCTGCCGGGCGCGCCAGCGTGTGGGCAAGCGCTGCGAGCGGCCTGATGATCGGCGTTCACCCGTGCTCGACCGCCATGACAGACGCACTTCGGCGGCCCCGTCGGTGTGCGGGGCAGGTCGCTGTCGACCACAAACACAGCAATCCGCGCCTCGACTGACGAGGCTTAGCCGGGTCTGGCCACCCTTGCACCACGGAAAGCGAGCCTTTGAACGACCTATCCTCGGCATACGCGTGCAAACATGGGGCGAACATGACGCCGAGGTCGGCAAGGAAGTTGCCAAGTGGGTCGCGAAACGCAACTTTCAGCCGATCGCCTGGTGGCTTACCCCTACCTTTGCAGCCTTGCGACGCACGGCTTGCAGGAGCAGCATTTCGCGCGGGCTTCGATGTGGGCACCGCGGTGACACCAGCGCCGCCCCCAAGCGCTATCAGGAGAATGCAATGACCACGATGAACCGCTGGACCCAGGGCGTGTTGTTTCTTGCGTTGCTGTCCGCCGCCGCGGCCCAGGCCGACGTGGTCACCGACTGGAATCTCAAGGCAAGTGAGATTACCGTGGCCCACCAGGGCGGGCCTTGGGGCCAGGCCCCGATGGCCCTGATCCAGGTGTCCGTCTTCGAGGCGGTCAATGCGATCACCAAGCGCTACCCGCAGGCCGGGTACCTGAAGCTGGAGGCTCCGGCCGGCGCCTCGATCGACGCAGCCGTGGCGGCGGTCAACCGCGCTGTACTGACGCGCATGGCCACAACGCAGGACGCTGCAATCGACGCGGCCTACCAGGCGGCGCTGGCCACCGTGCCCGACGGCGCGGCCAAGGCGGACGGCATCGCGCTGGGCGAGAAGGCCGTGGCCGGCATCCTCGCGCTGCGGGCTCCGACCGGGGCGGCACCGGTCTTCTACCGACCGGTCACCAGTCCCGGCAACTACGTGCCGACGGTCGTTCCGGCGAATGCCGACTTGCCCCCGGCGCGCTGCTGGGTGCTCGATCGAGTCGACCAGTTCCGCCCCGGCCCGCCGCCGGATCTGAAGAGTGCCGTCTGGGCTCGCGACTACAACGAGGTCAAGGCGCTCGGTGCGCGCATCGGCAGCCAGCGCACGGCCGAGCAGACCGAAGTCGCCCGCTTCTGGGCCGCGACGACGCCGACGATCTACTACCCGATCGCACGCTCGGTGGCCAACCAGCCCGGTCGCGAGGTGACGCAGAACGCGCGCCTGCTGGCGGCCAGCGGACAGGCGATGGTCGACGGTATCGACGCGGTCTTCGACGCCAAGTACCAGTACCACTTCTGGCGCCCGTTCACGTCGATCCGCAATGGCGATCAGGATGGCAACGATGCCACCGTGCGCGATGCCGGCTGGTTGCCCTTCATCGATACGCCGATGCACCCCGAGTACCCCTGTGCGCATTGCACGATCGCCGCATCGCTGGGCGCCCTGTTGAAGGCCGAGGTCGGCAGCGCGCCGATGCCGCGCCTGTCGACCACCAGCCCGACGCTGCCAGGCGTCACCCGCTCATGGAGCAGCGTCGACGAGTTCACGCGCGAGGTCATCAACGCCCGCATCTACGACGGCGTTCACTACCGCACCTCGGGCGAGGTCGGCAATGCGCTGGGCACCAAAGTCGGCGAGCTCGCCGCAGCCAAGCTCCTGCGCTGATCAACCCTTCGGGTATTTCGCGTCGCCCTCTTCACGAACTCGTTCGTGAACACCGCACCAAGGTCAAGCTTGGCCGGGACGATCTCGGCGTCGATGCTGGACAGTGCCCGAAACGCCGTGTCTGCGCCCATTTCGGGAAACATGCCGTCGGCCGCGAGGATCATGCGCCTAGCGACGGTCCCTTAGCTGGTTGCGAGACGCCGCAAAGAACGACTGCGTTGGGTCGCAAGCCGACAGGCAACCATTTCTACCGAGCGCACCCTTCCCAATCGGCGCGCATCGTGCACCACTCCGCGATCATCCCGCTGCCTCGCGATGATCCGCAGCACCACCGGCAAGCCTTCATCTTTGAAGCCCGCTGGCAATGACGCTGCGTTCACCCACCACCTTCCGGACGCGCGAGTAAACCCGCGCTACGCACGGTGAAGCGCCGTGCAACGCAACGTCCAACAATGGCCTTCATCGCTGCGAGCGCAGTGATGCAAAAGCAGGCGATGCCCTCGCACTCCAAGCGTTGGAGGCGCGCGGCGCAGCGTTCATGAAACCGATCGACAAGCGATGAAGGAAACCGAAATGACGAACCCAACCGAAGCCTTTCTGCAGAGGCATCTTCAAGCGGCGGGCCAGAGCGTCGATGCCGTGATGGCCGACTGCGTTGACGAGTCGGTCTTGATCACGCACAACGCCACCCATCGCGGGCCGGACAAGATTCGCCAGTTCTTCACCGAGTTGCTCGAAGGACCGACCAAGGGGTTCCTCAACACGTTCAAGATGAAGCGCCAGGACGTCAGCGGCGAGCTGGCCTTCATCGCGCGGGAAGCCAAGCCGTGGTTTCCGTTTGCCACCGACACCTTCGTGGTTCGCAACGGAAAGATCGTGATGCAGACGTTCGCCGCGTCGAAGTAGTCGCCAAGGGCGGCCACGAAGCTGGCGCCTTCCGGCCGCGGTCGCCGATATCGTTTGAGCGTTGCTGCATTGCCTTCATGGGAACCCGAGGCGGGCCGGACGGAAAAGAAATGAGCCAGGACGCGGTCGCGCAGCTCTCACGCCCGGCTCCACGCGGGCGAACTCCTCCTGTGCAAATGTTCGTTTCTGTCATGCTCCCAGCCGCGATCAAAAAAACGTACAGGTGCCCTATGTCGATCCCAGTGGAAGTATTGGAAGCTGAGGTTTTAAACCTCCCGCCTGCGGAGCGCTCACGCCTTCTGGACAGACTGCTTGCCAGCCTCGATCCGGACCCAGAGTGGGAACAAGCATGGGCTCAAGAAGTGGATCGGCGAGAGGGCGAAATCGCAGCGGGAAGAGCCGCGTGGCTTCCAGGTGAAGAGGCTGTGGCTCGCCTGCGCGCAACGTTGAAGTGAGCTATTTCCTCTCGTCCGAGGCAGAGGAAGAACTTGCTAAAGCAGTCGCCTACTACACCGAGCAAGCCAGTACTTCAGTAGCAATCGCGTCTCTGGCCGAGTTCACTCGGGCCGCGAGAATCGTCGCGGCGAATCCGGGACTTGGCACGCGCACCTTACGTGATCGACGGCTCTTTCCACTGCATCGCTTCCCTTACTCGCTCGTCTATCGCGCCGAGGCTGAAGGCGTACGCATAGGTGCCGTAGCGCACCACAGCCGCCGCCCGGGCTACTGGCGCACTCGGAAGTAGAACGACGCAGTCCGCCAGATAAATTCATCCGCCGGCACATACCCTCGGCCGCCGCGCTCCGGTGGCGATCACCCCCTCCACCACCGCCGCCAGCGCCAGCACGCCGCGGTCGTCCAGGTGTCGGCCCATGATCTGCAGCCCCACCGGCAGGCCCTCGTCGGTGAAGCCGGCCGGCACCGACGCGGCGGGCAGGCCGGTCAGGTTGGCGAGTGAGGAAAACGGCAGCCAGGCGACCGTGCTGACGGCTTGGCCGTCGATGTGCGTCGGGCCGTCCAGGTCGATCGGAAACGCGGCGCTGGCGGTGGTCGGCGTGATCAAGAAATCGAAGCGCTCCATGAAACGCCACACTGCGTTGACGATGCGCTTGCGCTGCATCAGCGCGTGGGTGAATTCGTCGCCGGTCCACGCGCGATTCACCAAACTGGCCAGCCAGCCGTTCAGCGTGACGCCCTGGCGCGCGGCCATCTCAAGCAGGCCCTGGCGGTCGGTGTCCAGCGCGACCAGGGTCTCGAACATCGCGGCCGGGTTGGCCATGGCTGGATGCGCGATTTGCAGGTCGGCACCGAGTTCGCGTGCCAGTTGCTCGGCCGCGTGTTGCGTGAGCTGCCGCACCTGCGGGTCGACGCGCGCGTAGCCCAGGTCGGCGCTGTAGGCGATGCGGATGCCGCGCAAAGCTTGCGCGGGGCGCAGCGCCCAGTCGTCGCTTTCCGCCGGGATGGAATGCCGGTCGCGCGGTGAGGGCCCGGCCAGCACAGACAACGCCAGCGCGGCGTCGGCGGCGTTGCGGGTGATGGGGCCGATGTGCTCCAGCGACTCCCAGCTTGAGATGCCGGGATAGCGTTCGTCGCGGCAGCCGGGGTACACCGGCACGCGGCCCCACGACGGCTTGATGCCGAACAGGCCGCACAGCGCAGCCGGCACGCGCACCGAACCGCCGCCGTCGCTGCCAATAGTCAGCGTCAACATGCGCGCAGCCACGGCGGCGGCGGAACCGGCGCTCGACCCGCCGGGTGTCAGCGCGGTGTTCCAGGGGTTGCGCGTGGTGGCGAACAGCGGGTTGTGGCCGACCGCGCCATAGCCGAATTCCGAGGTGTTGGTCTTGCCGATGACGATGGCGCCAGCGTGGCGCAGGCGCTCGACCACCACGTCGTCTTCGTCGGGCAGGTGCTCGGCATACAGCTTCGAGCCGAAGGTGGTGCGCAGGCCGTGCGTGCAGATCAGGTCTTTGATGCCGACCGGCACACCGGCCAGCGGGCCGACGGCTTCGCCTTGCGCGAGGCGGCGGTCGATGTGCGCGGCGCTGCGCCTTGCGCCATCGGCGTCGAGCGTGCAGAAGGCGTTCAGCTGCGGGTCGAGTGCTTCGATGCTGGCGAGCGTGGCCTCGACGGCCTGCGCTGCGCTGACGCTGCGCTGGCGAATGGCGGCGACCAGTTCGGTCAGCGTGAGGTCGTTGATGGATCGGGTGTGGGGCGGGGGGGTGTGGGGCGGGGTGTGGCGCATCGTGCGGTCCACTGGCTGGGTGCGCAGGGCATAGCAATGGTCGGGCCACGCAAGCCTGCCCGTCATGCACCGATACGAACACTCAAGTCACTTGAACCGACTCGTTTGAGTGCGCGCGGCCATCGATCGCCCTGTTTTCGAGCACGAGTTCGCGGCGCCACGCACACCGCGCCACCGCACCAGCAGTGGCACCGTTCTTGCTGAAATCGCTGCAGCCGGTCGCCGACGAGTCAGCCGGTACACACCCCCACCAGTCGCCCCGAAAGGAATCGCAATGTCCCACCCCTTGATGGCCCGCCGTGGCCTGGTCGCCGCTGCTGTCTTGCTGTCGCTGCAACTGGCGTCCCTGCCCGCCGCGCAGGCGGCCGACCCGCTGACGGTGGGCGTGCTGTTGCCCGGTTCGAAGACCGACAAGGGCTGGATGGAGTCGGGCTACGACGGGCTGATGGCGGCGCAGAAAGAACACGGCACGAAGATCAAGATGCAGATGATCGAGAACATCAGCAACGCCGACATGGAACAGGCGCTGACCACGCTGGCCAGCAAGAACCAGTTGGTCATCGGCATCGGCGGGCAGACGCAGGCCGCGCTGACCAAGGTGGCGAAGAAGTTCCCGAAGGTGAAGTTCTCGGTCGTCGGCGGCAACCGCGACGAGAGCGTGCCCAACATCGCCGGCTACGAC
>JANNBZ010000265.1:0-7089 GCA_031386065.1 Burkholderiales bacterium
GCCGTGGTGGCCGGCTACGGCGACGTGGGCAAGGGCTCGGCCCAGGCCCTGCGCGCCCTCAGCGCCCAGGTGTGGGTCACCGAAATCGACCCCATCAACGCGCTGCAAGCGGCGATGGAAGGCTACAAGGTCGTGACGATGGACTACGCCGCCGACAAGGCCGACATCTTCGTGTCGGCCACCGGCAACAAGCGCGTCATCACGCATGAGCACATGCTGGCGATGAAGGACGAAGCCATCGTCTGCAACATCGGCCACTTCGACAACGAGATCGACATCGCCTCGGTCGAGAAGTACGTGTGGGACGAGATCAAGCCGCAGGTCGATCACATCACCTTCCCCGACGGCAAGAAGATCACCATGCTGGCGCGCGGCCGGTTGGTGAACCTGGGCTGCGCCACCGGCCACCCGAGCTTCGTGATGTCGGCCAGCTTCGCCAACCAGACCATCGCCCAGATCGAGCTGTTCACCAAGAGCGACCAGTACGAAAACGGCAAGGTCTACGTGCTGCCCAAGCACCTGGACGAAAAGGTGGCGCGGCTGCACCTGAAAAAGGTCGGCGCGATGCTGACCGAGCTGTCGACCGAGCAGGCCGAATACATCGGCGTCAGCAAGGCGGGGCCGTACAAGCCCGACACCTACAGGTATTGAGAGCCCCAACGCCGCAGCCGTGCGGCGTCCGCCATCCGGCTTTGCAGGCCGGATGGCCTTCACGCCAGCCACAACGCCCTTTCCGGGCCTTCGTGCGCGGGCTCAGCCCTCGAGGGAGTGAGAAACCTTGGGGCTGCCCGGTGTTTGTTTCTTGTGAGCCCCTTGACGGCGTGGAAATAACAGCTCCAAAATGGAGCCACAGTTTCATTTTGGAGCCGATATGGAAGTTAACCTGTCGATCAAGGGCGTGCCCGGAGAACTGGCCGAGCGCTTGCGTTTGCGGGCGGCGCGCAACCACCGGTCGCTGCAAGGTGAGTTGATGCAGATCATCGAGCACGCCGCAGCGCAGCCAGACGGCCAGGCCACCTCGTTGTCACTCAGCGCAAGTCGCGCGGTCAACCCGGGACGGCGAGGCAACAAGACAATCGAGCAGATTGCCGCCGAACACCGGCTGCGCTACCCGCGCCCCATCTCGACCGGCCCGTTGGCGGTCGACATTGTTCGCGCTGATCGCGACGCGCGATGACCCCATTGTTGTTTGTCGCCGAGCCGCCTGCTGTCTACCTTGCGCGCCCGGCGCTGGTGGTCGACTGCAGCGTGCTGGCCGCAGTGCTGTTCGAGGAGCCGACGCGCGACGAAGCCACCCAACGCCTGACCGGGCGCACCCTGCACGCGCCGACCCTGATCGACCACGAGATGGCCAGTGTTGCATTGAAAAAACACGCGCAAGGCTGGCCGGCGGAATCGATTGCCCTCGCGCTGACCGACTACACGGAACAGGCGCTGGAACTCCACCGCACCGACGTCACTGCGCAATGCGAACTCGCCCATCGCTACAGTTTGTCGGCTTACGACGCCGCTTACCTGTGGTTGGCGGCCGAACTCAAGGCACCGCTGGCCACCTTCGACCGCAAGCTCGGTGAAGCGGCGCAGCGTCATCTTGGCGCGATGCAATGACGGCCTTTCCGACGGCGCTCGAAGCGCCGACTGCCGGCTGATGCGCGCAGACCAACTGTTGCTCTCCCGCGGGCTGGCGCCCACGCGATCGGCCGCCCAGCGGCTGATCGAGCGGTCGGCGGTGCGCTGGCTTGGCCCGAAAGGCTGGGCCGTGCCGCGCAAGGCCGGCGAAGACCTGCCCGAAGGCTGCGACTTGCAGATCACCGACGACGCCGAGTTGCGCTTCGTGTCGCGCGGCGGCTTGAAGCTGGAAGGCGCACTGGCGCAGTGCGGCCTCGACGTGCGGGGCCTGACGTGCCTCGACGTGGGCCAGAGCACCGGCGGCTTCACCGACCTGCTGTTGCAGCGCGGCGCGGCGCGTGTCGTGGGCATCGACGTCGGGCATGGCCAGTTGCACGCGCAGCTCGCCGCCGATGCGCGGGTGCAACTCTACGAAGGCATCAACGCGCGCGATGTGACCGGCACGGCTTTCGCGGCGGCTCACGCTGTGCACAGCTTCGGTTTCGTCACCGGTGACCTGTCGTTCATTTCACTGACCTTGGTGCTTCCCACGCTGGCAGCGTATCTGTCGGCGGATGGGCAAATGCTGATGCTGGTGAAGCCGCAATTCGAGCTGCAGCCCGATCACATCGGCAAGGGCGGCATCGTGAAAGACAGCGCCTCGTTCGCGCTCGTCGAAACCCGCATCCGCGCGGCCTGCAAAGCGCTGTCGCTGACGGTGAACGGCTACTTTCGCAGCCCCATCACCGGTGGCAACGGCAACACCGAATTCTTTGTCTGGGCGCAGGCGTCGTGATCGACGACCGTGCCTTCGAGGACGCAACATGATCCGAAAACCCACCGACCGCTCGCCACTGAGCCTGGAATTCTTTCCGCCGAAAACGCCCGAAGGCGTGTTCAAGCTGGCGGCCGTGCGCCAGCAGTTGTATGCGCTGAGCCCGCAGTTCTGTTCGGTCACCTATGGGGCCGGCGGCAGCACGCAGGACGGCACCTTGAGCGCGGTGCGTGCCATCCTGGCCGAGGGCGTCGATGCAGCGCCGCATTTCTCGTGCATCGGCGCCAGCCGCGAATCGATCAGCGCCCGGCTCGCCGAGCTGAAGGCCGACGGCATCCGCCGCATCGTCGCGCTGCGCGGTGATCTGCCCAGCGGCCATGGCGGCTTTGGCGAGTTCCGCTACGCGAGCGACTTGGTCGCCTTCATTCGCGCGGACACCGGCGACCACTTCCATATCGAGGTCGGCGCCTACCCCGAGACGCACCCGCAGGCGCGTTCGCCACAGGCCGACCTGCAGGCCTACCTGGCCAAGGTGCAGGCGGGGGCCAATTCGGCCATCACGCAGATGTTCTTCAACACCGACGCCTACTTCCGTTTCGTCGACGAAGCGCATGCACTGGGCGCCGACATTCCGGTGGTGCCCGGCATCATGCCCATCATCAATTCCGCCGGCATCATCCGCTTCGCCGATGCCTGCGGCACCGAGATCCCGCGCTGGATCCGTCTGCGGCTGCAGAGCTTCGGCGACGACACCGAATCGATCAAGGCCTTCGGGCTCGACGTGGTCACCGACCTGTGCGACCAGCTGCGCACGGCGGGTGTGCCGGGGCTGCATTTCTACACGATGAACCAGTCTGTCGCCACGCTGGAAATCTGCAAGCGACTGGGCATCTGATCGCATCGTGTCGGCACGCTTGAGATTTGTCGCCGGCTGGGAACTGATCGTTCGATTCCGTGGGCAGGCAGTGCGAAGGTACAACGCAGCCTCAGCCTCACCCCGCCTCGCCCAGCGCAACCCGCGTCAATGCGGCCCGCCCCTCCACCCAATCGCAGAACTGCTTCACCTCCGGCCGCGACCCGCTCTCGTTCGACGTGATCAGCCAGTACGCGTAGTGGCTGGCGATGCGGCCTGCCGCCCCGAAGGGCTCGACCAGGTCGCCGCGGGCCAGCGGCTCGGCCACCAGCGCCACCCGTGCCAGCGCCACGCCCTGGCCGGCCAACGCGACCTGCACCTGCTGGTAGGTGAAGTTCATGTACAGCCAGCGGCGGGGTTGCAGGCTCGGCTGGCCGTGCACCGTGAGCCAGTGGCGCCAGCTCAGGAATTCGGCGCTCGGACGCGTGTCGTCCTCTTCGGTCAGCGTGTGGGCGGCCAGGTCGGCCGCCGTGTTCAGGGCGGGCGCCGTGCCCAGCCGCACCTGTTCGGCGAAGCCCCGGCTGACCACCGGCGTCAGCGTTTCGCCGAACAGGCGACGTGCACCCGCCGGCGCCTGTTCGGCGCTGCAGTAGCGCAGCATCAGGTCGACTTCGGGGTCGTCGGCGTCAAGCACCGTGTCGCTGGCCGAGACGCGGATGTCGATGTCGGGGTGGGCGCGCTGGAACGCCTCCATCTGCGGGATCAGCCACAGCGAGGCGAACGATGCGAAGGTGCTCAGGTTGACCACCTTGCGGCCGCGCGCGTGGCGGATTTGGCGCACGCCGGCGTCCAGCCGGTCCAGCCACGGCGCCACTGCGCGCAACAACATGGCGCCGTCGTTCGTCAACGCCACATGGCGCGTGCCCCGCACGAACAGCGCGGCCCCCAGGTCGTCTTCTAGCGACTTGATCTGCCGGCTGATGGCCGACTGCGTGAGGTGCAGTTCCTCGGCCGCCGCGCGAAAGTTGAGCCGGCGCGCCACCGCCTCGAAGGCCCGGACGGGGCCGACGGCGAGCGGCCGGGTGCGGATGGGATTCATGCGGATTGCGGATCAGTGGACGGCGCCGATCTCATTGGATCGAATGGCCTGCGGGGATTATCTTTCCACTCAAGGAGATCGCCATGAAACCCGACACCACCAACACTTTGCAAGCCCCCGATGCCGCCACCTGGACGCTCGCCGCCGGCCACGCGCGACGCCTGAACATCGGCCCCGGCGCGCGCTGGCTGCGGGTGTGTGCCGGTCGCCTGTGGATCACGCGCATGCAAGCCGACTCGGCCGAGCGGCAACTGGAAGACCTCTGGCTGCAAGCCGGTGACAGCCTGGCAGTCGAGTCGGGCGAGCAGTTGCTGGTCGAGGCCTGGCCTGCGGCGCGCTTCCAGTTGCTGGTGCCCCCGCAGGCCTGCCAGCAGGGCTGGCTGAGGGCGTGGGGCTGGATCAGCGGCTGGTTTTCCGCGACGAAACCGCAGCCGGCTTGATGCGGCGCGGGGTGGCGCGGTTCGCTGCGGCGCGCAGTGCGGCGTCGAGCGCGCGCCGGCCCCAGATGAACATGATGTCCGGCGAGTCCATCGCGTCGTCAGGTGCGCTCCAATACGCCATCGTCATCGGCTTGCCCTTCGCTTCGTAGGTAAACGGGCGGCAGCCGGCCGCTTCGAAGGCCGGCTGCGATTGCGCGTCGACCTTCAGGTAGAGCTGTTCGGTCGCGACCAGGGCAATGAACACCTCGCCCACGTAAAACCCGTGGCCGCCGAACATGCGCCGCGCACGACACGGCCCCAGGCGCCCCAGCAGCTCCAGGCAGTGGTCGACGAATTCATCGCGCGCGGCAGGCATGCGCGACAGTCTTGCACAATGCAGCGGCTTCACTCCAAGAGACGCCCATGGCAACTCCCGAACCTGCCACCGATGCCCCCGACGCAGCCGCCGCCACCGACGAGCGCGCCGCGCTGCGTCAAAAAATGGTGGCCGCCCGGCAGGCCCTGCCGGACCGGCTGGAGCGTGCGGTGGCCTTGCAAAGCGCGTTGCGCATCTGGCTGGTCAGCCGCCGCGAGATGCGCATCGGCGCCTACTGGCCGATCAAGGGCGAGTTCGATCCGCTGCCCGCGCTGTACCGCTGGTCCGAGGCCGACGACACGCGGCGCATCGGCCTGCCGGTGGTCGACCGCGAGGCCGGCTCGCTGCGCTTTCACGTCTGGTACCCCGGCTGCCCGACCGAGCTGGACGCGTTCGACATTCCCAAGCCCAAGGGCACCGAGGTGTTCGAGCCGCAGTTGCTGTTGCTGCCCTGCGTGGGCTACGGCCCGGCGGGCGTGCGGTTGGGCTACGGCGGCGGCTTCTACGACCGCACCGTGATGGCCCTGCAACCGCGTCCGGTGACGGTGGGCCTGTGCTACTCGAACGCGTTTTTGCCGATGCTGCGGCAGCAGGCGCAGGACCTGCCGCTGGATGCGTTGATCACCGACGACGGCGTGGTGTGGCAGCGCTGATGGCCGGCGCTGCGGCGCACGCGATGTTGGCCGCGTCGCTGGCCGAAGCCCGGCTGCTGGCGGGCGCACGCGCATGGGCTGTGCCCAGCGACGCCGCGCTGCGCGAAGCCGAGCGCCTTTTTGCGCTGCTGGCGACACAGGGAGCGGCCTGGCCGGCACCGGCCGTGTGGGTGCAGCCCGACGGCGCCGTGGTGCTGGAGTGGGAAGCCGGCGAACGCGGCTGGCTGGCGTTGAGCGTTCACGGCCACGGCACGTTGACGCACGCAGCGGTGATCGACGGCGACGACTACGGCCTCAGCGAAGACTTCGCCGATGCGCTGCCCGACTGGGCGCTGGAGCTGCTGCGGCGCCTGCACGCACCGCGCGTTTCCGAATGAGTGCAGCGCAGCGGCACCACACCCAACAGCGTCTGGCCGAGCGCTACGGAATCACCGTGAGCAGCGACGACATCTTCCGCATGGCCAAGCGCATTGCGCACGGGCACGCCACGCTGATCGCGCGACAAAGCAGCGACGTGGCGCACTGGTGGCTGACGCACGAAGGCCGGCCGATCCGCCTTGTTTTCGACCGTCGCCGCCGCAGCATCCTGACCGCCTTGCCGCTCGACGACAGCGCGGCCTACCTGGCAGACCTCGCAGCGCGGACGCCCTCGTCGCCTGCCGAAACGCCATGAAGGGCAGCCAGCCGTCGGGCGGATTGGTCTACTCGACCGAGGGCGGCCGCATGTGCCCGGCGTGTCGCAAACCGATGGCGCAATGCGTGTGCGGTCAGAAGACGACCGCGCTGTCGGGCGATGGCATCGTGCGGGTCTCGCGCGAGACCAAGGGGCGCAACGGCAAGGCGGTGACGCTGGTCAAAGGCCTGCCGCTGGACCCCGCTGCGCTGACCGCGCAGGCCAAGTCATTGAAGGCGGCCTGCGGCAGCGGCGGCACGCTGAAGGACGGCGTGATCGAAGTGCAAGGCGACCACGTGGAGAGGGTGATTGAGCTGCTGAAGCAGGGGGGGTTTGCTGTGAAGCGGGTGGGAGGGTGAGGCGGGGCCGGGTTGCGCTTTCGCGCTGTTCGCTGTTCGCTGTTCGCTCCTGAACTGGGAAGTTCATTTTCACTGCGTGAGCCCGCGCCGGTCTCGGCCGGCCGCCGAGTAACTTTCATTTGTTGGGCCAAATCAGTAGTGTCCCAACGTCTGCGGCCAGGTGGCTGCTAAGTTGATGATTTGCCGAGACAAATCGCTTTTTGTGTCTGGTCTCGATTTCAACTTCGAGCCGCAGACTTCCAGCCCTTTGCGGGTTGCTCCCGCGAGGGGTCGC
>JANNBZ010000274.1:0-9015 GCA_031386065.1 Burkholderiales bacterium
GGCATCAAGGGCATGGTGATGCTGGTGTTCGACCTGCCGTCGTTTCCCTACGTGTTCAAGGTGATCAAGGACTTCTATCCGTCGCAGAAGGAAACCACGCGCGAGATCATCAAGAGCAAGTATTTGCTGGTCAAGCAGCACGACCGCGTGGGCCGCATGGCCGACACGCTGGAGTACAGCAACGTGGCCTTTCCGCGCGCGCGCTTCGAGGACGAATTGGTGGCCGAGCTGAAGCACTTCTGCCCGAGCCTGCTCGAAGAAGACGGCAATGAGCTGGTGATCCGCCATGTCTACATCGAGCGGCGAATGATTCCGCTGAACATCTATCTGCAAGAAGCCACGCCGGACCAGATCGGCCATGCCGTGGTGGAGTACGGCAACGCCATCAAGGACCTGGTGCGCGCCAATATTTTTCCGGGCGACATGCTGTGGAAGAACTTCGGCGTCACCCGCCACGGCAAGGTGGTTTTCTACGACTACGACGAGATCGAATACCTGACCGACTGCTTCTTCCGCAAGGTGCCCGAGCCGCGCAACGACGAAGAGGAAATGTCCGGCGAGGTCTGGTACCGCGTCGGCCCGAAAGACGTGTTCCCGGAAACCTTCGCGCCCTTCCTGCTGGGCAACGACGGCGTGCGCGCGGTTTTCATGAAACACCATGCCGACCTGCTGGAAGCCAGCTTCTGGCAAGGTCACAAAGAGCGCATCCAGGCCGGCTATGTGCACGATGTGTTTCCTTACGATCCGGCCAAGCGCTTCCGCCAGACGGCACCGTTCGCCTGAACCGATTCGCCTTGTTCAACCCGCCCCAAGGAGCCCGCCATGCTGGACCCCATCGTCATCGTTTCTGCTGCCCGCACGCCCATCGGCGGCCTGCTGGGTGACTTCGCTTCGGTCACCGCCGTGCAGCTCGGCGCCACCGCCATCCGCGCGGCGGTCGAGCGCGCCGGTGTGCCCGGCGACGCCGTCGACGAGGTGTTGATGGGCAACTGCCTGATGGCCGGCGAGGGCCAGGCCCCGGCGCGCCAGGCCGCGCTCGGAGCCGGCCTGCCGCAGTCGACCGGCGCCGTGACGCTGTCGAAGATGTGCGGCTCCGGCATGCGCGCGATGATGTTCGCGCACGACATGCTGAAGGCCGGCAGCGTTGACGTGATGGTCGCCGGCGGCATGGAAAGCATGACCAATGCACCGCACCTGATGTTCGCGCGCAAAGGCGTCAAGTACGGCCAGGCAGCGATGTACGACCACATGGCAATCGACGGCCTGGAAGACGCCTACGAGAAACTCCCCAACGGCGGCGGCAAGGCGATGGGCGTGTTCGCCGAGGAATGCGTGGCTCAATACCGGTTCAGCCGCGAGCAGATGGACGCGTTCGCCATCGCCAGCACCGAGCGTTCGAAGCGCGCCAACGAAGACGGCAGCTTCGACTGGGAAATGGCGCCGGTCACCGTGGTTGGCAAGGGCGGCGACACCGTCATCAAGTTCGACGAGCAGCCCTTCAAGGCCAAGCTCGACAAGATCGCCGGCCTGAAGCCCGCGTTCAAGAAAGACGGTGTCATCACCGCTGCCACCTCGTCAAGCATTTCCGACGGCGCGGCGGCGCTGCTGCTGATGCGCGAGAGCACGGCGCAGAAGATGGGCGTGACGCCGATTGCCCGCATCCACGCGCACGCCGTGCATGCGCAGGCGCCCAACCTGTTCTCGACCGCGCCGGTCGGTGCCATCGAGAAGGTGCTGAAGAAGACCGGCTGGACTGCCAAAGACGTGGACCTGTGGGAGGTCAACGAGGCCTTCGCCGCCGTCACGCTGGCCGCGATGACGGAGTTCAAGCTGCCGCACGAGATCGTCAACGTGCACGGTGGCGCCTGCGCGCTGGGCCACCCCATCGGCGCCAGCGGCGCGCGCATCGTCGTCACCCTGCTCGGCGCGTTGAAGAAGCGCGGCCTGAAGAACGGCGTGGCGGCGCTGTGCATCGGTGGCGGCGAGGCCACGGCCTTGTCGCTGGAGCTGGTCTGAATGGCGGAGCAGACCGAGCCCACGCTGATCGAGGTCGGGGAGCGCCTTGCGCGCACGGTGCGCTACTCGCGTGAGGACATCGCCGCGTTCGCGACGCTGAGCCTCGACGAGAACCCGCTGCATCTGGACACCAAGGTGGCGCAGCGCGCGCGCTTTGGTGAAATCATCGCCAGCGGCCAGCACACCGCGGCCGGCATGATGGGCTTGTTGGCGACCCATTTTTCACGCAGCGTTGACGGTGTGGCGCGGCAGATGCTGTGCCTGAACATGAATTTTTCGTTCAAGGGTCCGGTGTTCGCGGACCAGAACCTGTTGCTGCAGTGGCAGGTCTCGAACGTCGAGTGGAGCTCCAAGTTGCATGGCCAGTTGGGGCACCTCGACGGAACGGCCGCCGTGGGCCGCGGCAAACCGGTTGTGATTGCGCGTGGCACCATCCTTGTGACGAAAGCGTTGGCCTGATGAATGGCTTGTGGCGCTGACGCTCCGTCTTTCCTGCGCGAAGAAAACCTCCCCATGCTGCTCAGTCAACACCCCATCGCCGATCAACCCACCGCGCGCGCCTGTGCGCAAGGCTGCGCAGCACCCCGTGCCGCGCGCTGGGACAAGGCCCACCACGGCCCTGCCACGGAGCCGATGGGCCTGGCGGCGCTGTGCATCGGTGGCGGCGAGGCCAACGCCTTGTCGCTGGAGCTGTTGTGATGATCGACGGTCTGGGCCTGCACAGCCTGCCGCTGTTCGCGCTGGCGGTGCTGGTGTTGAACGCCACGCCGGGTGTCGACATGCTGTTGACCGTTGGCCGCACGCTGGCCGGTGGGCCGCGTGCCGGCCTGGCCGCCGCCTCCGGCATCACCGCCGGCAGCGTGGTGCATGTGCTGGCGGCGGCCTTCGGTCTGGCCGCGTTGCTGGCGGTGTCGAGTGCCGCGTTCATCGCGATCAAGTGGGCCGGTGCGGCGTATTTGCTGTGGCTGGCGGCGGGCATGCTGCGCGCCGCCTGGCGCCCGGCGCCGGTCGACGCGCGGCCCGCCGAGGCCGCAGCGGTCACGTCACCCGCACTCTGGCGTGCCGACTTCCGACGCGGCCTGTTGACCAACGTGCTGAACCCGAAAGTCGCGCTCTTCGTGCTGGCCTTCCTGCCGCAGTTCATCGCTGCCGATGCCCCGCACAAGTCGCTTGCCTTCCTGGCACTGGGCGCGTTGATGGTGCTGCAGGGTGGCGTCTTCCTGGCGCTGCTGGTGGGCGTGACGGCGCGGCTGCGGCGTGTCGGCAGTTCGCCGGCGCTGGCGCGCGGCCTCTACGCGGTGGGGGCGACGCTCTTCGTCGCGATGGCCTGGCGCCTGGTCGGCAGCCGGCCGGCATGAGGTGCGAATGAGAGTTCTCGTCATCGGCGCGTCGCGCGGCATCGGCCTGGAACTGGTGCGCCAGTACCGCGCCGAAGGCGCCAGCGTGACCGCCACCGCGCGCGACGCCGCCGGCCTGGCGCGGCTGGAGGCGCTGGGTGCGCGGGCCTTGCCGCTGGACCTGCTGGACGTTGCCAGCGTCGCCGGCCTGGGCTGGCCGCTCGACGGTGAAGCGTTCGATCTGGTGGTGCTGAATGCCGGCGTCTACGGCCCCGACATCGACGCCATGCAAACGCCAACCGCCGCCGATTTCGACGCCGTGATGCGGACCAATGTGCTGGGCGCGATGCGTGTGCTGCCACAGGTGGCGGGCCTGCTGGCGCCGGGCGCGAAGCTCGGCGTGCTGTCGTCGAAGATGGGCAGCATCGGCGAACGCGCTACGGCCGCAGGCTGGCTTTACCGAACCTCGAAGGCGGCGCTGAATTCGGTGCTGAAAGACGTGTCCATCGTGCTCGCCGGACGCGCCGTCTGCGTGGCGCTGCACCCGGGCTGGGTGCGCACCGACATGGGCGGCGCCGGTGCCGACCTCGACGTGGTCACCAGCGCGGCCGACCTGCGCCGCACGCTGGCGGCACTGCGCCCACGCGACAACGGCGGCTTCTTCAACCACGACGGAACGAGGCTGGCGTGGTGACGCGCCTGGGCCCGCGTCTGCCGCGCGGCTTGCGCGGGCTGGCCGTGCTGTTCGCGGTGCTGTTGCTGGTGGCCGTGGCCTGGCTTGCCAGCAACCTGATCGACAGCCCACCCACGCCGCGCCCGCAGGCGCTGGTGCTGCCCCCCGTCACGTTGGCACCCGAACAGAACCTGTTCTTTGCGCTGCTCGGCATCACCGCGCCCGTCGGCGAGCAGCCGCCCGAGGCCGGTCGCGCCGAGTGGCAAGCCCAACTGCAGCGGTACGCCGCCGTGCTGGTCGAGCGGCGTGCCGGCCGCAGCGGTTTCACCTCGCTGCCCGCGCCCGCCGTGCCGCCCAGCCTGCCACGCCCCAGCGGCTTGCCCTGGGTGTGCCCGGCCGAGGCCGACTGCCCGGCCTACTGGCTGGCGCACCCCACCGAGCTGGCCGCGCAATTGGCGCGCAGCGAGCCCATCGGCCAGCGTTGCCTGCAGGCCGCGGTCGACACGCCGCGCTTCGACGAAGTGTTGGCGTCGATGAGCCCGAGCGCGCCGCTTGCGCTCCACGCTGCCAACGGCAACCTGTGCAGCAGTTGGTTCAACGCCAACGCCGTGCTGGCCGCCGCGCGCGATGACCGTGCCGCTGCGCTGCAGTGGTTGACGCGCTCTCAAAGCTTGTCGACTGCGCTGCTCGAAGGCAGTCGCACCTTGATCTCACAGATGGTCGCGGCCAGCGGCGCGCGGCGCACCTGGCAGACGATGGCCACGCTGGGCGTGCGCGACCCGGGCTTGGCGCGCGATGTCATGCCGCTGCTGCAGGCGATGCTGGCACAGGCCGCCGACTCGCTCCGCTGGATGGCCCACGAGGCGGCGTTCCAGCACGCGCTGGTCGACGACTTCAGGACCGACTGCCGCACCGAGCCTGACCCGGATCACGCGTGGGCAGCACCCGGATGGCTTGACCGTGTCGTCTGCGGCAGCGGCCTGGGCTGGTTGCCGAACCTGTCGCACACCGATGTGGACAAGCTGTGGCTCGACGCGTTGGCGTCTGTCGATGCCGGGCCCGTTGCCGCACTGAAGGCGGCGCATGCGCGCGAGCCATCGCCGTGGTGGCGCAGAGTGGCCTGGCGAAACACCTTCTCGCGCCAGGCCTTCGAGCAGGGCCGCGCGGCCTACGCCGGCTACCTTGCACGCCAAGCCGATGTCGACCTGCACCGCCAGGCCGTCGCGCTGGCGTTGAATGTCGCGGGGCTGCCGGCCAGCCAGCGCGAAGCCGCCGCGCAAGCCCAATCCCTGAGCCCCGAACTGCGCAGCCGCGTGCGCTGGGCCGACGGCGGGCACACGCTGCTGGCTGCCACGTTCGCCGAGCAGTTTTCGGGCTTTCCCCAGCGCGACACCATCCGCATCGCCATCCCCTGAACCCTGCATTTTTCCTGTGAGACGAACCCCACCCCATGCTGCTCAGTGAAGACCACCTCGCCGTTCAAGATGCCGTGCGCGCCTATGCACAAGACCGCATCGCACCCAACGCTGCGCGCTGGGACAAGGAGCATCACTTTCCCGCCGCCGAGCTGAATGGCCTGGCCGCGCTGGGCTGCTACGGCGTGGCGGTGCCGGCCGAGTACGACGGCGCGGGGCTGGACTACCTGGCGCTGGCCGTCATCATCGAAGAGATCGCGGCCGCCGACGGCGCCACCTCGACCGTGGTCAGCGTCAACAACTGCCCGGTGTGTTCGATCTTGATGGGGTGGGCGAACGAAGCGCAGAAGCAGCAGTGGCTGCGGCCGCTGGCGCGTGGCGACATGCTGGGCGCGTTTTGCCTGACCGAGCCTCACGTGGGCTCGCAGGCCGACGGGCTGAAGACCACCGCCGTTCGTCACGACAGTGCAGACGGCGACAGCTATGTGCTGAACGGCGTCAAGCAGTTCATCACCAGCGGCAAGAACGGCAACGTCGGCATCGTGATGGCCGTCACCGACAAGGCGGCCGGCAAGAAAGGCATCAGCGCTTTCATCGTGCCGACCGACACGCCCGGCTACACCGTGGCGCGCATCGAAGACAAGATGGGCCAGCACGCCAGCGACACCGCGCAGATCGTGTTCGAGAACTGTCGCATCCCGGCTGCAAACTTGCTGGGCGAAGAAGGTCAGGGCCTGAAGATCGCGCTGTCGGGACTGGAAGGCGGGCGCATCGGCATCGCCGCGCAAAGCGTGGGCATGGCACGCGCTGCGTTCGAGGCCGCGCTGCGCTATTCGAAAGACCGCGTCACCTTCGGCAAGCCCATCTTCGAGCACCAGGCCTTGCAATTTCGGCTGGCCGACATGGCCACGCGCATCGAGGCGGCACGCCAGTTGACCCACCACGCCGCGAGCCTGAAGGACGCCGGCCGGCCGTGCCTGAAAGAGGCCGCGATGGCCAAGCTGTTCGCCAGTGAGATGGCCGAATCGGTGTGCAGCGCCGCGTTGCAGGTTCACGGCGGCTACGGTTACCTGAGCGACTTTCCGGTCGAGCGGATCTACCGCGACGTGCACGCCTGCCAGATCTACGAAGGCACCAGCGACGTGCAGCGCATCCTGATCGGCCGCGCGCTGGCTTGACCCGGGCGCGGGTGCATCTGCCCAGCGAGTGTGAATTTGTACCCACACGCGACGAACGAACAAACCGTTGCGCCGGTTCACATCATCCAACGGGTCTTCGCCCCTAGGATGCGTTCGACCGAGTTCAAGTGCCGGCGGCCGCCTTCCTCGAACGGTGGTCGCACCCCTGCGGTGCTGAACACGGACCCGAGGAGCGCTATGCCATTGATCATGTTTGCCGCCGGCTCGGCCCGCAGCGCGCAGCTGCGCACGGTGTCGATGCGCGCCGTGCTGTGGGTCGGCGGGTTGGCCGCCATCGCTCTGTTGGCAGCCGGCGCCGGCCTGGGTTATTCGATCTCGGCTTCGTTGCAGCCGGCAGCCGTTGCGCCGGAGCGCGCACGTGCGGCGCTGCCCTTCGCCGTCGAGCAGCTCGGCGCGCTGTCGGGCCGCTTGTTCAAGCTTGAAAGCCAGGCCGGCCAGTTGAGCGAACGCATGGGCGTGGTGCCGGGCGCGGTGCAGGGCGTGGTGCCGGGCGTGGTGCAAGGTAACGCGCCCAAGCCGGCCGCTCAGACCAGCGTCAAGCCGGCCGGCAGCGGCGGGCCGATGCTGCCGCCGCGCATGGAGCAGGAAGCACTCGACGACCTGGGCGCGCTGCAGGCCCGGCTGACCGAGGTCGAGCAACAGATGGCCCAAGTTGCCGATGCCGCCACGCTGCACAAGCTGGTGCTCATGCGCACACCCAGCCGGGTGCCGGTCGAACACGCCGAGCTGGTGTCGTCGTTCGGCAACCGGGACGACCCCGTCACCGGCCGGCGCGCCTTTCATGCCGGGCTGGACTTCGCGGCCGGCCATGGCACCGCCATCCACGCCGCAGCCGGCGGCAAGGTGGCGGTGGCCGGTTTCCGGCCCGACTTCGGCTGGGTGGTCGAGATCGAACACGGCAACGGCCTGACCACGCGCTACGCGCATGCCTCAAAGCTGCTGGTCAAGGCCGGCGACGTGGTGATGCCGCACGATGCGATTGCCGCGGTCGGCTCCTCGGGCCGCTCGACCGGGCCGCACCTGCACTTCGAAGTGCTGCGCAACGGTGAGGCCACCGACCCGCGCCGCTACCTGGCCGGCCTGTGACCGTCAAGCTGGCATGTCGATTCGACTGTGGCGTGTGGCGCCGAAAAACCTGGCGCGCGTCCGGCTCGTGCTGTCGCCGGGCCGCGCGCGCCGCAGCTGGATCGTGTGGTGCGCGCTTGTCGTCGCGGCGCTGCTGGCCGGCGCCGCCGCCAGCCACGCCTACTGGAGCACGCGACTCGGGCCCTTGCAAAGCCAGTCGGCGGCGCTGAAGGACCTGCAACAACTTCAGCAAGCGCAGGAGCAGTCGCGCCTGCAAATGCGCGTGTCCGAAGCCCGCGGCCAGGAACTCGAGCGCCAGATCGACGCGCTCAACCAGCGCCTGCGTGACTGCCAGGAGGAACTTGCGTTCTTCCGCAAGGCGCACAACGGAAAACGATAAAGCACGAACCCGCCACGGAGATCGAAGCCTATGTTCGCGAAACGAAAAAAGCGCCCGTTCATCGAGGTCACCAAGCTGTCCAGCCTGATCGCCGAAGACGTCGAGATCACCGGAGACCTGTGCTTCACCAGTGGCATCCGGATCGACGGCCGCATCCAGGGCAACGTGATCGCGCGCGCGGTCGAGGGCCAGACCCGCGCGCTGCTGGTGCTGTCCGACAAGGGCAGCATCGAAGGCAGCGTGGACTGCGGCGACGCCGTGATCAACGGCACCGTCATCGGCGACCTGGTGGTCGAGCACTTCCTGGAGCTGCAATCGAGCGCGCGTGTCAGCGGCACGATCCGCTACCAACACCTGCAGATGGATGTCGGCGCGTCGGTTCGAGGGCAGTTGATCAAGGCTGAAGCCCTGGGCGCGGCGGACAGCAACGTGGTGGAACTGGCGGTGGAGAAGGTGGGTGGGGCCGATCGGCGCTGAAGGCGTGGCGGCTGCGGGACGTCGATGCACCGGAGTGACGATGTTCGCGGTGTTCGAGCCCCCATCCAAGTGCCGACCTGCCCGCAGGAGCGGGCGGTTATTTGCCAGTGAAGTTCGCGACGTAATAGGCCAGCAAATCCAGGTCTTCGACCGGCACCTGGCTCAAGGCCTCGGTCATCGCGCGCGTGTAGCCCGGCCGCTCGCCCGACTTGAAGCCACGCAGCGTGGCGCGCACGTAGTCTTCCTTCTGACCGCCGATGCGCGGCACCCCCTGGCCGCCGTCCAGAGCTGCGCCGTGGCAGAACACGCACTTGTGCTGCTGCGCAAGGACCTGGGCCTTGCTCATGCGTGCGGCGTCGGGCGGTGCGGCGGGCGCCGGTGCCGCAACGGGCGCCAGCGTGCCGATGAAGTCGGAGAAGCCACGCAAGTCCGC
>JANNBZ010000282.1:0-5238 GCA_031386065.1 Burkholderiales bacterium
CCAGGTGGGTGTCCTTGTTCAGCAGCGTGGTGTGGGCGCGCGGCGCGTAGTCGGCCTGCAGCGCGCGGCGCAGGCGGTCGCTGCCGATCCAGCTTTGCCCGCTCGACTGCTCGACCACGGCCAGCGTGCGCGCCAGGTCCAACCCCAGCCGCTCGGCCAGCGCCATCGCCTCGGCGGCAGCCGCCAGGTTGATGCCCGCCAGCAGGTTGTTGACGAGCTTGGTGCGCGCGCCGTCGCCGGGCTTCTGGCTAATACGAAACACGCTCGTCGACAGCGTCTCGATCAACCCCCGGTGCCGCTCGAACAACGCGTCGGCGCAGGCCAGCATCAGGCTCATCGTGCCGTCGTGCGCACGCGCCGGGCCGCCCGACATCGGCGCGTCGATGCAGTCGATGCCGCGCTGCGCCAGCCGGGCCGCGAAGCGTTCGGTGTCGGCCGGCGCCAGTGTGGGGCACAGCAGCACGGCCTGCCCGGCCACCGACGCATCGACGCACCCCAGCGGCCCGAACAGCACCGCATCGGTTTGCGCCGCATCCACCACCGCGACGATCACGCAGTCGCTGCGCTGCGCCAGTTCCAACGCGCTGCCGCACAGACTGGCGCCTGCTGCGGCGGCCAGCGCCATGCGGTCGGCGTCGACGTCGTGCACCGCCACCGGCCAGCCTTGCGACAGCAGCCGCGCAGCCATGCCCCAGCCCATGTTGCCGATGCCGATGACACCGACGCGAATGGCGTCAGCTCTGGACAAGGCGCCGGCTCTTTGCAATCGACATCAGCATGCCCAGCGCCAGGCCGAGCGAGACCATCGCGGTGCCGCCGTAGCTGATGAACGGCAGCGGCACCCCCACCACCGGCAGGATGCCGCTGACCATGCCCATGTTGACGAAGGCGTAGGTGAAAAAGCTCAGCGTGATGGCGCCGGCCAGCAGCCGCGTGAAGACGGTGGGCGCCTCGGCCGCGATCATCAGCCCGCGCAAGATCAGGAAGGTGAAACCGAGCAGCAGCCCGGCGCAGCCGATCAGGCCGAATTCTTCCGAGAAGGCGGCGAAGATGAAGTCGGTGGTGCGCTCGGGAATGAATTCCAGGTGCGTCTGCGTGCCCTTCATGAAGCCCTTGCCGTGGATGCCGCCGGAGCCGATGGCGATCATTCCCTGGATGATGTGAAAGCCCTTGCCCAGCGGGTCGGTGGTCGGGTCGAGCAGGGTGCAGACGCGGTTCTTCTGGTAGTCGCGCAGCATCGGCCACTTCACGTCGGGCTGGCAGATCCGGTCTTCCGACAGCACGACGGCCGTGATGGCGAGCGCGGCCACCACCAGCACCGGCACGATCAGCCGCCAACTCAGGCCGGCGAAGAAAATCACGTAAAGCCCGGCCGAGGTCACCAGGATCGCGGTGCCCAGGTCGGGCTGCTTGACGATCAAGCCCACCGGCACCGCGAGGATCAGCAGGGCGATCAGGAAATCGGGCGCGCGCAACTGACCTTCGCGTCGCTGGAACCACCACGCCAGCATCAGCGGCATCGCGATCTTCAGCACCTCGCTCGGCTGGATCACGATGCCGATGTTGAGCCAGCGCGTGGCGCCCTTTTTTGTCACGCCCGCCACCGCCACGGCCACCAGCAGGGCCACGCCGACGCAGTACAGCGGCACCGCGAACTTGATCAGCGTTTGCGGCGGCACCTGCGCCACCACGAACACCACGCACAGCGCGATCAGCATGTTGCGGCCGTGGTCGACGAAGCGCGTGCCGGCGTCGAAGCCGGCCGAATACATGGTCAGCAGACCGGCCGCGCCGAGCAGCAACATCGCCGCCAGCAGCGGCCCGTCGAAGCCGCTGAAGACCGGCCGGATGCGCTGCCAGGCCGAGGGCTTGTCGAACACCGAACCCATCAGCGTTTCACCAAGGCGAGCCGCTGCAGCGCCGACGCGGCCGGGCGCGCCACCACCGGGGCGAGCGGCGCGCTGGCAGCACCCGCCGCACCTGCCGCACTCGCCGCGCCGTCGACCGTGCTGCCCGGCAGCGGCACCGAAACCGACGGCCGCTGCGGGCCGATCGGCGCCGTCGACTGGCCCAGCCGCGTGGCGGCGATGTCGGCCTCGCTCGGGTACAGGCCGGACAGCACGTGATCGAACACGCGCCGCGCAATCGGGGCGGCCGCACCGGCGCCGAAGCCGGCGTTCTCGACCACCAGGGCCAGCGCGATCTGCGGCGCATCGACCGGCGCGAACGCGGTGTACAGCGCGTGGTCGCGGTGCCGCTCGTCGATGTCTTTCGCGTTGTATTTCTCGTTGGCCTTGATCGCGATCACCTGCGCGGTGCCGGTCTTGCCGCCGGACTGGTAAGGCGCGTTGACGAACGAGGTGCGCGAGGTGCCTTCCTGGGTGACGCCGTACATCGCGCGGCGGATCACCGCCACGTCTTCCGGCTTCCACGGCAGCGCCGGCAAGGCCTCGCCGACGCTGCGGCGCTGCTCACGCGTCTCGAAGTTCTCCACCACCTTGACCAGGTGCGGCTTGAAGCGCTGGCCGCCCGCTGCCAGCGTGGCGGTGGCCTGTGCGAGCTGCAGCATCGTGAAGGCGTTGTAGCCCTGGCCGATGCCCAGTGAAATGGTCTCGCCCGCATACCACTTCTGCTGTTCCTTCTTGCGGTAGGCATTGCGCTTCCACTCGGTGGACGGCAGGGTGCCGCGCAGTTCGCCGAACATGTCGATGCCGGTCAACTGGCCCAGGCCCAGCGGTGCCATGAAGTCGTGCATCGCATCGACGCCGAGGTCGTTGGCAAGCGTGTAGTAGTAGGTGTCGCACGACTGCACGATCGACTTGTACATGTCGACCGAGCCGTGACCGCCCTCCTTGTCGTCGCGGAACTTGTGGTTGCCGAACCAGTAGTAGCCGGGGTCGCTGATGCTTTGCTGCGGCGTGCGCTTGCCCAGCGTCAACGCCGCCAGCGCCATGAAGGGCTTGTAGGTGGAACCGGGCGGATAGGTGCCGCGCAGCGCGCGGTTCAGCAGCGGCTTGTCGGGCGATTCGTTCAGCGCCTTCCAGTTCTCCTGGTCGATGCCGTCGACGAACAGGTTGGGGTCGAAGTTGGGCTTGCTGACGAAGGCCAGCACCTCGCCGTTGCGCGGGTCGATGGCCACCAGCGCGCCACGGCGGTCGCCGAACAGTTCTTCCACCAGGGCCTGCAGCCGGATGTCGATCGACATCACCAGCGCATTGCCGGGGGTGGCCGGGTTGCTGCGCAGGCGGCGCACCGGGTGGCCGCTGGCGCTGGTTTCCATTTCCTCGAAACCGGTGGTGCCGTGCAGTTCGGCTTCGTAGCTCTGCTCGACGCCGAGCTTGCCGATGTACTGCGTGCCGCGGTAGTTGGCTTCGTCTTCCGAGTCGTCGATCTTTTCTTTCTCGGCCTCGTTGATGCGGCCGATGTAGCCGATCAAATGACTGCCGACTTCGCCCAGCGGGTAATTGCGGAACAGCCGCGCCTTGATGTCGACGCCGGCAAAGCGGAAGCGCTGCGCGGTGAAGCGCGCGACTTCCTCGTCACCGAGCTTGGTGCGGATGGGCAGCGACTCGAAGCTCTTGTTCTCTTCCATCAAACGCTTGAAGCGCCTGCGGTCGCGCGGCTGGATCTCAACCACCTCGCTCAGGCGGTCGATGGTCGCTTCCAGGTCGTCGACCTTGCTGGGCGTGATCTCCAACGTGTAGGCCGAATAGTTGTTGGCCAGCACGACACCGTTGCGGTCGAGGATGAGTCCGCGGTTCGGCACGATGGGTACCACCGCGATGCGGTTGTTCTCGGCCTGGGTCGACAGTTCTTCGTGCTTGTAAATCTGCAGGTAGGCCAGCCGCGCTGCCAGCAGCCCGAAGGCGAACAGCACGAAGGCAGCGGCGGCCAGCAGGCGCGTGCGAAAGCTGCTCAGCTCTCGCTCGATGTTCTTCATTTCTGTCATGTCAGTGGCGCCCGGCCGCCAGCAGCCACTGACCGCCCCAGGGGCCACGGAGTGGCCGCTTCGTGGCCCTTGGGGCAGGAGCGAAGCAACGTGGGGATTGTTTCATCGTACGACGACTCCCGGTTTGCTGCGCACAGCAAACCGCCCCCCGGAGGGGGTCGGGCCCGGCGCTAGGGCGCGTGCGGCGTGGTGACATGGGTTCACAGCGGTCGATTCTGATCCGGGTCGGGCGGTCGGCGCTGTGGCGCCAGCAACAACCAGGTGACCAAGGGCCACAGCAGGCTCTCGAACAGCGGCGCCAGCAGCAGTTCCCAGCCCGGCAGCATGCCGCCGGCAACCATGCGCACGACGAACGATACCGCGTGCGCCGCCACGAACAGCGGCAAGATCTGCACCGCCTGCGACGGCACCGTGAACCACAGCAGGCGGCGGTGGATGCTGACCGCGAAGTAGCTCAGCAGCGTGTAGGCCAGCGCATGCTGGCCGAGGATGGACGCGTCGTGCACGTCCATCATCAGACCGAACATGAAGGCCAGGCCGACGCCGACGCGGCGCGGCTGGTGCACGTTCCAGAACACCAGCCCCAGCGCCATGAAATCGGGCATCGCCGGGTTGCGGCCGAGCGGAATGACGTTGAGCGCAAACGCCAGCAGCAGCGTGAACCAGACGAACAGCGGGTTCGCTGGCAGCAGCAACTGGTCGGAGTTGCGCGGCATGATCACCGGCGACCGCCTTTCTTGAGCGGGGTCTTGGCGGCATCCGGGGCAGCATCGGGCCGGGGCGGCAGTTGCAGGCCGACCGGCTCCAGCACCAGCACGTGGCGCATGCCGTCGGCGGCGGCTGCCGGCGCGAGCAGGATGCGGGCGAAGCCGGAATCGAGCTTGCGGTCGACCGACAGCACCTTGGCCACCGCCACGCCCGACGGGTAGACGCCGTCGACGCCCGAAGTGACCAGCGCGTCACCCACCTGCACGTCGGCATTGCCGGCCATGAAGCGCAGTTCCAGTCCGGCGCCGCCACCGATGCCGTAGGCCGCGCTGCGCGCCTGGCTGCGGGTGTTGAGCACCGGAATCGCGGCGTCCTTGTCGGTCAGCAGCGTCACTTCCGACGACAGCGGGTAGACGCGCGTGACTTGCCCCAGCACACCAGCTTCGCTGATCACCGGCGCACCGGGAACGATGCCCTGCGTCGCGCCGCGATCGATGATGACCTTGCGCGAAAACGGGTCGGGCGCGTCGTACAGCACTTCGGCCACCTGCGAGCGCACGTTCACGCTCAGGCGCAGTTCG
>JANNBZ010000285.1:0-4498 GCA_031386065.1 Burkholderiales bacterium
GGCCCCCAGCGCGAGCGCGAGTGCGGTTTGGGCGGCCGGCCAGGCCGACAACGCGGGCCACAGCCGCCAGCCGACGAAGCTGTGCAGCGCGAGCAGGATGAAAAGAATCGGCATCAGGGGGTGCAGCCCGGGGCTCGGCAACAGTGCCGTCAGGCAAAGTATCTGGGTCCATACCGGCCGCAGTTCAACCGGCAACACCGAAAGCAAGCGCGCGGATCGACGTCGCCAAGGTGGCAGACGGCTTGCCCTGCGCGCATCTACAGTGCGTTCGATGACCCGCCCGCTCATCGCACTTGACGCCGACGGCGTGCTGCTCGACTTCAGCCTCGGCTACGCCACCGCCTGGCAACGGGCCTTCGGCGAACACCCACGCGAGCGCGACCCGCTGGCGTACTGGCCGATGGACCGCTGGGACGTGGAACGGCTGGAGCCGGACCGGCGCGCGCATTTTCGTGCCCACTTCGACGAGCAGTTCTGGTCCAGCGTGCCGGCCGAGGCGGGCGCACTCGACGCCTGCGAGCGGCTGGTGGCGGGCGGTTTCGACCTGGTCTGCGTGTCGGCGCTCGACGCCGAATTCGAAGCGGCGCGGCTGCGCAACCTGCGCCAACTGGGATTCCCCATCTCGCGCGTGATCGCCACCGGCAATGCCATCGGCGAACGCAGCCCGAAGGCCGAAGTGATCCATTCGCTGCGGCCGGTGGCCTTCGTCGACGACTACCTGCCTTACCTGCGCGGCCTGCCCGCCGACGTGCACACCGCGCTGGTGCTGCGGGCGCCGAACGGCAGCCCGAACAGTGGCGACGACATGCGGCTGGCGCATTCGGTGCACGCCGACCTGGCCGCGTTCGCGACGCAGTGGCTCGATCCGCGGTGGCTGGCCCGCTGATCAACATTCACTGAAAGCTCACCGCATGAACCGAGTCCTCGCGCACACCGGCGCCCGCTTCCCCATCGTGCAGGTACCGATGGGCTGGATCGCCCGCGCGCCGCTGGCATCGGCCGTGTCGCGTGCCGGCGGGCTGGGCATCATCGAAACCTCGTCCGGCGAAACCGAGAACTGCAAGGCCGAGATCACCACCATGCGCGGGCTCGACCTGCCGTTCGGCGTCAACCTGCCGATCCGCTTTTTGCAGGACGACGCGATGCTGAAGTTCGTTTGCGCCTCGGGCGTCAGGTTCGTCACCACCTCGGCCGGCAGCCCGGCCAAGTTCATTCGCCCGCTGAAAGACGCCGGCATCACCGTCTACCACGCGGTGCCCACGGTGGACACCGCGCTGAAATGTGTCGACGCCGGCATCGACGGCCTGGTGGTCGAAGGCGCCGAGGGCGGCGGCTTCAAGAACCCGGAAGAGGTGTCGACCCTGGTGCTGCTGCAGGCGATTCGCGCCCGCGTCGACGTGCCGATGATCGCGGCCGGCGGCATTTGCGACGGGCGCGGCATGGCGGCCGCCTTCGCGCTGGGCGCCGAGGGCATTCAAATGGGCACGCGCTTCGTCAGCTGCGCCGAAAGCCCGGTGCACGCCAACTACAAGGCGGCCATCGTGGCGGCCAAAGAAACCGGCACCTGGGTGCTGAACAAGCAGGCCTCGCCGTGCATTCGCGCGCTGAAGTCCGAGCGCACACGCGCCATCTTCGACGCCGGCGTGATGCCGGCCGACACCTTCAAGGGCATCCTCGGCGTCTACTTCGGTGGCGACATGGAAGCCGCGCCGGCGCTGGCCGGGCAGACCGCCGGCCTCATCAGCGAGGTGAAGACGGCGCAGCAAATCATCGAGCAGACGGTGGCCGAATTCTTCGCCATCACGCAGCGGCTGGGCAGCCTGGCTGCGGCGCATTCGTTTGGGTGATTTGCAAACCCGCACGCATCAAGAAAGAGAGATCGCCATGAAAGACCTGTTCTCGCTGCAAGGCCGCACCGCGCTGATCACCGGCGGGTCGCGCGGCATCGGTCGCATGATCGCGGCCGGCTTCGTGGCGCACGGCGCGCGGGTCTACATCTCGGCGCGCAAGGCGGCTGCGTGCGACCAGACGGCACGCGAGCTGTCGGCCGCCGGCCACTGCGTTTCGCTGCCAGCCGACGTGTCGACGCTGGCCGGCGCGCAGGCCCTGGTCAGCGCGTATGCAGCGCACGAAAGCCAGCTCGACATCCTGGTCAACAACGCCGGCGCGGCCTGGGGTGCGCCGTTCGACGAGTTCCCGGAAAACGGCTGGGACAAGGTGCTGGACCTGAACCGGAAAGCACCGTTCTTCCTGACCCAGGCCTGCGCCGGCCTGCTGCGCAAGGCGGCCGAGTTGCGCCCGGCCAAGGTGATCAACATCGCGTCGATCGACGGCATCTCGGTGAACCCGCAGGAAACTTACTCCTACGCGGCCAGCAAGGCCGGCCTGATCCAGCTGACGCGGCGCATGGCGTTGCGCCTGATCCAGGACAACATCGTGGTCAGCGGCATCGCGCCGGGCGCCTTCGCGTCGGACATGAACCGCGATGCGCGCGACCACGCCGCCGAGGTGTCGCTGCGCGTGCCGGCCGGCCGCGTGGGCACCGACGAAGACATGGCCGGTGCGGCGATCTACCTGGCCTCGCGCGCAGGCGACTACGTGGTGGGCTCGACGCTGGTGGTCGACGGCGGCGTGACGCACGCCCGCTGACAGGCCCTAGTTTTTGCTCGCCTCGGCGCGAAACGCCAGGGCCGCATCGAACGCCGCGCTGACGAAGCCCAGCACGGCCGCGAATTCAGCGTCGCTCAACTGGCGCGCCGCGTCGCGCGAGCGGTACACGTTGGCCAGTTCGCGCTCGCGCCCGGCCTGCACCGCCAGCCGGCCCACGCCCAGGTCTTCCAGCGTCTTCCACAGCTTGGGGTTGTAGACGCGGGTCAGCTTCATGACCACCGGGATCGGGTCTTTGCGGCCCAGCACGCCGGCCAGCCGCAGGATCACCTCGAACGGCAGGCCGGCCTTGCCACCCTCCACCGCTTCGAGCAGCGAGGCATCTTTCAGGTTGATGGCCTGGCCCAGTTCGCCCAATGTCAATCCGGCGGCGTCGCGCAGTTCGCGGAACAGGCCGCCGGCTTTCTCGACCGCCTCTTTTTGCGCGGTGGGCAGGCGCGACTTGACGAGCTTGAACGACAGGTCGGCCGCGCTGCTGGCGGCGCTGCCGGTCAGGCCCAGCACGAAACCAGTCCATGAGCGGAGGTCGCGCGCCAGTGCCTGGATGCCCTTGTCGATGCTCATGCCGGGCGCTGCCGCCAGCGCCTTGCGTGGCGCCGGCTGCTTGACCACGGTCGTGGTGGCAGAGGGGCGTTTCCTGGCGGCTGACGGCATGGCGAGTCTCCGGTGACGAACGGATCAACTCACAGAATGTAGCGCGACAGGTCCTCGTTCGCGGCCAGTTCCTTCAACTTCGCATCGACCTCGGCCGCGCCCATCGTCAGGGTCTGGCCGCCCAGGTTCGGCGCGTTGAAGCTGATCTCGTCGAGAAGCCGTTCCATCACCGTGGCCAGCCGGCGGGCGCCGATGTTCTCGGTTCGCTCGTTGACGTCGAACGCGGTTTGCGCCAGCCGCCGGATGCCGTCGGGGGTGATCTGCAGCGTCACGCCTTCAGTGGCCAGCAGGGCCTGGTACTGCTTGACCAGGCTGGCGTGGGTGCTGGTCAAAATGGCCTCGAAATCGTCGACGCTCAGCGGCCCCAACTCGACTCGAATCGGGAAGCGCCCCTGCAGTTCGGGAATCAGGTCGCTGGGCTTGGCCAGGTGGAACGCGCCCGACGCGATGAACAGGATGTGGTCGGTCTTGACCATGCCGTATTTGGTGTGCACCGTCGTGCCTTCGACCAGCGGCAGCAGGTCGCGCTGCACGCCCTGGCGCGACACCTCGGCGCCCTGCGAATCGGAGCGCGACACGACCTTATCGATCTCGTCGATGAAGACGATGCCGTTCTGCTCGGCGTTGCTCAGCGCGGTGCTGCGGATCTCGTCTTCGTTGACCAGCTTGCCGGCTTCCTCTTCGACCAGCAGCTTCATCGCGTCGGCAATCTTCAGCTTGCGCGTCTTGCGCCGCACGCCGCTGGCGTTGGCGAACATGCCCTTCAACTGCTCGGCCATGTCTTCCATGCCGGCCGGGCCCATGATTTCCAGTGTCGGCTTGACGTCGGCCACCTCCACGTCGATCTCCTTGTCGGCCAGCAGCCCTTCGCGCAGGCGCTTGCGCATCACCTGGCGCGTGTTGCTGTCGGGCGCAGGCAGGGCCACCGGCGCCGACAAGCCGAAGTCGCCGCCTGAAGGCCGCGCGGGCGGCACCAGGATGTCGAGCACGCGGTCTTCGGCGGCGTCTTCGGCCAGGCTGCGCTGGCGGCGCATGGCGGCTTCGCGCTCGTTCTTGACCGCCATCTCGACCAGGTCGCGGATGATGGAATCGACATCCTTGCCGACGTAGCCGACCTCGGTGAACTTGGTGGCCTCGACCTTGATGAAAGGCGCATCGGCCAGCTTGGCCAGGCGCC
>JANNBZ010000314.1:0-43385 GCA_031386065.1 Burkholderiales bacterium
GGCGAAAAAGGCGGTGTCGGCAAGTCGCTGGTGTCGCGCCTGCTGGCGCAGTACATGATCGACAAGGAAATCCCCTTCCTGGGCTTCGACACAGACCGCTCGCACGGCGCGCTGATGCGCTTCTACGCGGGCTACGCCTCACCGGTGCTGGCCGACCGCTACGAGGCGCTCGACGCCATTGTCGAAGCCGCATTCGACCAGCCCGAGCGCCGCATTCTGGTCGATCTGGCCGCGCAGACGCACGACCCGTTGGTGCGCTGGATGGACGACTCCGGCGTGCTGAACCTGGCCGATGAAATGGGCATCGGCATGGTCTATTGGCACGTGATGGACTCGGGCAAGGACTCGGTCGACCTGCTGAAGAAACTGCTCGACCGATTCGGCGTCGGCCTGCGCTACGTGCTGGTGCGCAACCAGATTCGCGGCAACGATTTCAGCGTGCTCGAACAGTCGGGCGAGCAGGCCCGCGCGGTCGCGATGGGCGCCAAGATCGTCGGCATTCGCCACCTTCACGACGGTGTCATCAACAAGATCGATGCCGCCAGCAGCAGCTTCTGGGCCGCCAAGAATTCAGGCGACAAAGACAACGCCGGCCTCGGCCTGATGGAGCGCCAGCGCGTGAAGATGTGGCTGCGCGATGCGTACCGCGAGATCGACGGCGTGGGGGTTTGAACGGTCTCAAGGAAATGTGGCTCTGCCACTTTTCGGCATCCCCACGGGGGGCGGACGGCGTACGTCGTCGGCCTGGGGGCGCTCAATAGTCGATGCCGACCCGATAGCCCTTCAGCTTCAGCACCGCCGACTTCAGCTTGATCTGTTCCAGCGTCAAGCCCGGCGCCAGGGTGTCGCCCTCGTGGAACAACTGGCCGTTGATGATCAGCATGCGGTTCGCCGGGGTCTGTGAATACATCGCACCACCCACCACCAGCGCCAGCACTTCCTTGCGCAGTTCGTCGGGCAATTCGGCGGGCTTGTAGAGGCGGGGCTCGGCGGTTGCGGTTGTGGTTGCCGATGCGGTTGCCGCAACGGTTGCAGACACTGCACGCGGCGGCTTGGCGGGCGCAGCGGCCACCACGGCCGCGGGCTTGCGCGGCGGTGTGGCGGTGGCCGCACGTGGCGTCGGCGCGGCGCTGGCGGCCTGCGCCGCAGCGGGCGCTGTGATCGGCGCGGGCAAGGCGGCTGGCAGCGGCGGCGGGGGCACGACCTGAGGCGCGACTGGCACGACCGCAACCCCAGCAACCCCCGCAACCCGCTCCGGCGGCGCGGTGTCGCGCGCCAGCGCCTGCCACGCCAGTGCCACGATCACGGCCACCGCCAGACCAGCAGCAGGCCAGACCCAGGCCGGCGCGCGGCCCGTCCGCCCGTCGTCGGCGTGCGGCACCGGCGCGGGCTGGGTGTGCAGCCCGGGCACGTTGCCGCGCTCGCGTTCGGCATCGGCACGTCGGAGGGCGTCGAGGATGTAGGACATCGGTTTACTTTTTCGGTTGCGGCGGCGACGGCGTTGACATCGGCGCCGAGGCCGCCGAGACCAATGTGGCCGCCGACGCCGCCGTGGCCACCGGCACCGGCGCAGGCTTTTTGGTGGCGCCGTTGTAAGCCAGCGTGGCCGCCGCGAACAGCGCCACACCGCCGACAACGCCCAGCCCGACGAGCGCGGCCGAGCGGGAACGCGAGCCCGAGCCGGCATCGACGCGGCCGAACACCTCTTTCGCAGCCTGCTCGACGATGGCCCGCGTCACCAGGTTGGTGCCGCCGCCATACGCGCCCAACAGCGCGCGGTCGCACAGCAGGTTGATGCGCCGCGGCACGCCACGCGACAACTGGTGGATGCGCTGGCGGGCCGGTGCATCGAACGGCAGCGCGCCACGCAGCCCGGCCACCGAAAGCCGGTGCCGGATGTACTGCGCCGTCTCGGCCTCGGACAGCGCGCCCAGGTGAAAGCGCGCAATCACGCGCTGGGCCAGCTGCTCCAGCTCGGGCCGGGCCAGCATGTCGCGCAGCTCGGGCTGGCCGATCAGGATGATCTGCAGCAACTTGCGCTCGTTGGTTTCCAGGTTGGTCAGCAGGCGCAGCTGCTCCAGCACGTCGGCCGACAGGTTCTGCGCCTCGTCGATGATGAGCACGTTGTTCTGGCCGACCGCATGCGTGCGCAGCAGGAACTCGTTGATCGGGTCGAGGTATTCCTTGACCGTACCGGCCTCGGGCAGCGGGATGTGGAACTCCTCGCACACCGACTGCAGCAGCTCGATCACCGTCAGCTTCGGGTTGAAGATGTAGGCGACGTTGCAGCGCTTGGGAATGCGTTCGAGGAAACAGCGGCACACCGTTGTCTTGCCGGCGCCGATTTCGCCGCTCAGCAGCACGAAGCCGCCGCCGCCGTCGAGGCCATACAACAAGTGCGCCAACGCCTCGCGATGCCGCTCGCTCATGAAGAGAAAGCGCGGATCGGGGGCGATGGAGAACGGCTCTCGCTTCAGGCCGAAGAATGGGGCATACACGGCGCGGAGGATAGCGCGGCGGGCGCCGCGCACCGTATGGCGCCTAGAACGTGTGCTTCACACCCAGCGCGTACGCCGTGTTGTTGGTCAGGCCGGTCTGCCGGGCCACGCCCAGGTCGGCGTACACCGTGGTGCGCCGGCTCAGCAGGTAGTTGTAGCCGAGACCGAATTTCGCGCGGTCGCGGGCGTCGATGTCGGAGTCGAGCCGGAACACCATCGCCTTCACCACCCCCTGCCCCACCAAAGCGGTCGCGCCCAGCATCACCACCGTGGCCTTGGTGTTGCCGTTCGCATCGGTCTTTCCTTGCGCCACGTAGAGCATCGGCTTCATGAAGCCCAGGTTGTAGTGAAGCGCCATGTTGATCACGCCGCGGCCGTCGTTGCTGCCGCCGCTGACCTGCTCGTAGCCCAGGCCGGCATACAGCGGGCCGGAGGCGTACTCCAGGTTCAGGCCCTGCACCCGGCCCAGACCGGTGGCTTCGCTCAGGCCCACGGCAGCGGCGGCCGTGAAGCCACTCACATTCGGCGATTTGTAGCCGACGGCGTTGGAGGCGCGCGCGCCGTTGCCCACGGCGTCCGGCGTCTGGTAGTTGGCCCAGCGCGCGACGGTGCCGGCCTGGCCGACACCGTCGTCACCGAACGGGTCGGACTTGCTGCCGATCCAGTACGCCGGCGTGTAGTCGCGGCCGAGGTAGACACTGCCCAGCGCACGGTCGCTGAGCTGCACATACGAGCGGCCGTTCCAGAACGAGTTGGCGCTGTTCACGCCGCCGGTGTCAGGGTTGAAGCGGTGTTCGATCTGGAACTGGGCCGACAAGCCGCCGCCCATGTCCTCGGAGCCTCTGAAGCTCAACCGCGAGGTCGAGGCCTGACCGACGTTCCACGCCTTCGAGGTGCCGGTGCCGCCCGGGTTGGTGGCGCTGCCGCCGTTGCCTTTGATCACGCCCTGGTCGATCTGGCCGTAGACGGTGACACTGGACTGCGCCGATGCGGTGCCCGACAAAGCGGCCAGCGCGGCCGTCGTCGAGACGGCGAGGAAAAGTCTGTTCATGCGGTTTCCTGGTTGAGACCGGCCGCTGCGCGAAGCGGGCCAGGGTTGACGGGGTCAAGCCTGCCGACATTGGCAGATACCGCGCAGTGAACCAAAGTTTTGTGACAGTGCTGCGCACGACTCGAGCGCTGTCCGCACCCCCTAACTGCGGGCCTGGAACGCATCGGTATGTTTTTCGTAATGCCCCTCGCCGCAGACTGACAGCCACATTGAGACGGGTTCGGTGCAACAAGGAGAAAAGCGATGAAATGCCTGACTGTTCCACTGCGGCGGGTCGCCCCTTTCGGGTTGGGATTGGCGCTGATGGCCCCGCTCCAAGCCGCGCTTGCCTTCGGCGGCATCGGCAACCTGGGCGAATGCACCACCTTCACGACCTGCACTGCGGGTGTGGCCAGCGGTGCGGTGGCAGTTTCGCAGTACGAATTCACCAACATCAAGGATCGCTACCGGCTGCCTCAGAACCTGGTGCCGGGCGTGAACGAGTTCCGGGACCAGCGCGAACGACAAACAAGCACGCCGGTGCGCGCCGCAGTGGGCGACTTTTGCGTCAACTGCGCCACCGACAACCCGTTCTTCTCGTCGGCTGAAGCCCGCAGCCAGTCGGACTTCGCCGTCAACCGTGCGTCGGGCAACACAAGCGTCGGCGTGGCCGGACAAGATGTACAAAAATTCGGGCAGCAATTCCTCGGTTCCGCCGATGTTCGGGTGCGTACGGTGGCCGAAGCGCGCAGCGCCTGGCGCGACGCCTGGACCTTCAACGCCGACGGGCACTTCAGCGCGTCGGTCCAGTTGGACGGCCGATCCCGCACCCACACGACCAACCTTTTCTTCCCGTCGGACTTCAGCTATTCCATCGCCAGCACCGTCGGCTCCTGGTTCTACGACCTCAGGGTGTGGGACGTGACCAACCTGTCGGTCTCGGAATTTTTCGAGCTGGGCGGTCCGACGCTGGTTGCACGCGCGCGTGACCAGCCTGCCAATTTCGAAGAGCAACGCGCGTCGTTCGCGTCCACGCTGGCACTGGATTTCGACTTCATCGCGGGCGTGCAGTACGTCGTCACGTCAGAGCTGGGAATCCAGGCGTGGAATGGCCGCGAGATCGACCTCTGCAACACCGCGCGGCTGAGCGACGTGGCGCTGTCGAACGGCGCGGCCATGAACGCGCTGTCGGGCCACGACTACATCTCGACCGCCGTGCCGGAACCGCAGACCACTGCGTTGATGTTCGCGGGCCTGGTGTGCCTCGCGCTGTGGGGTCGCCGACAACGCCGCGGCTGACCGCGCGCGGCACGCGTCTGCACGGCCCGCCGACCTGTGCGGGCACGCGTTCACAATGGGGCTCCTTCGCATTGGGAGCCCGCATGGGTGCCACCGCGCGACCCGCGCCGCGCCGCGCCGAGCGTTCAGCGCGGCCACCGCAGCCCGCCGACGGCGCCGCGCCCGACCCTTGGCACCAACTGCAGGCCGGCCTGGCGCTCGCGCTCGACGACCCCACGCTGGGCCGTGCCGAGTTGCGCGCCGCGCTGGCGGGCTTCACCGACCACGCCGACGCGCCCGGGCGCCTGATTGCTGCGGCCGCGCTGGTGCAGTTCATCGGCATCGCCGACGACGACTACCGCGGCTTCGAGCCGGCGGTCGCGGCTGTCATCGCCCGCGCAGCGCAGGTCGAGGCCATTCACACGCCCGACCACCGGCTGCTGGCACGCGCCGGAGCGCTGATCGCGGGCTGGTTCCGGTCACTCGACGACCCGGCGCTCGCAGCGCAAGCCGAAGCCATCACACGCGAACTCGGCAACGAGCTCATCTCGCCGGCCGCGCGCTGCTGTGCCGGCCTGGCAGCACTGGCCTACTTCGATGCGCGCATGAGCCTGGAAGGCGTGCTCTGGGTCGAGCTGGCGATGCGCCCGGTGCTGGCCGAACCGGGTACGCCGCGCCGCCTGGCCGACGAGTGGCAGCACGCGCTGGTGCAGGCGCTGTACCAATGCGCGGCACCGGAGCGCGCCGAAGCGGCGCGCGCGCGCACGATTGAAGAAGCAACACCACCGGCATCGGCCGTCGAGCTGAAGCGGCTGCTGGTGACGGCGCAGATGGCCATCGGCGAAGGACGCGTCGACGCCGGCCGTCAGGCCCTGGCGTCGGCCGAGCCGCTGCTGCACCCGCGCGCGCCGCGGCCGGCCAGCTGGTGGCACCTGCTGCAATCGCGGCTGGCGCTGACCGGTGGCCAGCACCGCGAGGCGCTGACGCACGCGCGGCTCGCGCTGCGGCTGGCCACCGAGGCGCAGCTTCCGGAACGCTGGATGGGCGTCACCGTGATGCAGGAAGGCCAGGTGCAGATGGCGGCCGGCGCGTTTGCGCTGGCCACGCCGTTCTTCGAGCGCGCCGGCCGCGCCGCCACCGGTACGCAGGCCGACTTCTGCTGGAGCCTGGCGCATTTCGCACGCGCGCTGGCGCACTTCGACACCGGCAACGACGACGCCCTGGCATGCGCCGAGTTGCGCCAGGGGCTGGCGCTGGCGAGCCGAATGCAGTGGCTGGGCTTCTTCCGCCCCAGCCCGCGCGTGGCGGCCCAGATTTGCGCCCGCGCTCTGGAGCACAACATCGAGCCCGCCTTCGTGCGCCAGGTGATCGCCGAGCGCCGCCTCGACGCCGTGCGGCCCGACCTGTCGGCCTGGCCGTGGCCGATTCGCGTGCGCACGCTGGGCCGATTCCAGATCGAACACGACGGCGTTGCGCTGACATTCGCCGGCAAGGTGGCGCGCAAGCCGCTCGAACTGCTGCAGTTCGTCGTTGCTTCGGGCGGCAGCGATGTCTCGGCCACCACGGTGATGTTCGCGCTCTGGCGCGACCTGGAAGGCGACAAGGCGAAGTCGGCCTTCAACGTGGCGCTGCACCGCCTGCGCAAGCTGCTGGGCAACGACGATGCGATCCAGCTCGAGCTGGGCCGGTTGAGCTTGAACCCGAAAGTGGTCTGGGTCGACTGCCTGGCGTTCGAACAACTGGTCGACCGCAGCGCCGGCACCAACAGCCACGCGCTGACACCGCAAACCGCCGCCGACCTGCGGCGCGCTCTGGCGCTGTACCGCGGCCACTTCCTGCACGAGACCGAAGACGAGCCCTGGCAGATGGTCTGCCGCACGCGGCTGGCCAGCAAGTTCAAGCGCAGCGTGTTGCAGCTGGGCCGGCACGCCAGCAGCCCGGGCGACGCGCTGGAGCTGCGCGCGATCTTCGAGCGGGCGCTCGAACTCGACCCGATGGCCGAAGACCTGGCGCGCGCGCTGATGCAGTGGCTGGCCGAGCGCGGTGAACAAGCCGCCGCGCTGAACGTGTTCGAACACTGCCAGGCCGCCATCGCGCGTGGCCTGGGGGCCCGGCCCGCCGCCACCACGCTGGCGCTGGTGGAGCGCATTCGCGCGATGGGCTGACTTGCCCGCTCCCGCCCCCGGCGCTCTTCCCGCGCTGCTGATCCGTCAATCCACCGGCGTCAGTTTGGCTACCGACAACGCCAGCCACTTCATGCCGTGGCGGCCGAAGTTGACCTGCGCGCGCGCGTCTTCGCCGCTGCCTTCCAGCGTCACGATCACGCCTTCGCCGAACTTGGTGTGGAACACGCCCTGGCCCGAACGCAGGCCGTGGCTCGCGGTTTTCGGGCCGGCGCCGAAGGCCGGCGCGCGGCCGCCGCTGTCGCTCGCGCCCACGCCAGCGCCCTGCCCCGGCGGACGCACCCAGGCCGCCCGGTAGTCGCGCTGGTAGGCGGACGGAAAGGCCGAGTGGCGCGGCGTGATCCACTTCAACGCGGCCTCGGGCAGTTCCTCGAAAAAGCGGCTGCGCACGCTGTAGCGCGTTTGCCCGTGCAGCATGCGCGACTGGCTGAAGCTGAGGTACAGCCGCTTGCGCGCCCGCGTGATGGCCACGTACATCAGCCGGCGTTCTTCTTCCAGGCCGTCGAGGTCGGCCGCGCTGTTCTCGTGCGGGAACAGGCCTTCTTCCAGGCCGGTGATGAAGACCGCGTCGAACTCCAGACCTTTGGCGGAATGCACCGTCATCAGCTGGATCGCGTCTTGCCCGGCCTGCGCCTGGTTGTCGCCCGCCTCCAGCGACGCGTGCGTCAAGAAGGCGGCCAACGGCGACATGATTTCGCCGGTTTCGGCGTCGGGGGTCAGGTCGGGGAAGGTGGGCGCGATGCGGCCGTCGGCCGGCTCGGCACCGGGGCTGGTGAACTCGGCGCGACCTGCTTCTGCGGCCTGCGCCGAGCCCGGCGAATGCTCGTCCACCGGCATCGCCACCGCGTCCTTGCCGAAGCCCTCTTGCGTGACGAAGGCCTCGGCGGCGTTGACCAGTTCCTCCAGGTTCTCGATCCGGTCCTGGCCTTCCTTGTCGGCCTTGTAGAAGTCGACCAGGCCGCTGGCCTGCAGCATCTGTTCGATGATCTCGCGCAGCGTGAGGCCGCGCGTGGTGTCGCGCATTGCATCGACCATGGCGACGAAGGTCTGAACGTTGCCGCCGCCTTTGCCGGCCACCGCGCCCACGCTCTGGTACAGGCTTCGTCCGCTGGCACGCGCCGCGTCCTGCAACAGTTCCAGCGTGCGCGCGCCGATGCCGCGGGTGGGGAAGTTCACCACCCGCAAGAAGCTGGTGTCGTCGTTCGGGTTCTCGATCAGCCGCAGGTAGCTCAGCGCGTGCTTCACCTCGGCGCGCTCGAAGAAGCGCAGCCCGCCGTAGACCTTGTACGGAATGCCGGCGTTGAACAGCGCGCTCTCGATCACTCGGCTCTGCGCATTGCTGCGATACAGCAGCGCGATGTTCATGCGCGCAATGCCGTCGCGGTGCAGTTGCTGCGCTTCTTCGACGAACCACTGCGCCTCGGCGAAGTCGCTGTTGGCCTCGAACACGCGCACCGGCTCGCCGGGGCCGGCCTCGGTGCGCAGGTTCTTGCCCAGGCGGCGCGAGTTGCGCGAGATCAGCTCGTTGGCGGTGTCCAGGATGTTGCCGAAGCTGCGGTAATTTCGCTCGAGCTTGATGACTTGTTCGACGTGGTATTCACGCTCGAACTGCGCCATGTTGCCGACCTGCGCACCGCGAAAGGCGTAGATGCTCTGGTCGTCGTCGCCCACCGCCATCACCGCACTGTCAGGGCCGGCGAACATCTTCAGCCAGGCGTATTGCAGCTTGTTGGTGTCCTGGAACTCATCGACCAGCACATGGCGAAAACGCCGCTGGTAATGTTCGCGCAGCGAGGCGTTGTCGCGCATCAGCTCGTAGGTGCGCAGCATCAGTTCGGCAAAGTCGACCACGCCTTCGCGCTGGCATTGCTCTTCGTAGGCCTGGTACACCTCGACCATCACGCGCGTCTGCTCGTCGCGCACTTCGATGTCTTTCGGGCGCAGCCCGTCGTCTTTCGAGCCCGAGATGAACCAGCTCACCTTCTTCGGCACGAAGCGTTCTTCGTCCAGCTTCATCGCCTTGATGATTCGTTTGACCGCCGACAACTGATCGGCGGTGTCGAGGATCTGAAAACCCTGCGGCAGCGCGGCCAGCTTCCAGTGCGCCCGCAAAAAACGGTTGCACAGCCCGTGGAAGGTGCCGACCCACATGCCGCGCACCGGAATCGGCAGCAAGCTGCCCAGCCGCAGCAGCATTTCCTTCGCCGCCTTGTTGGTGAAGGTCACCGCCATCACGCCGCCCGGCGTCAACTGGCCGGTCTGGATCAGCCAGGCGATGCGCGTCGTCAGCACGCGCGTCTTGCCCGAGCCGGCGCCAGCCAGGATCAAGGCGGGGCGCGCCGGCAAGGTCACGGCGGCCAGTTGCTCGGGGTTCAGGTTGTCCAGCAGCCGAGAGGCCGTGGCAGGCGTCGAAGCGGTGTCAGGTTCATCGTCAGAATGCAGACTCATGAACGCATTCTAGGAGTCGACTTGGTTTCATCCCGCTGGACGCGCGTGCCCCTGGCTGCCTCTGCACTCTGCCTCGGCTTCGCCGGCCACGCCGCCATCCACCCAGCGTGCAAGCCACCCCCGCCGCAGCAGCTGGTCGAGCGATTCATGTCGGCCGACTGCCAGGCCTGCTGGCAGGCCGCCGGGGCCAAGGATGGCCGCGCACCGACGATGGTGCTCGACTGGATTGCGCCCACCGCGCCTGCGGCGCCACTGGCCGCCGGGTCGGTGCCGGAAGCCACGGTGCGGGCGCCCTCATTGACCGCCACCGCCACGCTGCAGCGGCAAGCCGCGCTATCGCGCGCCGATGCGCCACGCCTGCGCATTGCAGACGGGCCGGCGTGGAACGGCTACGTCGGCGTGCAGCTCACCGTGGACCGACGCGCCGCGTTGCCGGCCGGTGCGCAGGCCTACGTCGCGCTGGTGGAGCGTGTGCCCGCCGGCAGTGAAGGTTCGGACGTGACGCGCCAACTGGTGCGCGCGGTGGCCGGGCCGCTGTCGCTGGAAGAACTGTCGACCGAGCGCACGGTGCGCCACTTTCGCGCCATGCGCCTGCCCGAAGGTGCCCGGCCCGAGCGGCTGGGCAGCGTGGGCTGGGTCGAGACGGCCCAGGGTGTTGTGATTGCGGCGACGCAGTCGGCGGGGGTGAACTGCAAGGCGGTTCGTTGACCCCGTGACCCTGAATATCTACCGCAGCGCTGACCCTACCTAACGAACCGTTGGCCAGCCCGCGTGGAACGGCAATCGACTATTCCGTTGGCCTACGCCAGGATGAGAAACCAGCTACCAACTCGGCACTGAAAAGCGATAGGTCAGCCCAATTCCCGCGTAGTCTGACCTGAATTTTTCTCTGTTGGTCGCAAACGTTTGACCCATCACGCCATAGACTGCCAATCGATCACTCAGACCAAAATTCAAGCCGATTCCTGTTTTCAGTATCAAGCCATGTGAGTTGGCTCCAACCAATAGCTGAGCGAATGACTGAAGTCGATTGCCTTTGTAATACTTGTTCTGGACACCCACGCCGGCAAGAAGCTCTCCATACCCAGGATATCCCAAGTAGGCGTTGTATGCAACGCTGATTTGAGTCGGTATATATATATTATCGTTAACTATATTATCAAGCTGCACCGACAGCAGACTGATCTTGCTCGTAGCTACACCTCTGTCTTTTACGTTAAACTCAGTTTGCTGGAATAAATTAATCCGATATCCCCTGTAGAAAATGCCTTCGGCGGAATTATTTACTGCTGAAGCAAGGTCACCAGAGTGGATGTGGTAGTTCAGCGATGCGCCAAATGTGTAGTTTTTGGACGATCCCCTGGGTGCGAACAAATACCCGGCCGACAATGAAAGTCCAAAATTCTTGTCGATCAAGTACTCGGCAGACACTTTTGGATAGACAAGCAGACCAGGACCTGTGTTGATTGTTTCAGGCGCATATCCTCCAGATCCGAGCGCCATCTGACCGTAGAGATTGATGCGCGAAGAAATCGGAATTCTATATCCGATCCCGGCAAGAACTTGGTTATATAACGGCAGACCGCGGTAACCGACGCCTGCATTGGCATACCAATAGCTGTTCTTCGTCATGAAGTGCGAAAACTGCAAATCAGCAGCGTTGATGGCGCCTCTATTCAATCCCTCAGGATTGATCTGTAAAAAATTATCCAGACCCAATGTCAATATATTTTCGCTGGAATCTACAGAGTTTTCCTCAGCACCAGTTATTTCCGTCGATATAGTTCTAATACCAGTGCTGGCATAGGATCCAGCGGCGTATGAAAATGGTACTTGAACGAAAAAATTCAATTGAGAATTATCGATGGCCGATTTTTTGAATTTCATTCTGGCCAGGTTCAGGCCGACAGAAAAATCCTGAAAATCATATCCCAGCCCGACATAGCTTTTGAGAAACCCACCCGTACCGGAAAGTATTTTGCTCTGCTCAACGCTTTTGCCACCGCCTCCGCCACCCGCCGACACACCAGCATCAGCAAAGAAATTCATGAATATACGGCGCTGGAAATGAGCAGTTGCGTCAACGGCCATAAATCCACCGTACTCGCCCTTGAACAAGGGTGCATAACCACCAATACCCAAGTACATCCAATCGTTCATCTTGTTGAAAAAATGGAATCCCATCAGGTCAATCGACTTATTCCCGGGTACCGAGATGACTTCATAGTCCAGCATGACCATCCCCTCCGCCTTGGTGAGGGTTGATCGCTCCGGCCGTGTCGTACTTGCTGATTCAGTGGCATTTGGCTTGGTGTTTTGATTCGATACCGGAATCAATTCCTGAGCGAGGGAAATATCGGCAGCAAGAAAGACAACCATGGCAACGAACAAACCGGGAAATTTTTTAATCACCGAGACCATTCCTTTGTGTTGGGGTGATCGAGCGCTGGAGAGCGCTGGGGTGAAAAGCGGCGCTGGGTTAAGCAGCGCTGTGGTCAAGCAGCGATGGGTCACAAGCGGCGGTGGAGCAGCGGGGTCAAGCCCCCGCGGTTTTCTTCGCGATGCTCCTCAACCGCGATGAACCTGATCGGCTGCGGGCACGCGCGGCTCACACCGGCAAACCGATCTGCTCCCCAGCGTCAGGCTCCACCCCGTCGAACACGTCGGACGCCAGCAATTCGCAGTCCACGCTGTCCAGCCGAATCTGTTCGCGGCCGGTCATGTCGTGCAAGGTGAAAAGGCCGTCGGGACCGCGTCGAAACAGTTGCACCTCGCGCGTGTCGGGGTCGACCAGCATGTATTCGCGCACGCTGGGGAGGCTGCGGTAGAGCGTGAACTTGGAGCCGCGGTCATACGATTGCGTCGACGGGGAAAGCACTTCGACAACTACCGTCGGCGCGGTGAACACCTGCTCGGTGCGCAGGTCAGCGGCATCGCAAGTGACGAAAACATCGGGGTACAGGATGGTGTCGGCTCCGACCTTGAGTTTCATCGAGTCGGCGAAAACACGACAAGGCGACCCCTTCAATTGCGTCTTCAGCGATGCTGCGATGTTTAACGCAATTAGCCCATGCACTCGCCGGGCGCCCACCATCGCGAACACCTCGCCACGGTGGAATTCATGACGCTCCGGTTGCTGGTTCTCCCAGTCCAGAAATTCCTGCAAGCTCAGTTTTGTCAGCGCTCGACCCATGGTGACTCTCCCGCGTTGAAATTCATCATAGCGCCCACAAGTCTGCGACATGCCGCGTGCCATCGGCACCGCGAACGCACGCGCGCGGCCCCGGTCGCACACTACCGCCGACGCCCGACCGTTCCAACCGAGACCTGATCCATGGAAATCTTCGACTACGACAACGTGCTGCTGCTGCCCCGCAAATGCCGGGTCGACAGCCGCAGCGAATGCGATGCGTCGGTCGAGTTCGGCGGCCGGCGCTTTGCGCTGCCGGTGGTGCCGGCCAACATGAAGACGGTGCTCGACGAACCCATCAGCGAATGGCTGGCGGCGAACGGCCACTTCTACGTGATGCACCGTTTCGACATCGACAACGTGGCCTACGCCAAGCGCATGCGGGACAAGGGGCTGTTCGTGTCGATCAGCTCGGGCGTGAAGCAGGCCGACATCGACGTGATTGATCGGCTGGCGGACGAGGGCGTGGGCGCCGACTACATCACCATCGACATCGCGCACGGCCATGCCGAAAGCGTGCACCGCATGATCGAGCACATCAAGCGCAGGATGCCGAGCACGTTCGTGATTGCCGGCAACGTGGCCACGCCCGAAGCGGTGATCGACCTGGAGAACTGGGGTGCCGACGCGACCAAGGTCGGCGTCGGCCCGGGCAAGGTCTGCATCACCAAACTGAAGACCGGTTTCGGTACCGGCGGCTGGCAGCTCAGCGCGCTGAAATGGTGTGCCCGCGTGGCAACCAAACCCATCATTGCGGACGGCGGCATTCGCGACCACGGCGACATTGCGAAGAGCGTGCGCTTCGGCGCGTCGATGGTGATGATCGGCTCGCTGTTCGCCGGCCACGAAGAGTCACCGGGCCAGACGGTCGAGGTCGACGGCCGGCTGTTCAAGGAGTACTACGGCTCGGCCTCCGACTTCAACAAGGGCGAGTACAAGCACGTTGAAGGCAAGCGCATTCTGGAACCCATCAAGGGCCGCCTGGCCGACACGCTGCGCGAGATGCGCGAAGACGTGCAAAGCTCGATCAGCTACGCTGGCGGCACTCACCTGTTCGACATCCGCAAGGTCAACTACGTGATCCTGGGCGGCGACAACGCGGGTGAGCATTTGCTGATGTAGCCGTGGTCACGCGGCGCCGCGCCGACCGGCTGCGGCGATGACGATCTCAACCGCCGTCAGGCCGGGCACGCTGCGCAGCACCACGACGGCGCCAATCGCCGCCGCGCGGGAGCGCATCGACAACAACCCCTTGCGCGGCGGCGCGCTCACATCGAAGCCGCAGCCGTTGTCGACGATGCTCAACTGCGCGCCTTCGGCGGTGTCACGGGCGCTGATGGTCACCACGCTTGCATGCGAATGCTGCAGCACGTTGGACAGGGCCTCGAACACCATGAACTGCAACTGGCGCATCGCGTCGGCATCGAAACTTGGGACCGGGGCCAGCAGGTCCACGTCCCATTCCAGCTCGATGTCGGACGCCGCGAAACGCGGGCCCAGGCGGTAGCGCATGTTGGCCAGCAGCGCCGTCACATCGCCGGGCGACATGCTCATGGCGTCGATCGACAACTTCAGCTGGTCCAGCGAGTCGCGCAGCGTCAGCAGCACCTCGGCGCGGTCGACGCGCCCCGACTGCAATTGCCGGATCGCCGAGCTGATGTGCGAACCCACGCCGTCGTGCATGTCGCGCAGGATGCGCGTGCGCTCGGCGGCGCGCGCCTGCTCGCGGCCCAGCGCCTCCATGCGTTGGTAGGTCTGCTGCAACTCCTGCGTTTTCGCGGCGACTTGCTCAGCCATGCCGGCGGCCAGCGCATCGGCACGCAGACTGGCATCGCGAAAGCGCGAAACCATGATGTAGCCCAGCACCACGCCGTACAGCATGGGCAGGAAACGGCCCAGCGCGAAGTCGCCGTAAAGGTCGCCGCTGCGCAGCACGTCGGCCCAGTCCCACAGGCCCCCGAACACGTTGATCAGCACAGCGGCCACGAGCAGCCACTTGCCCACGCTGGGCTCGCGCCGGCAGGCCCACGCGAAGTAGATGCCGTAAAGCGCGTAGAAGACGACGATGCCGCTGATCCACAGCGTCCACACCAGCGTGCTGCCGCCCCACCAGCCGATGGCCGCACCGCCGACGCCGGTGGCCGCGACGACGGCCATCAGCCAGCCGGAGCGCCGGGTTTCTAAGCCGGCGAGCAGTTGGCAAAAGAGCGTCATCGCGCAAACGCCGGCCGCGAACCCGCCGGCCAGGATCAGGCCCCACCACGGCCAGCCCATCAGCGGTGCTTCGATCACCGGATCGGCCAGGAACACAGACCAGCCGGCCTGCGCGATGGCCGCGTACAAGTAGGCCGGATCACGGCGCGGGGCGGCGCCTGTCGAGTGCGGCTGGCGGCGCTGGCTGGCCCACAACGCCAAGGCCAGGATCGCCACCGACGCACTCAACGCAGCCGCCAGCACCGAGCCCAGTACGCGCCACCGGTAGTCGCGCAGGAAGCGCGCAGACAAGTCCGCTCGCGGCCCGAGAACAGGCCGCGCCAAGCCGGCGCGCCGGCCCACGTCGGCCCGCAAACGGATGCGCAGTTGGTTGGGTTCGGCCAGCAAACCGGCGGGCAAGGTGATCAACCTGGGCTGCTTGGCGAAGTCAGGGCCGTTCGGTGTGTTCCAGCCTTCGCTGCGTTCGACCAGAGCGCCGTTGAGCGAAATCTCGTAGCCGTTGCCAATGCGCGAGAGGTAGATCGCCTGCGGCTCATCCGTCGGGTTCAGCAACACGAACGGGATCACGATTTCTGCGCTGCCGGCGCTGCCGGGGTTCAGCGCATCCCAGTAGAACGGCAGGCTGGTTGCCTGAAGACTGCAGGGCGCGGCTGCCGGCCTGATGCACAGCCGGGCCTGAACCAGCTCGACGACCTCGGCGCGCGCCGGCCACAGCACCATCAGGCAGGCCAGTCCCGCCGCGCAGCGCCGCGTGAGCGCCCGCCAGTTGCGCCGCCCCGCCCTCAACGCGGACCCACCGACGGGGGAGTCAACAAGCCCAGCTGCGTGGCCTCGAACACCGCTTCGTTCTTCGAATGCACGGCCAGTTTGCTGTACAGGTTTTTCACATGCGTGCGCACCGTGTGCACGCTGAGCTGCTGCAGGCGGGCGATCTCGGCGTAAGAAAAGCCGCGCGCGAACAGCTCAAGCACTTCCTGCTCGCGCACCGACAGAAGACTGCGGTCGACGGCCGGCGCGGTACGCGATCCCGGCGCCGCGCTCGCCGCGGGCACCGGCGCCGCCGCACCGGCCTGCAGAACGCGGTATTTAGCCAGCACACGGCGCGCAATCATCGGCGAGATCGGCGACGCACCGGCCTTCATGTCGAGAATGGTTTGCGCAATGTCTGCCGGTGTGGAGTCCTTGTGCAAGTAGCCCACCGCACCGGCCTCGATGCTGGCCAGCACGTTCTCGTCATCGCCGAACATCGAGATCACCAGCGGCTCGCAGTGTGGACGCATCCGCACCGCGTGGCGAATCACGTCCAGCCCGCTGCCGTCGGGCAGGCCCAGGTCGGTCAGCAGCACATCGACCGGGTGCGCCGCGTCGTCCAGCCAGGCCAGGGCTTCGGCCACCGTGCCCACGCTGGCGGCCAGCAGCAGTTCGCCGCAGCCCAGCACGCTGGCAGCGAAGAACCCGCGCATTTGCGGATCGTCCTCAACGATCAATACATGCCACACAGCACCACCTGGTACGCAACAGGCGACAACAGTCGCACGGACCGTGCCGAAAGAACACCCGCATCTATGGGATGCGAAGGCGCGACAACGCCGGGGCTCAGGCCTGCACATCCGGGGTTGATCGAATATTCTTCCGTGGCCTTCGCGAGCCGACTGCGCTGGGCAGCTTCGCAGGTCCTTCGCTGCGTCGTTGGCTCAGGCCTGCACATCCGAGGTTGATCGAATGTTCTTCCGTGGCCTTCGCGAGCCGACTGCGCTGGACAGCTTCGCAGGTCCTTCGCTGCGTCGGCTCACTCCAGCCTCAGGCCGGGCCGCTCGCCGGGCTGGTCGAGCACCAAGCGGCGCTGGGCTTGCAGCGATCGCTGCGGCGGCGAGGCCAGCGGTGTCGGGCAGGCACCGGTCTGCAGGTAGCGCGTGGCGGCCTGGGTCAGCGACTCGGTCGCGTCGCCGAGCACGCCGCTGAAATCGTCGGCTGCCGGGCAGCTGGCGGTGATGCCGGCGTAGTAGCGGCCCTGCCCCAGGCTGTTGGTCGACTCGAAGTTGACCGCGCTGTAGACGCTGCCGCACGACTCGACCGGGTTGAAGCCGAACGGCTTGCCGCAGCTGGTGTCACCGACGGTCACCACGTCGACATACGGCTTCAGGCCGTTGACGATCAACTCGCTCGCCGAGCAGGTGCGCTGGCCGGTGATGACCACGACGCGGCTGAACGCCGGCGCTGGCCCGGCAACCAGGCGAAAGGCGTTGTCGGAGCCGCTGTGCTTCGCGTTGTACTTGAGCTGCGTGAAGACCTTGCCGTCGAACGATGCGCCGGCCACCAGCGAGGCCAGCAGGTTGGCGGTCGAGATGCGGCCGCCGCCGTTGTAGCGCAGGTCGAGAATCAGCTCCGTCGCGCCGGCCGCGCGGAACTGCACGAAGGCGTCGGCGAGCGGCGTCTCGGCCTGGGTCACGAAGTCTTTCAGCAACAGGTAGCCGGCCTTGCCTCGGCCGGGCACATCGAGCACGCGAACGGCCGACACCGGCGTCAGGTCGTAGGTGACGGCGGTGAGCTGCACGGTGCGGGCGCCGGCGTCGCCGATGATGTCGAGCGTCAAGGTGTCGCCCGCCTTGGCCGGCGTGAGCAGCGCGAAATCGTTCGCCGCAATCAGCTCGGCAGCGCTGCGCCCGTTGACGCTGACGAGGGTGTCGCCCCGCTTCAGCCCGGCCGCAGCCGCGGGCGATTGCGGCTCTGTGTAGCGCAGCTTCAACGGCAGCTTCAACTCCAGCCCGTTGACGAACACGCCGTAGCCCAAGGTCTTGCCGGCTCCGAAGAACTGGTTGTAGGTGGCGCTGTCCTGGATGTAGCTCCAGCGGTCTTTCGGCACCACGGGGTCGCCGGCGTACAGCAGCGCCTCGAAGTACTTTTGCACCGTGTCGAACGCGGCCGGGTCGGGGTTGGGCGAGACGCCGCTCCAGTAGTACCCGTCCTGCATGTAACTGCGCAACCAGTCTTTCTGGCTGGCCAGATCGCAGGTGGCGCTACCAGAGTTGCTGTCGCCCCCGCCACCTCCGCAAGAAGCCAGCAGCAACGATGTGGCGATCAGGCAAGTTGCCTTGAACAAACCATTCAGCCTGATGAAATTCATTGCGCTGCCCTGCGTCGACTTGCGTTGTCCTGCCGGCCCGCACCATAGCAGCCGGGCTGCGCCACCTACAATCGGCGCATCCCTTTTTGCACCTTGTTTCGCCAGCACGCGCGGCGCAACGGCTGTTTTCATGACCGAACTTGCCAAATCATTCGAGCCCGCCGAGATCGAGGCGCATTGGAGCGCGCAGTGGGACAAGAGCGGTCTTTTCGCGCCCACCCTCGACCCGGCCAAGCCGTCGTTCAGCATCCAGTTGCCGCCCCCCAACGTGACCGGCACGCTGCACATGGGGCATGCGTTCAACCACACCATCATGGACGCGCTGACGCGCTACCACCGCATGCGCGGTGACAACACGCTGTGGCTGCCGGGCACCGACCATGCGGGCATCGCCACGCAGATCGTCGTCGAGCGTCAGTTGCAGGAACAGGGGCAGAGCCGGCACGACATCGGCCGCAAGAATTTCGTCGCGCGGGTGTGGGAATGGAAGCAGCACAGCGGCAACGTCATCACCGACCAGATGCGCCGGCTGGGCGACACGGTGGACTGGTCGCGCGAGTACTTCACGATGGACGCCACCCAGTCGGCGGTGGTGAATGAAACCTTCGTGCGGCTGTTCGACGAAGGCCTGATCTACCGCGGCAAGCGGCTCGTCAGCTGGGACCCGGTGCTGCGCTCGGCGGTGTCCGACCTGGAAGTCGAAAGCGAAGAGGAAGACGGCTTTCTGTGGCACATCCGCTACCCGCTGGCCGACGGGTCGGGCTCGGTGGTGGTCGCCACCACGCGGCCCGAAACCATGCTGGGCGACACCGCCGTGATGGTGCACCCCGACGACGAGCGCTACACCGCCATCGTCGGCAAGCAGGTGACGCTGCCGCTGTGCGGCCGCACGATTCCCGTCATCGCCGACGCGTACGTGGACCGCGCGTTCGGCACCGGCGTGGTGAAGGTGACGCCGGCCCACGACGTGAACGACTATGCGGTGGGCCAGCGCCACGGCCTGCCGATGATCGGCGTGCTGGCGCTCGACGCCACCATCAACGACCAGGCGCCCGAGGCCTATCGCGGTCTCGACCGCTTCGTCGCGCGCAAGCGCGTGGTGGCCGATCTGGACGCGCTGGGTCTGCTGGTGGAAACCAAGAAGCACCGGCTCGCGGTGCCACGCTGTGCACGCACCGGCCAGATCGTCGAACCGATGCTGACCGACCAGTGGTTCATGGCCATGACGAAGCCGGGCCGCGACGGCGAGTCGATTGCCGGCCGCGCGATACGCGCCGTGCAGGCGGGCGACGTTCGCTTCGTGCCGGCGCAGTGGGTCAACACCTGGGACCAGTGGATGAACAACATCCAGGACTGGTGCATCTCGCGCCAGCTCTGGTGGGGCCACCAGATTCCGGCCTGGTACGGCAGCGAGGGTCAGGTGTTCGTGGCGCGCAGCGTGGAAGAGGCGCAGGCCAAGGCCACGGCGGCGGGCTACAGCGGCGAACTGACACGCGACGAAGACGTGCTGGACACCTGGTACTCGGCGGCGCAGTTCCCGTTCTCCACGCTGGGCTGGCCGGCCAAGACCATCGAGCAGAACCTGTTCCTGCCGTCGTCGGTGCTGATCACCGGCTTCGACATCATCTTTTTCTGGGTCGCCCGGATGATCATGATGACGCTGCATTTCACCCGAACTGACGATTGCCCCAAGGGCAAAGTTCCGTTCCGCGATGTCTACATCCACGGCCTGGTGCGCGACGCGCATGGCCAGAAAATGAGCAAGTCCGAAGGCAACGTGCTCGATCCGGTCGACCTGATCCAGGGCGTAGACCTGGACACGCTGGTGCAGAAGTCGACCGTCGGGCTGCGCAAGCCCGAGACCGCGCCGAAGGTGGCCGCGCGGGTGGCGAAAGATTTTCCCGACGGCATGCCGGCCTACGGTGCCGACGCGCTGCGCTTCACGATGGCGAGCTACGCCAGCCTGGGCCGCAACATCAACTTCGACACCAAGCGCTGCGAGGGCTATCGCAACTTCTGCAACAAGCTCTGGAACGCCACGCGCTTCGTGCTGATGAACTGCGAAGCGCACGACTGCGGCCTGGCCGAGCACAGCAAGGCCGAGTGCGCGCCGGGCCAGCCGTTTCACCGCTACCTGGTGTTCAGCCCGGCCGACAAATGGATCAGCAGTGAACTGCAACGCGTCGAGGCGGCGGTGGAACAGGGCTTCGCCGGCTACCGGCTCGACAATGTTGCCAGCGCGACCTACCAGTTCGTCTGGGACGAATACTGCGACTGGTACCTGGAGATCGCCAAGGTGCAGATTCAAAACGGCGGCGAGGCCGAGCAGCGCGCCACCCGCCGCACGCTGATCCGCGTGCTGGAAACCGTGCTGCGCTTGCTGCACCCGATCACGCCCTTCATCACCGCCGAACTGTGGGAGCGCGTGGCGGTGGTGGCCGGCCGCAAGACCGAAGGCGTGAGCATCGTCACCAGCGCCTACCCGAAGGCGCAACTCGAGCGCGTAGACGCGCAGGCCGACGCCTGGATCGCGCAGCTCAAGGGCATGGTCGGCACCTGCCGTAACCTGCGCAGCGAAATGACGCTGTCACCCGCCGTGCGCGTGCCGCTGCTGGCTTACGGCGATGCAGAGTTCGTGCAGGCCGCCACGCCGCTGCTGAAGGCGCTGGCCAAGGTGTCCGAGGTGCAGGTGTTTGCCGACGAAGCCGCCTTCGCGCAGGCCACGCTGAACGCGCCGGTGGTGGTGTTCGGCAACACGCGGCTGGCGCTGCACGTGGAGATCGACGTAGCCGCCGAGCGCGAGCGGCTGGGCAAGGAGATCGCGCGGCTCGACGGCGAGATCGCGCGCGCTGGCGTCAAGCTGTCGAACGAAAGTTTCGTGGCCCGCGCGCCGGCGGCGGTGGTGGCTCAGGAGCAGCAGCGGGTCGCCGAGTTCACGGCAACACGGGACCGCCTGCAAGATCAAGCTCGGCGTCTGCAGTCGTCGCCTTGAACTCGCGCGGCGCGGCCGGCGTGAGCGTGAGGATTTCGTCGATGCGCCGCGCCACTGCCCACGCGCTTCGCAAGCGCGACTCGCGCGTGGTGCTGGCGACCCGAGGCGTGACCTGAAGCGTGTCGATGCCCGCCAGCGGCCGGCCTTCGTCGAGCGCGCCGGGCTCCAGGCTGTCGAACCAGGCCGCCGCGATGCGGCCGCTGCCCATCGCTTCGGCCAGCGACGCTTCATCGAACAGGCCCGAGTGCGCGATGCTGACGATCACCTGGTTCGGCTTGCAGAACGGCAGGAAGCGATCGCCCAGCAGGCCGTGGTAGCGGCTGAAATAGCTCAGCTGCACGCACACCGCGTCCGAGGTTTCCAGCAACTCGCGCAAGCCCAAAGGCTTGACGCGCCAGCGCTCCCAGACACTGTCGCTCGAATGCAAAGACGGGTCGTAGCCGTTGACGCGCGCACCGAAGGCGCCGAGCAATTGGGCCATCGAGCGCGCAGCCGGCGACATGCCGACCAGCCCCACCGTGGCGGCCCCGAGTTCACGCCCGACCAGCATGCCGTCGGAGCCGACCACGGGCACCCGGCGCAGCAACGACAGCAAGGCGCCGATGACGAACTCGGCCTCGGCCTGTGCCGTGGCGGTGGCGCTGCGAACCACTTCGACGCCGGCCCGCGCGCAGGCGTCGAGGTCGATGTTTTCGGCACCGGCACTGACCCGGCCCACGGCCCGCAGCACCGGCGCGTAGTGAAGGGCCTGCGGGTCGATCGCGATCGACGGCGGCAGCACCAGCGCGCGCACGTTGTACAGCGCCTGGCGAAACGCACGCGGGTCTTGCGCCAGCGCCGGCTCGTAGCGCACCGAATGACGCGCGTCCAGCCAGCGGACCACGTCTTCTTCGATCGATTCGACGATCAACAGGTCCATGGATCCGAGGGCGTTGCCAGCAGCGCGGAAATTGAGGAAAACTTCATGCCAAAATCAATCTGGATCAATCGAGGATTGTAAGTAAATGTTTGTCACCAAAGCGATCTTCCCCGTGGCCGGCCTGGGCACCCGATTCCTCCCGGCCACCAAGGCCCAACCGAAGGAAATGTTGCCGGTCGTGGACAAGCCGCTGATCCAGTACGCGGTGGAAGAAGCCTACGCCGCCGGTGTGCGCGAGATGATCTTCGTCACCGGCCGCCACAAGCGCCCCATTGAAGATCACTTTGACATGACTTTCGAGTTGGAGGTAGCCCTCGAACAGGCGGGTAAGCAAGAGCTGCTCGACGTGGTGCGCAGCGTCAAGCCCGACGACATGGAGTGCATCTACGTGCGCCAGGCGCAGGCGCTGGGCCTGGGCCACGCGGTGTTGTGCGCGCAGCGGCTGGTCGGCAACGAGCCCTTCGCCGTGCTGCTGGCCGACGACTTGATGGTCGGTGAGAAGCCCGTGCTTCAGCAAATGGTCGAGCAATACGCCGAGTGGCGCGTCTCGATCCTGGCGGTGCAGGAAGTGCCTGCCGAGCAGACGCGCCGCTACGGCATCGTGGCCGGCAACCCGATCAACGAGCAGCTGATGGATGTCAGCCGCATCGTCGAAAAGCCGGCGCCCGAAGACGCACCGTCGCGCCTGGGTGTGGCCGGCCGCTACATCCTCACGCCGGGTGTGTTCCACGAAATCGCGAATCAGCAGCGCGGTGTGGGCAACGAGATCCAGCTGACCGACGGCATTGCCGGACTGCTTCGCCGCGAGAAGGTCTTCGCGTACCGCTATGAAGGCAAGCGCTACGACTGCGGCAGCAAGGAAGGTTTCTTGCAAGCCAACGTCGAGCTGGCCTTGGCGCATCCGGACCTCGGCCCGGGATTCAGGGACTTTCTGAAGTCGCTGGCGATCTGAACTGCGGAAGCTCCGCGCCTACCTGCGCCGCAGGCAGTCAACGAATTACCTGCGGCGCAGTTAGTCGACGAATTACCTGCGCCGCAGGTAATGAATGAACTCGTCGTTGCTCGACGATTGTTCGACCAGCTCGTTGCCGGTCTGCCGTGCGAAGGCTTGAAAATCTCGCATCGAACCCGGGTCGGTCGCGAGCACCTTCAGCACCTGACCACTGGTCATGTCGGCCAGCGCCTTCTTGGCTTTCAGGATCGGCAGCGGGCAGTTCAGCCCGCGCGTGTCGAGTTCTTTCTGGATGTTCATGGCGTGTCCTGTGGCTCGCGCTGATTCTAGGTTGTCGCTGCATCCGGCCGGGGCGGCAGCTCCAGCCACTGCGGCGTGTGGCCACGTGCGGTCAACCAGTCGGCCAGCGCGTAGCCGGTGCCGGCGCGCCAGCAGCGAACCGCCTCCGGCGCCACGGTGCGGTACTCGACCAGTTCAGGCGACAGCGCGATCTCGCCTCGCGCCACGGCGTGGTAGGCAATGATCACCTGGTTCATGCGCTGAAAGTCGTAGACGCCGATGAGGGCCAGCGAATCGACGGCCAACGAAGTTTCCTCGGCAACCTCGCGCGCGATGCCTTCCTGCGGTGTTTCGCCGGCCTCCATGAATCCGGTGATGAGCCCGAAGAACTTGCCGGGCCAGGCCGCATTGCGCGCCAGCAGCAACTGCCCGTCGCGGTCGGCCAGTTCGATCACCGCCGCCAGCACCGGCGTCGGATTGTTCCAGTGCGTCCAGTCGCAGGCATCGCAGCGCAGGCGCGTCTTCGCGCCGCCGTCTTCATCCCTCGACAACAGTTGCAGCGCGGTGGCGCAGTTCGGGCAGAAGTTGAAGTCGTGTTTCATGGAACCGTCAAGCCGGGAACACGCCGGTCGACAGGTAGCGGTCGCCCCGGTCGCAGACGATGAAGACGATGGTCGCGTTCTCGACCTGCTGCGCAATCTGCAGCGCCACCCAGCAGGCGCCCGCCGCCGAGATGCCGGCAAACAGACCTTCCTCGCGCGCCATGCGGCGGGCCATGTCCTCGGCATCGGCCTGGCTCACCGGCACGATCTCGTCGATGTGCGCCGGGTCGTAGATCTTGGGCATGTAGGCCTCGGGCCATTTGCGAATGCCCGGAATGCGCGAACCTTCTTTCGGCTGTGCGCCGACGATGCGCACCGCCGCGTTTTGTTCCTTCAGGAAGCGGGACACGCCGGTGATGGTGCCGGTGGTGCCCATCGCGCTCACGAAGTGCGTGACCTGGCCCTTGGTGTCGCGCCAGATCTCCGGGCCGGTGGTCTCGTAGTGCACACGCGGGTTGTCGGCGTTCGCAAACTGGTCGAGCACGCGGCCCTTGCCGTCGCGCTGCATTTGCTCGGCCAAATCGCGCGCGTATTCCATGCCGCCGGAACGCGGCGTGAGGATCAGCTCGGCACCGAAGGCGCGCATGGTCTGCGCGCGCTCGATCGACAGGTCCTCCGGCATGATCAGCAGCATGCGGTAGCCGCGAATGGCAGCCGCCATCGCGAGCGCGATGCCGGTGTTGCCCGAGGTCGCTTCGATCAGCGTGTCACCGGGATGAATATCGCCGCGCTCCTCGGCGCGGCGGATCATGCTGATTGCCGGCCGGTCCTTCACCGAACCCGCCGGGTTGTTGCCTTCGAGCTTGCCGAGGATCACGTTGCCGCGCTGTTCGTTGGCCACACCGGGGATGCGCAACAGGCGCACCAGCGGTGTGTTTCCGATCACGTCTTCGACGCTTGCGTAGTCCGGTCTTTGGGGTTTGCGGGGCTTGCTGGATGCCATGCCGGCATTGTCGCAGGGCACGCGGAAGGCCTGCGGCTGCGTGCCATAATCCGCCCTCTTTGGAAGCGGTTCGAATGCCTTCCATTAGCCGGAGTGGCGAAATTGGTAGACGCAGGGGACTCAAAATCCCCCGGTAGAAATACTGTCCCGGTTCGAGTCCGGGCCCCGGCACCACCTCCTTCCTTGCGCAAGTTCCTTCCGCCGCGATGCACCTGTGCCGAGCAGGGCTCGCGCAGCGCGAACCGGGTACGCTTCGCATCCTCGAACCCACCGGATTTCGCGCATGCCACCGATGCCACCCGTCACCCAGGCCCTGCTGTTGATCAACGTGGCGGCGTTCTGCCTGCAGTTTTTCGTCGGTGTGTGGTTCACCCAGTTGCTGGCGCTGTGGCCGCTGGGAAACGGCTTCCTGCCGTGGCAGGTGGTGACCTATGCCTTCCTGCACGGCAGCATCGGCCACCTGTTCTTCAACATGCTGGGGCTGTGGATGTTCGGCGCAGAACTGGAGCGTGTCTGGGGCACCAAACGCTTCATCCATTTCTATGCGGCGAGTGTTCTTGCGGCGGCTGCAGCGCAGTTGCTCGTCACGTGGCTGATGGGCTCGATCTACCCGACCGTGGGCGCATCAGGCGGTCTGTTCGGTTTGCTGTTGGCGTTCGGAATGATGTTTCCGAACCGCATCATCATGCCGCTGTTCCCGCCGATCCCGATGAAGGCGAAGATCTTCGTGGCGCTGTACGGCGGCCTGGAACTGATGCTGGGCGTCTTCGGCGACCGCTCGGGCGTGGCGCACTTCGCGCACCTCGGCGGCATGCTCGGCGGCTACCTGGTGATTCGCTACTGGCGCGGCCAATCGCCTTTCGGCAAGCGTTGACCTCGCAGCGTCAGTAACCCGCTGCGCGGTCGACGAGTCGCGGCAGCACATCACCGCGTTGCAGCGCGCGCCAGCCCTCGACGAACTGTCCGGCAATGGTGGCCACCGACGACTGCGCCGCGATGTGCGGCGTGATGGTGATGCCGGGCACCGTCCACAACGGATCGTCGGCCGGCATCGGCTCGCGTGCCTGAACGTCCAGCGCAGCGCCCGCCAGGTGACTGCTGCGAACGGCAGCGATCAGGTCGGCCTCGACCACATGCCCGCCACGCGCGATGTTGATCACGTAGCCGCCGGCCGGCAGCAGCGCCAGGCGGCGCGCATTCACCAGGCCGTGCGTCTCGGGCGTCAGCGGCAAGGCGCAGACGACGATGTCGCTCGCGCCGAGCAGGCTGTCCAGATCGCCGCCGGTGCGCCGGCTCCAGCCGCGCACCTCGAAGCCCACCGCAGTGAGCAAGCGCGCCACCACGCTGCCGGTGGCACCCGTGCCCAGCACCGCGACCCGGCTGCGCACGACAGCCACCGGATGCCGCAGCCATTGCTGCTGAAGCTGCTGCGCTTCGTAGCGCGGCAAAGCGCGCGCATAACGCAGCGCCATCATCACGACGAACTGGGCGATGCCTTCGGCCTGCTCGGCATCGACGATGCGCGAAACCTGCACCCGCGCCGGCAGGTCTACCGGCATCAGCTTCTCGACCCCGGCCGCAATCGAACAGACCCAGCGCAGCCTTGGCATTCGCGGCGCCAGTCCGCTCGGCAAGCGCCAGCCCAGCACCACCTCCACATCGGCCAGTTCGTCGTCTGAAATGTCGGCGCGGTGCGCCAGCAACGGCACGTCCGGCGCCAGCGCGGACACCGCAGCGGCGAACAAGGCGGACGGCATCGGGTCGGTGAGCAACAGGGTCTTCATGCAGTGGGGCGCGGCCATGGAGATGTTCAAGAAAATGGCGTCACGCCAGCAGACCGGTGTGCACGGTCGGGTGGCGCAATCGAAGTTTGAGTTCGGTCTTCAAGCGGCGGTTGGCCAGCCGGCGCGATTCGCCCATGAAGCTCATCAGCATCGGCGACAACTCGGTGGCGGCCTGCGCCCGGGTGATGCGACGCGGCCGCAGCAGGCCTTCCAGGTCGGCAGCCAGGTCGAAGTAGTCGCCCATCTTCATGTCGGTGTCGTCGCAGGCATGCACCACGCGCTGCGGCAAGCCGCGCACCAGCGCCGCCACGCAGGCGCGCGCCAGGTCGTCGGCATGGACGTGGTTGGTGAACACGTCGTCAGCGGCCGCCAGCACCGGCGTGCCGCGTGCCAAGCGCTCGCGCGGGTGGCCGCCCGCGCGGTCGCCGGCGTAGATGCCGGGAATGCGCAGCAGCGTCACGCGCGCGCCCATCGCCTGGCCGTACCAGCGCAGGCGCGCCTCGGCGTCGACGCGGCGGCGCGCGCGGTCGGTGGTGGGGTTCACCGCGCGGGTTTCGTCGAACTGCGCACCGCCGCAGTCGCCGTAAACGCCGGTGGTGCTGCCGTAGACGATGCGGCGCACGCGGCCCTGCCGCGCCAGCGCCTGCAACAGATGCGCGGTGCGCGGGTCGGTCGCACCCTGCGTTGGCGGCGGCGCCAGGTGCAACACCGCGTCGGCCAGGCCCGCCAGCCGGCCCAGCGTGGCGGCGTCGTCGAGGTTGCCGATCAGCGGCACCGCACCCGCCTCGCGCAGTTCCGCCACACGCTGCAAGCTCGATGTCAGCGCGAGCAGGCGGTAGCGTCCGCGCAGCAACTTCGCCACGCGCAAGCCCACGTCGCCGCAGCCCACGATGAGCAGGGTCGGGCGTTTGAAGCGGGTGGGTCGAGACGACATGGGGCGAGAAAACCAGGGGCAATCGAGGCAGGCAAAATTGTGCCTCGCGTTGTCGGCAAGATCGCCGCAAATTCATTGCAAGTTTCCCACGCCGTTCTCTCCTCGCACTTTTCCCATGACCTTCACCGTCACCGTGCAGCCCAGCGGGCGCAGCTTCACCGTCTCTCGCGACGAACCCATCCTGAGTGCCGCCATCCGTGAAGGCATCGGCCTGCCCTACGGTTGCAAGGACGGCGCCTGCGGCTCGTGCAAGAGCCGCTTGCTGAGTGGCCGCGTGATCCACGGTGCGCACCAGAGCAAGGCCCTGAGCGCCGAGGAAGCCGAAGCCGGCTGGACGCTGACCTGCTGTGCCGCGCCGCAGACCGACGTAGTGATCGAAGCGCGCACGGTGGCCGGCGCCGGCGAGTTTCCGATTCGCAAGATGCCGGTGCGCGTGTCGCGCATCGAACGGCCGGCACCCGATGTGGCGGTGCTGACCTTGCAGTTGCCGGCCAACGGCGCGCTGCAGTACCACGCCGGTCAGTACATCGAATTCATCTTGCGCGACAACCTGCGGCGCAGCTATTCAATGGCCAACGCACCGCACACGCAGGGCGACAAGCCGTGGATCGAACTGCACCTTCGCCACATGCCCGGCGGCCTGTTCACCGACAGCGTGTTCGGCACGCTGAAGGAGCGCGACATCCTGCGCATCGAAGGCCCGTTCGGCAGCTTCTTCCTGCGCGAAGAATCGGCCGCGCCGATCGTGCTGCTGGCCTCGGGCACTGGCTTCGCGCCGATCAAGGCCATCATCGAGCAACTCCAGTTCAAGGCCAGCCAGCGCCGCACCGTCTTGTACTGGGGTTGCCGCAGCCGGGCCGATCTGTACTTGCACGACTGGGCCGTGGCAGCCGCTGCGCAAATGCCGAACCTGCACTACATCCCGGTGCTGTCGGAACCCCAGCCGCAAGACGAATGGACCGGCCGCACCGGCTTCGTTCACCAGGCCGTGATGCACGACCTGCCCGACCTGTCGCGGCATCAGGTGTACGCCTGCGGCGCGCCCATCATGGTCGAGTCGGCACAGCACGACTTCACAGTGAAATGCGGCCTGCCCAGCGACGAGTTCTACGCCGACTCGTTCACCTCCGAAGCCGACAAGCACGAAATCTGAGAATGAGCGTTGGGCCGGCTCGCCGCGCGGGATGTCGCGCGGGATTGCCAGCAGCGTGACGCCGGAGTAGAAACTGCGGCGGGCTCATGAAGCCCGCGCCTGCGAAGCCTTCAACTCAACCGCACGAGGAGCCCGTCTTGGCCACTGCCAACATCAAGATCACCATTCCCGCGTTCACCACGCCTTTCAGCGCACCCGGTTCGGGCGCCACGGTCAGCATGGCGAACTGCATTCCAACCAACATGGTGATGACCTCGGGGCCGGCCGATCGGGTCAGCGTCACGCCACCCAGCGGCTCAGGCGCTGGCTATGTGCCGGGCAGCATCACCGTCACCGGCAAGAAAGCGGTTCGGCTGGCCTTCTCGGTGGTCGACGCCAGCGGTGCCCGATACGCCGAGTGCGGCCTGGTCTTCACGACCGGCACGGTGAACGCCGGCGGCACCGACAACTTCCCGGATTTCATCGTCGACGACGACGGCCTGCTGGTGACCGACAGCGCCGGGTTCTCGGGCAGCTACTCGTTCCTGCTGCTGGTGCAGAACAGCGTCTTCGGGATGGGCTTGATCGACCCCAAGATCATCAACGTGTCCTGATTCACTGCGGATCGGGTCACGTTGGCCCGGGTGCGTGGGCCGCGTGCCAGGCCGCTGCGATCTCGCGGTGGAACGGCACGGCCTTCAGATAGTCCTGCCGGCGCTGTGCATCGTCGATGCGCGCGGCGCAGGCATTCAGGTCGGCCCAGGCGGCGGCCAGCACCTCGGCAGCGCGCGCATCGGCCACCGCATTCAAGACCTGCCAGCATTGCAGGCGGATGCGCAGCGGCTCGTCGGTGCCCTCCAGCCCGGCACCGGCCGCCTGCCGGTCCAGGACGTCCTGTACCTGCGCCAGTGCGCTGTCGTGATCGCCCGCGGCCAGCGCAGCGGCCGCCAGCGCGGCCATTGCCTCGATGGCCAGATGGGGCAGACCGAGCTGATCGAACAGGTCGCGCGAGGCCCGCAGCAATTCGCCGGCCGAGGCACCATCGCCCAGGGCCTGCGCGGCCTGCCCGGCCACCCGCAGCGCAGCCGCCTCGCCCCAGCGGTCGCCGGTGGCGCGCAGCAGATCGAGGGCCTGCCGGACCTGCGCCTCGGCGGCCGCCGGCTGTTCGAGGTTCAGCAACACCAGCGCCAGGTTGACCCGGATCAGCCCCTCGTTCTTGCGCTGGCCAATGGCCGCGCTCAGCGCCAGTGCCTGCATGAACTGCTGCTGCGCGGCGGCGTAGTCGCCCAGCGTCATTGCCGCAAAACCAAGGTTCGCCAGCGTGCCGCTTTCGTTGCCGCGGTCGCCGGCCTGCCGGTGCAAGGCCAGCGCCTGTTCGAGGTGCTGTATGGCCGAGCCGAAATCGCCCTCGCTGATGGCGTGGTTGCCCATTTCGTTGAGGGTGGCGGCCTCGCTGCGGCGCAGGCCGGCAGCACGCGCGCGCGGCAGAACCGCGTGTGCCGCCTTGCGCGCCTCGGCAAAGCGGCCGAGCATGCCGAGCGCAAAGCAGACGACCGTCTGCGCACGCACGGCGCACTCGGCATCGGTGTGGTCGGCCAACGCGAGTGCGTGTTGCGCGCAGGCCAGGGCGGCGCTGGCATCGCCACCGTCCAGGTGATAGCGGCTGCGGCGCTCGAGGGCGCGGGCCCGGTGGGCGGGGTCGCCGAGCTGCGCTGTCAGATGGTCCAGTTCGTCGAGGGCCAGTGCCAGTTGCGCTTGCCCGCTCAGCGAATGGAGCACACCCGCGCGAAGGTAGGTCAGGTCCCAGCGCTGCACCAGCGCATCGGCCGACAGCAGCGCCAAGGCGCGCTCGCTGTGGTGCAGGGCCGGCGCCAGCGCGTAGCGGTCGTGTGCGGCTTCGGCAGCGCGCTGCCAATAGTCCAGTGCCTGCACCGCTTCGCCACCACGCTCGAAGTGCTCGGCGATCTGGTCGAGGTGGGTCTGGCCTGGTTGCGATGCCAGCCACTGCGCCACACGGGCGTGCGCCGGTCGCTTGGCACGCTTGAGCACCCGCTCGTAACTCACCTGGTGCAGCGTGTGGTGGCGGAAGCTGAACTCGCGCTTGCCTTCGAGGCTGCTCACCGCGTGGTCGACCACCAGCTCGCGCCGCACCAGAGAGCGCAACGCGTCGACCGACACCCCACCCAGCGCAGTCAGCGCGTCGTCCCAGAACACGTGGCCGACCACGGCGGCCAGTTGCAGCGCCTTCAGTTCGTCGGCAGGCAGCGCGTCCAGACGCGCCTGCAGCACGCCGGTCAACGTGGTCGGCACCTTCAGCGCAGTCAAACGATCCGGCAGCAACTGCCATGCGTCGGGGCCGGTGACGATGGCGCCCTGGTCGATCAGCATGTTGACCAGTTCTTCCATGTAGAACGGGTTGCCTTCGGCGCCGCCGGTGACCAGATCGCGCAGCGTGGCGGGCACCTCGGGCAGCTTGCACAGCAAGGCATCGGCCAGCGCACCCGACGGCGCCGCGCTGAGTGCGCTCAGCTCGCTGCGCTGGTGCTGCGGCCAGGCCTGGCCCCAGTCGGCACGCCGCTCGTACAGCGTCGGACGGGTCAAGCCGATCAGCAGCGGCGGCAGATCGGCGTGCGCGGTGAGCAGGTGGTCGATGAAATCCAGCGTGCCGTCGTCGGCCCAATGCAGGTCGTCGAACATCAGCAGCAGCGTCGCCTGATCGGCCATCCCGCGCAGCGCCTGCGTCGCGTGGAAGAAAGCGCGGTCGCGCAGTTGCCGCGCTTCACCGAGCAGGCTGCGCACGTCGGGGTGGCCCGAAAAATCGAGCCCCAGCAAATGGCCGAGCACGGCTGCGTCGCCGGCACCGTGCAACAGTGGGTCCATCGCGGACAGCCATTTATCACGCGCCACGGCGGCCGTGTCGCTGTTCAGGATGTGCAAGTGGCGGGTGAACAGCTCTCTCAGCAGACCATACGGTTGACCGCTGCCACGTTCACTGGCGTGGGCTTCCAGCCATTGCAGCGGCTGCCCCTGCTGGCCTAGCCAGTCGTGAAACTCGGCCACCAGTCGCGACTTGCCCATGCCCGCCTCGGCCACGAAGGTGACGGCCCGCAGCGGCTTGCCCTCGGGCCGTTGCAACATGCGCCAGGCCTGTTGCAGCAGCTGGAATTCGGCCTCGCGCCCGACCATCGGCGTGTGGACGCCATCGACACCGCGCAGCGCCTGGCGCGGCAGCCCGGCAGTGGCGCCGAGCACCAGCCAGGTGACCAGCGGCTCGTCGCGGCCCTTCACCGACAGCGGCGGCTGCGCCAGCATGTCGAACAGCCCGCGCACATGGCGGTGCGTCTCGGCGCTGATGCGCAGGCCGCCGGGCGGCGCAGTCTGCTCAAGGCGCGCGGCCACGTTGACGGTGATGCCGCGAATGGTGTGCTCGCCGTCAACGCCGCCGCCCAGCAACACCGAGCCGGTATCGATGCCCACCCGAACGTTGAAGCCGGTGTGCCCATGGCGTTGCTGAACCCGCAGCGCCTGCGCGCGCCCTTCTTGCAGGATGGCCAGGCCGGCACGCACGGCGCGCACCGGATCGTCTTCGTGGGCGGAGCCGGCACCGAAGACCGCCAGCAAGTTGTCGCCCGCGTACTGAAGCACCCTGCCCTGTTCTGCCAGCACGGCGGCCGTCAGCCGCTGCAGCGTGCCGTCCATCACGGCGGCGATTTCTTCCGGATCGAGGTGCTGGCTGAGTTGGGTGGAGCCGACGATGTCGGCGAACAGCACCGTCACCTGCCTGAGCTGCTGTTCGTCGGGCTCGCCCTGCAACGTGGCCAGCTTGTCTTGCAGCGGCTGGATCGCGCGGGTGACGACGTCGTCACCCAGCAGCGCGCGCTGCTGCTCCAGCGCGGCGATGGCCTGTTCAAGTTGAAGGCGAAGCTCGCTCATGGCCGGTCTGCCGACGCCGGGCCTGCCGCGCGGCTACTCGCCCAGGTAAGCCGCGCGAACCTTCGGGTCGTTCAGCAGCATCTTGGCGTCACCACTCATCGTCACTTCGCCGGAGTCCATCACGTAGCCGCGCGACGCGAGCTGCAATGCGCGGCTGGCGTTCTGCTCGACCAGCAGCACCGTGGTGCCGCGCTGGTGGATGTCGTTGACGACCTCGAAAATCTTGTCGACCATGATCGGGCTCAGGCCCATCGACGGCTCGTCCATCAGCAGCACCTTGGGCTTGGCCATCAGCGCGCGGCCCATCGCCAGCATTTGTTGTTCGCCGCCGCTCATGGTGCCGGCCAGCTGGTTGCGGCGTTCTTTCAGGCGCGGGAAGATGGCGAACACTTTTTCGATGTCGGCATCCACCTCGTTGTCGTCGCGCACGAAGGCGCCCATCTGCAGGTTCTCGGTGATGGTCATGCGGGCGAAGGTGCCGCGGCCCTCGGGCACCATCACCAGGCCTTGTTTGACAAGGTCCCAGGCGCCCTGGCCCTTGATCGACTTGCCCAGGTATTCGATGTCGCCTGCGGCCACCGGCTGCAGGCCGGTGATGGCCTTCAGCGTGGTCGTCTTGCCGGCGCCGTTGGCGCCGATCAGGCTCACCAGTTCGCCTTCGTTGACCTCGAACGAAACGCCTTTGACGGCCTGGATGCCGCCGTAGGCTACTTTCAGGTCGCTCACCTTGAGCATGGATTTGAGGGTCATGGTGCGTTCTGGCTGAGTGGGGACAGTGGGCTTTGTGGCCGGCGCCGAGGTAGGCCTCGATCACCTTTTCGTTGCGCTGCACATCGGCGGGCGTGCCCTCGGCGATCTGCTTGCCGTAGTCGAGCACGGTCACGCGGTCGCACAAGCCCATCACCAACTTCACATCGTGTTCGATCAGCAAGATGGTGCGGTTGTCCTTGCGGATGCGATCGATCAGTTCGCGCAGCACCACCTTCTCGGTCGCGTTCATGCCAGCGGCGGGTTCGTCGAGCGCGATCAGCTTCGGGTCGGTGGCCAGCGCGCGCGCAATTTCCAAACGCCGCTGGTCCCCATAGCTCAGCGTGCGCGCCTTGTACTCGGCAAAGCGGCCGATGCCCACGTAGTCGAGCAGTTCCTGCGCGCGCTGCGCGATCGCCGCTTCTTCAGCCTTGAAGCCGCTGGTGCGAAACACCGCGCCCAGCAAACCCGAATGCGTGCGAACGTGGCGGCCGACCATCACGTTTTCGAGCGCCGTCATTTCCGAGAACAAGCGGATGTTCTGGAAGGTGCGTGCAATGCCCGCCTTGGCCACCTCGTGCACCGCGCTGGGCTTGTAGGGTTTGCCGCCCAGTTCGAAGCTGCCCGAGTCGGGCGTGTAGAGGCCAGTGATGACGTTGAAGAAGGTCGTCTTGCCCGCGCCGTTGGGACCGATCAGCCCGTAGACCATGCCGCGCTCGATGGTGATGCCCACATCGGACAAGGCCTGCAAGCCCCCGAAGCGCTTCGAGACAGCCGCGACTTTCAAAACGGTTTCAGCCATGTGGGTCTCCTTACTTCAGGGCCACGGTGACGGGTGCGGCCTTGCCGTGTTCAGGCGAAGGCCACAGGCCGCGCGGACGGGCCAGCATGATGCCGATCATCGCCAACGCAATCAGCAACTGGCGCAGGATGGACGCGTCGAGCCGGCCGCCAGTCATGGCCTGCAGCGGGCCGGCCACGTTGCGCAGCACCTCGGGCAGGGCCGACAGCAGCAGCGCACCGAGGATCACGCCAGGGATGTGGCCGATGCCGCCCAGCACCACCATCGCGACGATCATCACCGACTCTTGCAGGCTGAACGACTCGGGCGAGATGAAGCCCTGGAAGGTCGCGAACATGACGCCCGAAACGCCGCCGAAGGTGGCCCCCATGCCGAACGCCAGCAGCTTCAGGTTGCGGGTGTTGATGCCCATCGCCTTGGCGGCAATTTCGTCTTCGCGAATGGCCATCCAGGCGCGACCGATGCGGCTGCGTTCCAGGCGGTAGCAAATGAAGATGCTGATGATGACCAACACCACGAACAGGTAGTAGTAGTTGGTGACCGACGACATCGAAAAGCCGAACAGCTCGGTGGTCTTGCCCAGGTTCCAGCCGAAGATGGTGATGGGGTCGATCTGCGCAATGCCTTTGGGGCCGTTGGTGATGTTGACCGGCGCGTCGAGGTTGTTCATGAACACGCGAACGATCTCGCCGAAGCCCAAGGTCACGATGGCCAGGTAGTCGCCGCGCAGCTTCAGCGTGGGCGCGCCCAGCAACACACCGAACAGCCCCGCCAGCGCCGCACCGAGCGGGATGACGACCCAGAACGGCATGTGCACGCCGCCCGGGAACATGGCCTTGATGGCGGGAAAGGTGTCGGTCAGTTGCGGCGACGCGAGCAGGCCGAACATGTAGGCGCCGACCGCATAGAACGCGACGTAGCCCAGGTCGAGCAGGCCGGCATAGCCGACCACGATGTTCAGGCCCAGGGCCAGCAAAATATAGAGCAGCGCCACATCAAGAATGCGCACCCAGGCGTTGCCGAATTGCTGCGCGATCAACGGCAGGATCAGCAGGCCCACAGCCGCCAGCAGCAGCACCGCGAGTTTGTTGTCTTTGAGGTTCATCATGGCTCCCGGTGAACGATCAGGCGCGGTCGGCCACACGCTCGCCGAGCAGGCCTTGCGGGCGCAGCGTCAGCACGAGAATGAGCACGATGAAAGCGAAGATGTCCTGGTAGTGGCTGCCCAGCACGCCACCGGTCAGCGCGCCGATGTAGCCCGCGCCGAGCGACTCGATCAGCCCCAGCAGCACGCCGCCCACCATCGCGCCGGGCAGGTTGCCGATGCCACCGAACACCGCCGCCGTGAAGGCCTTCAGCCCCGGCAGGAAGCCCATGGTGTGCTGCACCGAGCCGTAGTTGGCCGCGTACATCACGCCTGCCAGCGCGGCCAGCGCGGCACCGATGATGAAGGTGGCCGAAATCACCATGTCGGGCCGCACGCCCATCAGGCCGGCCACGCGCGGGTTCTCGGCCGTGGCGCGCATCGCGCGGCCCAGCTTGGTCTTGTTGACCAGGAACATCAGTCCCGCCAGCGTGACTGCGGTGACGACCAGGATCAGGATCTGCGTGACGTTGATGACCGCGCCGCCGATGTTGAAGGGCTCGGCTGGCAGCAGGATGGGGAACGGCTTGTAGTTCGGCTTCCAGATGATCATCGCCAGCGTTTGCAGCAGTAGGCTCATGCCCATCGCGGTGATCAGTGGCGCCAGCCGCGGCGCGTTGCGCAGCGGCCGGTAGGCGATTTTTTCGATTGCGAAATTCAGCGCGGCGCACACCACGATGGCGGCGATCAGCGACAGCAGCAGCATCGCCCAGCCCGGGATGCCCATGCCGGCCAGTCCGGTGACCACGGTCCAGCTGGTGAGTGCGCCCACCATCAACACCTCGCCGTGCGCGAAGTTGATCAGGTTGATGATGCCGTAGACCATCGTGTAGCCCAGCGCGACCAGCGCATACACGCTGCCCAGCACCAGACCGTTGATGATCTGCTGGATGAAGGTGTCCATGGTTCGCTTCTCCTCGGTTGTCGTGTCGGGCTGATCGCATCGAGGCGACCGCCCCGGCGGCACCGAACAAAGTGTCGGCACCTACCGCCCTGGCCTTGCTAGCAATATCCCGGCCGCAGATTTGAAGCGGACCGAAATTCACGTCTCGGTCATCGAGCGCCGCGAATTTTAGGGGCAAGGTGACAGCCTCAGGATGCGGACTTGCCACCCTTGCGGATCGCAGAATCTCCAAAGACGAAGCGATTCAGGACTTTTTATTCGCCGACTCGTTGAGGCGCCGTAATTCGGCCAGGCGTTCGCCAATGCGAATCTCCAGCCCGCGAGGCACAGGCTCGTAGAAGGCGGGGCCGTCCATGTCATCGGGCCAATAGCGCTCACCCGCCGCGAAGCCGGCCTCTTCGTCGTGGGCGTAGCGGTAGCCTTTGCCGTAGTCCAGCGTCTTCATCAGCGCGGTCGGCGCATTGCGCAAACGCAGCGGCACCGCACGGGTGCCGTCCTTCGCCACGAAGGCCCGCGCCGCGTTGTAGGCCTTGTAGAGAGCGTTCGACTTCGGCGCGATGGCGAGGTAGACCACCGCTTGCGCCAGGGTCAGCTCGCCTTCGGGCGAGCCCAGCCGAGCATAGGTGTCGGCCGCGTCGAGCGCCATGCGCAACGCGCGCGGGTCGGCCAGGCCGATGTCTTCGCTGGCCATGCGCACCAGCCGCCGCGCCGCGTAGCGCGGGTCGACGCCGCCGTCGAGCATGCGCACGAACCAATACAGCGCGGCGTCGGGGTCGCTGCCGCGCACCGCCTTGTGCAGCGCCGAGATGGTGTCGTAGAACTGCTCGCCGCCCTTGTCGTAGCGACGCAGTTGCTCGCCCAGCGATTTTTCGAGCTGCGCTTCGTCGATGACGCTCACCATGCCCGCCATCGCGACCAGGTTCTCGTAGGCGTTCAGCAGGCGGCGCGCGTCGCCGTCGGCATAGGCGACCAGCCGCTCGCGGGCCGCGTGGCTCAACGCGGGTGCCGCCAGCAAGGCCTGTGCACGCACCAGCAAGGCCGCCATGTCGTCGGCCGACAGGCTCTTCAACACATGCACCGTGGCACGCGACAGCAGCGCCGAGTTGACTTCGAACGACGGGTTCTCGGTGGTGGCGCCGATGAAGGTGAACAGCCCCGACTCCACATGCGGCAGGAAGGCGTCCTGCTGGCTCTTGTTGAAGCGGTGCACTTCGTCGACGAAGACCACGGTGCGCCGGCCGCCGGCCTTGGCCACCTGCGCCCGTTCGACCGCTTCGCGGATGTCCTTCACGCCGCCGAGCACGGCCGACATGGAAATGAACTGCGCCTCGAACGAGTCGGCCATCAAGCGCGCCAGCGTGGTCTTGCCGGTGCCGGGCGGGCCCCACAGGATCATCGAGTGAAGCCGACCCGATTCGAACGCCACGCGCAGCGGCTTGCCGGGACCGAGCAATTGCGCTTGCCCGATGACGTCGTTCAGGTGGCGCGGCCGCAGGCGCTCGGCCAGTGGCGTTCCGTCTGCGCCAGCTGCGGGGGGGTCGAGCGGCAGTGGCAGGGAACTCATGCGCGGATTGTCTCAGGCACTCCCGTGCGCATCGGCGCGATGGGCGTCACTGCTCGATCACATCGGCCCCGGCCGGCGGCGTGAAGCGGAAGGCGTCGGCCGCGATCACCGGATTCGCGAGCATCTGCGTGAACAACAGCAAGGAGCGCTGGCCGAAGCTGTCGGTGATCTCGATCGCCGACAGCGTCTTGCCCTTGAAGCCCACGCGCACCGACTGGAACGCGCCGTCCTTGTTCTTCGGCGTGGCCAAGGCCCAGTCGACACCGTCTTTCGACGGCTGGTTGGACAGGTCGAAGTCCTTCTCGAGCGAGCCGCCTGCGAGCAAGGCCGCTGGCGTGGCACCGAGGGCGCTGTTGAACGCGCGCACGCTGACCTGGTTCAGGTCGGCATCGAAGATCCAGACCTTCTGGCCATCAGCGACGATGACCTGTTCGAACGGCTTGGCGTAGGCGAAGCGAAACCGGTTTGGTCGCGCGAACTCGAAGCTGCCACTGGACGAACGACGCTTCACGCCATCGGGCGCGGTGACGGTTTGCGTGAACGCGGCGCGCCCGGTCTTCACTTCGCGAACGAATTCCTTCAGCGTGTCAACCGGCTCGGCGTGGGCCGCGAGACTGGCAAAGGCAAACAGGGAGGCAGCAACAGATTTCTTCATTCAGCGCGGGCCGGGACCATGATGTCGCGGTTGCCATTGGTGGACATGGCTGATACGAGCCCGGATTTCTCCATTTGTTCCAGCAAGCGTGCGGCGCGGTTGTATCCGATGCGCAAATGACGCTGCACCAGCGAGATCGACGCACGGCGGTGCTGCAGCACGATGCCCACCGCCTGGTCATACATCGGGTCGGCTTCGCCGCTGGCGGCCACGCCTTCGCCGCCGGCTGCGTCAGCGTCACCATCAAGCACGCCGCCTTCCAGAATGCCTTCGATGTAGTTGGGCGGACCCTGGCTCTTGAGGTAACTGACGACACGGTGCACTTCGTCATCACTCACAAAGGCACCGTGCACCCGCACCGGAACGCCACCGCCTGGCGTCAGGTACAGCATGTCGCCCTGCCCCAGCAAGGCCTCGGCGCCCATCTGGTCGAGGATGGTTCGCGAGTCGATCTTGCTGCTGACCTGGAAGCTCAGCCGCGTCGGAATGTTGGCCTTGATCAGGCCGGTGATCACGTCGACGCTGGGGCGTTGGGTGGCCAAAATCAGGTGAATGCCGGCAGCGCGCGCTTTCTGCGCCAACCGTGCGATCAGCTCCTCGATCTTCTTGCCGACCACCATCATCAGGTCGGCCAGTTCGTCGATCACGATCACGACGAAGGGCAGGCGTTCGAGCGGTTCGGGTTCTTCCGGCGACAAGCTGAACGGGTTGGGCAGCTTCTCGCCACGCTCGGCAGCCTCGGTGATTTTCTTGTTGTAGCCACTGAGGTTGCGCACGCCCAGCTTGCTCATCAGCTTGTAGCGGCGCTCCATTTCACCGACGCCCCAGTTCAGCGCGTTGGCGGCCTGCTTCATGTCGGTGACGACCGGGCACAGCAGGTGCGGAATGCCTTCGTAGACACTCATCTCCAGCATCTTCGGGTCGATCAGGATCAGCCGCACGTCGCGTGCCTCGGCCTTGTAGAGCAGGCTCAGGATCATCGCGTTGATGCCGACCGATTTGCCCGAACCCGTGGTGCCGGCCACCAGGCAGTGCGGCATCTTGGCCAGATCGGCCACCATCGGCGCGCCGATGATGTCCTTGCCCAGGCCCATCGTCAGCTGCGACGACGCATCGTGGTAGATCTGCGATCCCAGGATCTCGGCGAGCCGGATCATCTGGCGCTTGGCATTGGGCAGCTCCAGCGCCATCGTCGTCTTGCCCGGAATGATCTCGACCACCCGGATACTGACCAGCGACAGCGAGCGCGCCAGGTCCTTGGCCAGGTTCATCACCTGCGCGCCCTTCACGCCGGTGGCCGGCTCGATCTCATAGCGCGTGATCACCGGGCCGGGCGAGGCGGCCACCACCCGCACCTCGACGCCAAAGTCGCGCAGCTTCTTCTCGATCAGGCGGGACGTCATCTCGACCGACTCGGGCGTGACCGAATCGACCCGCTGGGTCGGCGCGGCGTCCAGCAGGTCCACCTGCGGCAGCTTGGTGTCGTGCAACTCCTGGAACAACGGCTTTTGCCGCTCCTTGGCCACGCGTGTGCTCTTGGGCACCTCGACCATGGCCTCCTCGATGAAGATCGGCGCATGGTCCTGGACCTCGGCGCGCTCGTCCTCGACCCCCTGCTCGCGCTCGCGGGTCAGCACCTCGGCGATGCGCAGGTCCTCCTTGACCTCGCGTGCCACGGCCTGGCGCTGCCACAGGCCCTCGATGCGCTGGCCCAGGCCATCGGCCACCCGCGCCCATGAAAATCGCATCGCCAGCGACAAGCCCAGCACCCCGGCAGCGATCCACAGCACGCCCGAGCCGGCAAAGCCCAGCCATGTCATCGACAGCCCGCCCGCCACCGCGCCCAGCACGCCACCGGCCTGGCCGCCCGGCAAAGCGCCGTCCAGCCGGTAGAGCCGGGTCCATTCCAGCCCGCAACTGGCGGTCATCAGCAGGGCCAGACCGACCCAGAAGATCCAGCGCGGCATGGGCGCGGGCTCGTCCGCGGCGGTGTCCTGCGCCGGGCCCCGCAACCACAGTGCCAAGGTGGCCAGCCAGTCGCGCAGCGCCACCAGCATAAACAGCCACGCCGAATAGCCAAAGAGAAACAGCGCCAAATCGGACACCCAGGCGCCCACCAGACCGGCCTTGTTGCCGACGGGGCCGCCCTGGCCCGAGGTGGAGAAACCGGGGTCGGTGGCCTGGTGTGTGACCAACGCCAGCAGCGTCAGCAGCCAGACCAGCCCGCCACCCAGCAGCAGGGCTTGCTGGCGCCAGCGCCTCAACTCAGCCGACGGTGCGGTGCGGCGTACGGGCGCGGTGGTTGTGCCATCGGCACCCAGGGATCCCAACGGAAATGTCATGCCTGGGATTGTGGCCCATCAAGGCCGGCGGCCCGCGCCCGGGGCGGGCAGCGCCAAAGCACCAGAGCGGCTGAGCGGCTGAGCGGCTGAGACGGCTGACGCGCTGGCGTGCCGGCAAAGCGCCGGCCCAGGCCGCCCGTCGCTCAAGCCTTATTCAGGCTGTGGCGCACGTTCCTTGATCAGCACCGAGCCGTTTTCCTGGGTCTCGATCACGCCGCGCTCCTCCAGGTCCTTCATCACCCGGCTGACCATCTCGCGCGAGGCGCCCACCACCTTGGCCATGTCCTGACGCGACACCTTGTTGCGGATGGTCTTGACGCCGTCGATCTCCTCGGACATCTCCAGCAGCGTACGGGCAACGCGGCCATAGACATCCAGCAAGGCCAGCGACTCGATCTGCCGATCGGCGTGGCGCAAGCGCCGCACCAGCCCGCGCAGGATGGCGTAGGACAGCGACGAGTTTTCGGGCAGGCAGCGCGCAAAGTCGGCCCGGCCCAGGATCAGCATGTCGGTCTGGATCTCGCAGCGCACCGTGGCCGAATGGGCCTCGTTGTCGATCAGGCTCATCTCGCCGACATAGTCGCCCGACTCCAGTACCGCCAGGATCACCTCGCGGCCGCGGGTGTCTGCGGTCAGCACCCGGGCCCGGCCGTTGAGCAGGATGAACAGCGCGTTGCTCTTACGGCCCTGCTCCACCACCAGTTCGCCGCGGCGAAACCGGCGCTTGACCACGCTGTCGGCAATCGCCTGCGCCTGGTCATTGGTGAGCATTGAGAACAGCGGCACGCGCCGGATCAAATCGAGATTGGTCAACATGGACATGGTGGATTCCCTTCCTGCGGAGAGTGTGTTCTTGTCGCCTGCCTGCCCAACGCACGAGTAGACGGGGCAAATTGCCGTATTTCCGTGAGGAATGCCTATTGTGCCGATTGACAGGCTTGCCGCTGTGGGTGCGCACCCCATGGGACAATTCCCGAATTGGCTACGCTGCAGTGATGTTCTGCGGCCGGCTTCACCATTTGACGGGTCCACCATGAGCTCTGCCCCCCTCCACGCAAAAGTGATGATCCTGGGATCCGGCCCTGCCGGCTACACCGCCGCCGTCTATGCCGCCCGCGCCAACTTGAAGCCGGTGCTGGTCACCGGCATGGCCCAGGGTGGCCAACTGATGACCACCACCGACGTCGACAACTGGCCGGCCGACGTGATGGGCGTGCAGGGGCCCGAACTGATGGAGCGGTTTCTCAAGCACGCCGAGCGCTTCAACACCCAGATCGTCTTCGACCAGGTGCACACCGTCGACCTGATGCAACGGCCGTTCAAGATGCAGGGCGACAGCGGCGACTACACCTGCGACGCACTGGTAATCGCCACTGGCGCCAGCGCCAAGTACCTGGGGCTGCCGTCTGAAGAGGCGTTCATGGGCCGGGGCGTCAGCGGCTGCGCCACCTGCGACGGGTTTTTCTACAAGGGCGACACGGTGGCGGTGATCGGTGGCGGCAATACCGCTGTCGAAGAAGCGCTGTATCTGTCCAATATCGCCAGCACGGTTCACCTGGTGCACCGGCGCGACAAGTTCCGCGCCGAGCCGATCCTGATCGACAAGGTGCACGAGAAAGTCGCCACCGGCAAGATCGTGCTGCACCTGTTCAACACCCTGGACGAGGTGCTGGGTGACGCCAGCGGCGTCACCGGTGTGCGGCTCAAGAACGTCAGCACTGGCGCGACCGTTGACCTCCCGCTCAAGGGCTGCTTCATCGCCATAGGTCACCAGCCCAACACCGACATCTTCAAGGGCCAGCTCGAGATGAAGGACGGCTATATCGTCACCCGTACCGGGCTGAATGGTTTTGCCACCATGACCAGCGTGCCCGGGGTGTTTGCCGCCGGCGACGTGCAGGACCATGTCTACCGCCAGGCCATCACCTCGGCCGGTACCGGCTGCATGGCTGCGCTCGATGCGCAGCGCTTTCTGGAACAGCAAAGCTGATCTGCCAGGCCAGATACGTTTCTGGCTATAATCATGGTCTTTGCCGAAAGCGGCCGTTCGATCTAACCTGACTGTAAAGACTTCAGGGCTGAGACAACGAGAGCGCTTTAGGCCGTGCGGATTGCGGTACAGGGTCACACGTAAAAGCCTCAAACAGGCAGCTATTCAAGGCGGCTCAAGCCCGGATGTACGCCCAAACGTACGCCCAGATTTGTGGCCCCCCTGCGCTGGTTGCCGTGCCTGCAACAGTCAAGATTTTCGGAGAAGCGTCATGGCACGCGTCTGTCAAGTCACGGGCAAGCGCCCGATGGTGGGAAACAACGTTTCTCACGCCAACAACAAGACCAAGCGTCGCTGGTTGCCGAACCTGCAATACCGCCGCTTCTGGGTCGAAAGCGAGAACCGTTGGGTGCGCTTGCGCATCACCAACGCGGCGTTGCGCCTGATCGACAAGGTCGGCATCGACCAGATCGTGGCTGATCTGCGCGCCAAGCACGCGCTCTGATCAAACTCCCAGACACCCGAATATCCGGAGCACACCATGGCATCCAAAGGCGGACGTGAAAAGATCAAGCTGGAATCCTCTGCAGGAACCGGCCATTTCTACACCACCAGCAAGAACAAGAAAACCACGCCGGGCAAACTCGAATTCATGAAATTCGATCCCAAGGCCCGCAAGCACGTGCTGTACAAGGTAATCAAGCTTAAATAGAGGACACCCCCGAACCGGCTGACGCCGCTCCCCTTCGAGGGGTCAACGCCAGCGGACCGGCGAAGCCGCGTCTGCCAAGTTTGCCGGAGG
>JANNBZ010000055.1:0-13572 GCA_031386065.1 Burkholderiales bacterium
TGTTCAATATGCAATGATCATTCAATGCAAGCGGATCGTCGAATTGCCCTGTGGTCGCAATTCGCCCTCAGCGTCGCTTCTCATACCGCGAATACGGCGCCCACGACGCATGCACCCTACATGCTGCGCCGATACTGCCCACCCACCTCGAACAGCGCATTCGTGATCTGCCCCAGCGAGCAGCAGCGCACCGCTTGCATCAGCACCTCGAAGACGTTGCCGTTCGCAATCACCGCATCCTTCAAGCGCTGAAGCATGGCGGGTGACTCGGCCGCGTGCAGCGCCTGGAACTCGGCCAGCCGCTTCAGCTGACTCTGCTTCTCGGCGTCGGTCGAGCGCGCCAGCTCCAGCACATCGGGCGTCGCATCGCCGTGCGGGTTGCGGAAGGTGTTGACGCCGATGATGGGGTACTCGCCGGTGTGCTTGCGCATCTCGTAGGTCATGCTTTCTTCCTGGATCTGGCCGCGCTGGTAGCCGGTTTCCATCGCGCCCAGCACGCCGCCGCGCTCGGCGATCTTGTCGAACTCTTTCAGCACCGCTTCTTCGACCAGTTCGGTCAGCTCGTCGATGATGAAGGCTCCCTGATTCGGGTTCTCGTTCTTCGCCAGGCCCCATTCCTTGTTGATGATGAGCTGGATCGCCATCGCGCGGCGCACGCTGTCTTCGGTCGGTGTGGTGATGGCTTCGTCGAAGGCGTTCGTGTGCAGGCTGTTGCAGTTGTCGTAGATCGCGATCAGCGCCTGCAGCGTGGTGCGGATGTCGTTGAACTGGATCTCCTGCGCATGCAGGCTGCGGCCGCTGGTCTGCACGTGGTACTTCAGCTTCTGGCTGCGTTCGGCCGCGCCGTAGCGGTCGCGCAGGGCCACCGCCCAGATGCGGCGCGCCACGCGGCCGAGCACGGTGTATTCCGGGTCCATGCCGTTGCTGAAGAAGAAGCTCAGGTTGGGTGCGAAGTCGTCGATGTGCATGCCCCGCGCCAGGTACGCCTCCACGAACGTGAAGCCGTTGCTCAGCGTGAAGGCGAGCTGGCTCAGCGGGTTGGCGCCGGCCTCGGCGATGTGATAGCCGCTGATGCTCACCGAGTAGAAATTGCGCACCTGGTGGTGCACGAAATACTGCGCGATGTCGCCCATCACCTTGAGTGAAAACTCGGTGCTGAAGATGCAGGTGTTCTGGCCCTGGTCTTCCTTCAGGATGTCGGCCTGCACCGTGCCGCGCACGTTCTGCTGCGTCCACGCGGTGATCTTCTGCGCCTCGTCGTCGGTCGGCTCGCGGCCGTTGTCGACGCGAAACTTGTCCAGGTTCTGGTCGATGGCGGTGTTCATGAACATCGCCAAAATCGTCGGCGCCGGGCCGTTGATGGTCATGCTGACGCTGGTCGACGGATTCGTCAGGTCGAAGCCGCCGTACAGCACCTTCATGTCGTCCAGCGTGGCGATGCTGACGCCGCTGTTGCCGACCTTGCCGTAGATGTCGGGCCGCAGCGCCGGGTCGTTGCCGTAGAGGGTGACGCTGTCGAACGCGGTGCTCAGGCGCTTGGCGGCCAGGCCCGAACTGAGCAGCTTGAAGCGGGTGTTGGTGCGAAAGGCGTCGCCCTCGCCGGCGAACATGCGGGCCGGGTCTTCGCCTTCGCGCTTGAAGGCGAAGCTGCCGGCGCTATACGGAAAGCTGCCCGGCACGTTATCCAGCATCAGCCACTTCAGGATTTCGCCGTGGTCTTCGAAGGTGGGCAGCGCGACCTTGCGGATCGGCGTGCCGCTGAGGCTGCGCGTGGTGAGCTGCGTGCGAATCTCGGTGTCGCGAATCTTCACCACGTACTCGTCGCGTGCGTAGGCGCGCTGCATCTCGGGCCACATCGCCAGCAGTTTTTTCGCACGCGGGTCCAGGCGCGCTTCGCGCTTGACGGCCAGGTCGGTCACCGCTTCGACGGCCTTGGTCTTGTCGGGTTTGTCGTCGACCAGCATACGGCTGGTTTCACGCAGTTGCTGCACCTCACGGGCCAAACGGGCCTGCGCCAGCGCGTGCTTCTTGTAGGCGCGCACGGTGTCGGCGATTTCGGCCAAATAACGCACCCGCGCGGCCGGCACGATGGGCGTCTGGTGGGTGCTGTGGCGCGTGCCCGCCGCCGGCAGCATGCCGGGCCGCGTAGTCAGACCCAGCGCGGCCAGGCGCGGCAGCAGCGCCTGGTACAGCGCGGTCACGCCGTCGTCGTTGAAGCGGCTGGCCACGGTGCCGAAGACCGGCATCTCGTCTGCCGGCGTGGTCCAGGCTTCCTTGTTGCGCTGCACCTGCTTGGCCACGTCACGCAGTGCGTCGGCCGCGCCCTTGCGGTCGAACTTGTTGATGGCCACGAACTCGGCGAAGTCGAGCATGTCGATCTTCTCCAACTGGCTGGCAGCGCCGAACTCGGGCGTCATCACGTACATCGGCACGTCGACCAGCGGCACGATGGCGGCGTCGCCCTGGCCGATGCCCGAGGTCTCGACGATCACCAGGTCGAAGCCGGCGGCCTTGCACGCAGCCAGCACGTCGGGCAAGGCCTGGCTGATTTCGCTGCCGAAGTCGCGCGTGGCCAGGCTGCGCATGAAGACGCGCTGGCCGCCGGACGCATCGACCGACGCGTCGTGACCCATCCACGGCGCGATGGCATTCATGCGGATGCGGTCGCCCAGCAATGCACCGCCGCTCTTGCGCCGGCTCGGGTCGATGGAAATCACCGCGATGGTCAGGGCATCGCCCTGGTCCAAGCGCAGCCGGCGAATCAGCTCGTCGGTCAGGCTGGACTTGCCCGCGCCGCCGGTACCGGTGATGCCGAGCACCGGCGTGCGTGCCTTCGCGGCGGCGGCGTGCAGCGCGGTCTTGAGCACATCGCTGGCCTGGCCGTTCTCAAGCGCGGTGATGAGTTGCGCCAACGCGCGCCAGTGCGCCTCGGTGCGGCCCTGAATCGCCGCCAGCGCCTTGGGTGCGTGCAGCGTCAGGTCTTGATCGCAGCGCATCACCATCTCGCCGATCATTCCCTGCAAGCCCATGCGCTGACCGTCTTCCGGGCTGTAGATGCGCGTCACGCCGTAGGCCTGCAACTCGGCGATTTCGCTGACCACGATCACCCCGCCGCCACCGCCGAAGACCTGGATGTGCGCGCCGCCGCGCGCCTTCAGCAGGTCGACCATGTACTTGAAATACTCGACGTGGCCGCCCTGGTAGCTGCTGATGGCGATGCCCTGCACGTCTTCCTGCAAGGCCGCCGTCACCACCTCGTCCACCGATCGGTTGTGGCCCAGGTGGATCACCTCGGCGCCCATGCCCTGCAGGATGCGCCGCATGATGTTGATGGCCGCGTCGTGCCCATCGAACAGGCTGGCCGCCGTCACGAAACGCACCTTGTGCGTGGGGCGGTAGGCGGCCAGGGCCTTGAATTCGGCGGACAGGTCGGTCATGCGTTGTTCCTGCTGGGGTGGGGTGGTCGCGCGGTCACACGACGCGGATGTTCGCAAGCGCGGGGTCGCGCGGCGGGTAGCGCAACTTCAGGCTTTCGAAGGTCTTTTTCAGCGCCTTCGCAATCATCAGGTTGCGATGCGTCTTGGAGTCCGCCGGAACGATGGTCCAGGGCGCCCACGCCGTGCCGGTGGCGGCGATGGCAGCGCCGTAGGCCTTCTGATAAGCGTCCCACTGCTTGCGCACTTCCAGGTCACCGGCGCTGAATTTCCAGTACTTGGTGGGGTCGTCCAGCCGGTCCTGCAGGCGCGCGCGCTGCTCGTCTTTCGAGATGTGCAGCAGGAACTTCAGCACCACGGTGCCGTTCTCGGTCAGCAGGCGCTCGAAGTCGTTGATCTGCGCGAAGCGCTGCGCGGTTTGCTCAGGCGTGATCCAGCCGTTCACCACCGGCACCAGCACGTCTTCGTAGTGGCTGCGGTTGAACACCATCACTTCACCGGCGGCCGGCACCTTGGCGTGGATGCGCCACAGGTAGTCGTGCGCGCGCTCGTCTTCGCTCGGTGCCTTCCAGCCCACGGTGTGCACGCCCAGCGCGCTCATGCGGCCGAACACGCCGCGCAGCGTGCCGTCCTTGCCGCTGGTGTCGGTGCCTTGCAGCACCACCAGCAGCTTGAAGCGCCGGTCGGCATAGAACAGGTCTTGCAACGCGTCCAGTTCGAGCGCCAGCGCGTCGACGGCCGCCTTGTCACCGGCCTTGTCGCCGGTTGAAAAGGGTTTGGCCGCCGGGTCGAGCTTGCTCAGGTTGAAGGCCTTGCCGCCTTTGCCGACAGCCGCGTCGTACTGAAAATCGGACCACGCAGGGTCACTGGATTTGGCCATGCTGCCTCCGGAAACGAATGCGCGGATGCGTGATGCGGCTCAGCGCTTGAAGCGCACACCGACGCGACGATTGACGTATACGTCAACATCGAGTGTATCGCCTGACTCGAACGGGCCGCGCGGATTTGACGGCACAATCGCGCCGCTGGGGAACACCGCCCGCCGATCGCGCCCATCGCCGCGCTCGTTCGACGTTCGAGGAGACACAGTGCCGCCGCCGTTCGTACCCGTGAAGACGCCCGAGGGCCAGGCCGAGCTGAGCCAGCGCACGCTGCGGCTGAGCCAGCGCCATCGCACTGCGCTGCTGCTGGTGGACGGCCGGCGTTCGATGGTCCAGGTGCAAACGCTGGCGCAACAGGCCGGCGTGCCGCAAAGCTGTGTCGACGAGCTGCTGCAACTGGGCTTGATCATCGTCTCGCAAACCACGGTGGCGCTGCCCCGCGCGGCCGCCGCCACCGCAGCGCCGCCGCTGGAAATCGACGTGGTGCTCGACGACGCTCCGCCGGGCGCGCCAGTGCTCGATGCGCCCGACGACTCCGAGCTGCCCGCCTCGCGCACCCTGCAGCCCGAGTCGGTGTTCACCGATTCGAAACAGGCCGAGTTCACTGCCGCCGACGCCACGATCAGCGAATTGGCGGCCACCCGGTCCGATGATGCCTTCGACGAGGCGCGCGACATCCTGCTGCGCGCGGTGCGCGCCGAAGCGCCGGTGGCCGGCTCGCTGACCCTGCTGCGGCTGCGCCGGGCACGTACGCGGGCCGATCTGGAGGCCTTGCTGGACGAGGTCGAGGCGCGCATCTCCAAACCGCAGCGCCAGCTCGCGGCCGGCCAAACGCTGCGCCGCGTGCGCCAGTTGCTGGACGGCCGCCGCGACTCGGCGCTGTCGACGTTCTGACAACTGCGCCATGAGCTTCCTCGCCATCGACATCGGCAACACGCGGCTCAAGTGGGGGCAGTACGCGTCGCCACAGCCGGGCGCCGCGCTGCTGGCACACGGCGCGGTGTTTTTGGAGACCATCGACTCGCTGGCCGATTCGGACTGGAAACACCTGCCGCCACCGGCCAGCATGCTCGGCTGCGTGGTGGCCGGCGAATCGGTGAAGCGGCGCGTCGAAGAACAGATCGGCGAGCTGTGGGACCTGGACTCGCGCTGGGTGGTCTCCGGCGCGCACGCGGCGGGCGTGACCAACGGCTACGACTTTCCGAGCCGCCTGGGCACCGACCGCTGGGTCTCGCTGATCGCGGCGCGGCACCGCGCACTGGCCTCGGGCACGACCAAGCCGGCGCTGGTGGTGATGGTCGGCACGGCGGTGACGGTGGACGCGCTCGACACCGACGGACGCTTTCTGGGCGGGCTGATCCTGCCCGGCTTCGGTCTGATGCTGCGCGCGCTGGAAATGGGCACCGCCGGGCTGAAAGTGCCCACCGGCGAGGTGGTCGACTTCCCCACCAACACCGGCGATGCCTTGATGAGCGGCGGCGCGCACGCGATTGCCGGCGCCGTCGAACGCATGCACCGCAAGCTGATCGCACGCACCGGCCAGCCGCCGCTGCTGCTGATGACGGGCGGCGCCGCCGTCAAGCTGGCGCCCATCACCGACCTGCCGTTCGAGACGGTGGACACGCTGATCTTCGAAGGCCTGTTGCGCCTGCAGTCGCACCGGTTGGCGCTCTAGCCACCGGCTTCGCGCCGGCTTGCTCACAGCTCGCCGCGCCTATCATTTAACCTAGATTCCGCAGTCGACCGCTTCCCTGCGCTGGCTACACCGCATGAACATTGACATTTGTACTCACGACAACGTTCACCTGCTGGGTGAGAGCGCTACGCGCCCGATTGAGCCGCGCTACGGCACGCTGGCGGCGTTGCTCCTCCTCGCGGGCATGAGCCCGCAGTGTCGTCGCGCCTTGCCAGCGCACCGCATCGCAGCCCACTCGGGCGCGTCCAACTGCGGAAGCTAGGTTCGCGCATGCCTGTCACCCTTGCCGGCCAACTGGTCGTTGCCATTTCCTCGCGCGCGCTGTTCGACTTCGAGGAAGAGAACCAGCACTTCGAAGCCCACGACGACCGCGCCTACATGCGGCTGCAACTGGCGCGGCTGGAGCAGGCGGCCAAGCCCGGCGTGGCGTTCTCGCTGGTGCAAAAGCTGCTGGCGTTCAACGCCGGCGCGGCGCCCAGCGTCGAGGTGGTGATCTTGTCGCGCAACGACCCGGTCTCGGGCATGCGGGTGTTCCGCTCGGCGCAGCACTACGGGCTGCCGATCCAGCGCGGCGTGTTCACGCGCGGCGAGTCGCCGTGGCGCTACCTGAAACCGCTGAACGCGAACCTGTTCCTGTCCACCAACGAGGCCGACGTGCGCTCGGCGCTGGGCGCCGGCGTGCCGGCGGCGCGTGTGTACCCGCATTCGCGGCGCGCGTCCGACGCGCACCCGAACGAAGTGCGCATCGCCTTCGACGGCGACGCGGTGCTGTTCAGCGACGAGGCCGAGCGCGTGTTCCAGCACGCCGGGCTCGACGCCTTCCAGGCCCACGAGCGCGACCGCGCCGAGAAGCCGCTGGCGGCCGGCCCGTTCAAGCCGCTGCTGCTGGCGCTGCAGCGATTGCAGGGCGATGCCGCCAGCCGCATGCGCATCCGCACGGCCCTGGTCACCGCGCGCAGCGCACCGGCGCACGAGCGCGCGATTCGCACGCTGATGGACTGGGACATCGAGGTCGACGAAGCGATGTTTCTCGGCGGCCTGCCGAAGGGCGAGTTCCTCCGCGAGTTCGAGCCCGACTTCTTCTTCGACGACCAGACCGGCCACGTCGACTCGGCCTCGGCCCACGTGCCGGCGGGGCATGTGGCGTCGGGGGTCAGCAACGGTTGAGGCTACCGAGCCACCCCCGACCGAAACAGCCGCAGCCGTTCCAGGTCGAGCACCCGCACGCCGCCGTACTCGATGCGGATCACAGCGGCCGCCTGCAGCGTGCGCAGCGCTTCGTTGACGCGCTGGCGCGATAAGCCCACCAGGTAGCCGAGCTCTTGCTGCGTGATGCGCAGCAGCGTGCCCACACCCGGGTACAGCACCGGGTGGAACAGCGAGGCCAGGCTGCGGGCGACGCGCGCGTCGGGGTCGTTCATGCGGTCGATCTCGCGCGCCGCGATGAACTGGCCCAGCCGCTCGTTCAACTGCTGCGTGATGAAGCGGTTGAACGGAATGCTGCGCTCGCTGAGCCAATGGAACATCGCCACGCCGATGCCGGCCACCACGCTGACGCGCAAGGCTTCGATGTTGTAGCGGTAGACCTCGCCCTTGAGCACCGTGCCTTCGCCGAACCAGCCGCCGGGCGGCACGCCGGTGAAGGTGATGGGCATGCCCACGTCGGAGTCGTTGCTCATCTTCAGCAGCCCGTCGATCACGCCGAACCACAGCGTGGCGGGCCGGCCCACGCGGCACAGCAACTCGCCCCCCGCCACCTGCACCACACGCAGGTCGCGCTGCGCGGCGGCGCGCTCGTCGGGCGCCAACACCTGCAGCCACGGAATGCCGGCCAGCTCGGTCGCCGAGGCGGGGCGCGCACGCTTGAGCAGCGCGGCCGCGTTGAGTGACGGGGCGCGTGACGCTGACGACGAAGGCGTGGGAGTCATTGCGGGAAAGACCCGAGGGGAGTGACCCTAGGATTGTCGTCAGAACGACAACATGGCGTCAAACTTGTTCTTACATTCGCACTCAACAAGCTGCGCGGCTGGTGAGTAAAGGCTGCGCGAAGGCCCCGACGGAGACACGCGTTGCCCACCACCTTTCCCCGCCTGATGCTCAGCCACGCGGCGCAGCGGCCGAACGCTGCCGCGCTGCGTGAAAAAGACCAGGGCATCTGGCAGACGCTGACATGGCAGGGCCTGGCGACGCTGGTGCGCGAGCTGGCCTGCGGCCTGGCGCAAGCCGGGCTGACGCGCGGTCAGCACGTCGTGGTGGTCGGCGAGAACCGGCCTCGTCTGTATGCCGCCATGCTGGCCGCACAGTCGCTGGGCGCGATTCCGGTGCCGCTGTACCAGGACGCGGTGGCGGCAGAGTTCGCCTTCCCGATCAACAACGCCGAGGTCGCGTTCGCGGTGGTCGAAGACCAGGAGCAGGTCGACAAGATGCTCGACCTGCGCGCGCAGTGCCCGCAGTTGACGCAGATCTGGTACGACGACCCGCGCGGCCTGCGCAAGTACACCGACAGCGGCTTGTCGTCTCTCGACGCGCTGATCGACAGCGGCCGCGCCTACAACGCGCAGCACCCTGGCTTCTTCGACGCCGAGGTGGCCAAGGGCCAGCCGGCCGACGTGGCCGCGATGTTCTTCACCTCGGGCACCACCGGCAACCCGAAAGGCGTGGTGCACACCCACCACACGCTGATCGACCGCGCGCATGCGGGCGCCAGTTTCGACAAGCTCACGTCGAGCGAAGAAGTGCTGGCCTACCTGCCGCCGGCCTGGATCGGCCAGAACATCTTTTCGTACGCGCTGTGGCTGGAGTGCGGCTTCGTGGTGAATTGCCCCGAACAGGCCAGCACGGTGACGATCGACCTGAAGGAAATCGGGCCGACCTATTACTTCGCGCCACCGCGCGTCTTCGAAGGCCTGCTGACCACGGTGATGATCCGCATGGAAGACGCCGGCCGCGTGAAGAAGTGGCTGTTCCATCACTTCATGAACCTGGCGCGCCGCGTCGGCCCGGCGCGCATGGACGGAAAGCCGCTGTCGGCGCTGGACCGTGCGCACTACGCCCTGGGCAACCTGTTCATCTACGGCCCGCTGCGCAACACGCTGGGGCTGAGCCGGGTGCGCGTGGCCTACACGGCAGGCGAGGCCATCGGCCCCGACCTGTTCACCTTCTACCGCTCGATCGGCATCAACCTGAAGCAGTTGTACGGCTCGACCGAGACCGCGGTGTTCGTGTGCCTGCAGCCCGACCACGAAGCGCGTGCCGACACCGTGGGCGTGCCGATCGACGGGGTGGAAATCAAGCTCACCGCCAGCGGTGAAATCCTGGTCAAGTCGCCCGGCCTTCTGAAGGAGTACTACAAGAACCCGGCCGCCACCGCCGAGGTGCTGACCGCCGACGGCTGGTACCACACCGGCGACGCCGGCTTCATCGACGCGGCCGGCCACCTGAAGATCATCGACCGCGCGAAAGACGTGGGCCGCATTCACGGCGGCGCCAACGACGGCGCCATGTTCGCGCCCAAGTACGTCGAGAACAAGCTGAAGTTCTTCCCGTACATCAAGGAGGCGGTGGCTTTCGGCGACCGGCGCGAGCGCGTGTGTGCCTTCATCAACATCGACATGGAAGCGGTCGGCAACTGGGCCGAAAAACGCAACCTGCCGTACGGCGGCTATGCCGAGCTGGCGCAAAAGCCCGAGGTCTATGAGCTGCTGCGCGACTGCGTTGAAAAGGTCAACACCGACCTGTCTGCCGACGAAATGCTGACCGGCAGCCAGATCAGCCGCTTCCTGGTGCTGCACAAGGAACTCGACGCCGACGACGGTGAACTGACGCGCACCCGCAAGGTCAAGCGCGGCACCATCGGCGAGCGCTACCAAGTGCTGGTCGACGCAATGTACGGCGGGCTGAGCCACCAGTACATCGAGACGCCAGTGAAGTTCGAAGACGGCCGCAGCGGCATGGTCGCGGCCGACCTGAAGATCATGGACACGAAAGTGTTCCCGGCCGTGAAGCAGGCCGCTTGATGAGCCAAGAGACCAGCGGCCGCAAGGTCGGCGAGGTGATCCTGGAGGTCAGCAACATCTCGCTGGCCTTCGGCGGCGTGAAGGCGCTGACCGACATCAGCTTCGACGTTCGCGAGCACGAGATCCGCGCCATCATCGGCCCCAACGGTGCCGGCAAAAGCTCGATGCTGAACTGCATCAACGGCGTCTACCAGCCGCAGCAGGGCTCGATCGCGCTGCGCGGCAAGACCTTCAAGCACATGAACTCGCGCCAGGTGGCCGAGATGGGCGTGGCGCGCACCTTCCAGAACCTGGCGCTGTTCAAGGGCATGAGCGTGATCGACAACATCATGACCGGACGCAACCTGAAGATGCGCACCAACCTGCTGCAGCAGGCCATCCACTTCGGCGCCGCCGCGCGCGAAGAAGTCGCGCAGCGCGCCTTCGTCGAACGCATCATCGACTTCCTCGAAATCCAGCCCTACCGCAAGACGCCGGTCGGCAAGATGCCCTACGGTCTGCAGAAGCGCGTCGACCTCGGCCGCGCGCTGGCGATGGACCCGCAGGTGCTGCTGCTGGACGAACCGATGGCCGGCATGAACGTGGAAGAGAAGCAGGACATGAGCCGCTTCATCCTCGACGTGAACGACGAGTTCGGCACCACCATCGTGCTGATCGAGCACGACATGGGCGTGGTGATGGACATCAGCGACCGCGTCGTGGTGCTCGACTACGGCAAGAAGATCGGCGACGGCACGCCGCAAGAAGTGCGCGCCAATCCCGACGTGATCAGCGCCTACCTCGGCACCTCTCACTGACTCGGCCCCAGAGAAACGCAATGGCATTCTTTCTCGAAGTGCTCTTCGGCGGCCTGATGGCGGGCATGCTGTATTCGCTGATCGCACTGGGCTTCGTGCTGATCTACAAGGCCTCGGGCGTCTTCAACTTCGCGCAGGGCGCGATGGTGCTGTTCGCGGCGCTGGCGATGGCGCGCTTCTCGGAATGGATTCCGCACCTGCTGGGCTTCGAGAACAAGATCGTCGGCAACGTGCTGGGCTTCATCGCCGCGATGCTGGTGATGATCGCGCTGGCCTGGCTGATCGAGCGACTGGTGCTGGGGCACCTGGTGAACCAGGAAGGCATCACGCTGCTGATGGCCACGCTGGGCATCACCTACTTCCTCGACGGCTTCGGCCAGACCCTGTTCGGCAGCGACATCTACAAGATCGACGTGGGCATGCCGAAGGACCCGATGTTCCTGTTCGAGAGCGTGTTTCCAGGCGGCGTGCTGATCAGCGGCGAAGACCTGGTCGCGGCAGGCATCGCGGCCGCCCTGGTGGCGCTGCTGGCGCTGTTCTTCCAGAAGACATCGACCGGACGCGCCCTGCGCGCGGTGGCCGACGACCACCAGGCCGCGCAGTCGATCGGCATCCCGCTCAACCACATCTGGGTCATCGTCTGGAGCGTGGCCGGCTTCGCGGCGCTGGTGGCCGGTGTGATCTGGGGCAGCAAGCTCGGCGTGCAATTCTCGCTGTCGGTGCTGGCGCTGAAGGCGCTGCCGGTGGTGATCCTGGGCGGCCTCACCTCGGTGCCCGGCGCCATCATCGGCGGGCTGATCATCGGCGTCGGCGAGAAGTTGTCCGAGGTCTACATCGGGCCGCTGCTCGGCGGCGGCATCGAGATCTGGTTCGCGTATGTGCTGGCCCTGGTGTTTCTTCTCGTGCGGCCGCAAGGGCTGTTCGGCGAGAAGATCATCGACCGCGTGTGAGCTGAGAAAGAACACCCAATGCTCTATCGCGAAAACGGTCAATTCAAGGTCAGCTATGCCGCTGACCAGCAGATCTTCCCCATCCTGCAAGACCGCATCGTCATCGGCTTGCTGCTGGCCTTCGCGTTCTTCGTGGTGCCGATGTTCGTCAGCGAGTACGTGTTCCGCGCGCTGCTGATCCCGTTCCTCATCCTGTCGCTGGCCGCCATCGGGCTGAACATCCTGGTCGGCTATTGCGGACAAATTTCGCTCGGCACCGGCGCCTTCATGGCGGTGGGCGCCTATGCGGCCTACAACTTCCAGGTCCGCATCGACGGCATGCCGCTGATCGTGGCGCTGCTACTCGGCGGTGTGGCGTCGACCGTGGTGGGCGTGCTGTTCGGCATACCCAGCCTGCGCATCAAGGGCCTGTACCTGGCAGTGGCCACGCTGGCGGCGCAGTTCTTCGTCGACTGGGCCTTCCTGCGCATCAAGTGGTTCACCAACGACTCGGCGTCGGGCTCGGTGTCGGTGTCGAATCTGCAGGTGTTCGGCCTGCCGATTTCGACGCCGGTCGAGAAGTATCTGTTCTGCCTGACGATGGTGACGCTGTTCGCGCTGCTGGCCAAGAACCTGGTGCGCGGCCACATCGGCCGCCAGTGGATGGCGATCCGCGACATGGACGTGGCGGCCGCCGTCATCGGCATTCGTCCGGTCTACGCCAAGCTCACCGCCTTCGCCGTCAGTTCCTTCATCGTCGGCGTGGCCGGCGGGCTGTGGGGCTTCGTCAACCTGGGCGCTTGGGAGCCGGCCGCGTTTTCCATCGACCGCTCGTTCCAGTTGCTGTTCATGGTGATCATCGGCGGGCTGGGTTCCATCATGGGCAGCTTCTTCGGCGCCGCCTTCATCGTGGTGCTGCCGCTGCTGCTGAACCAGGCGCCGGCCTGGCTGGGCATTCCGATTTCCACCGCGCTCGCGTCGCACCTTGAATTCATGATCTTCGGCGCGCTGATCGTGTTCTTCCTGATCGTGGAACCGCATGGCCTGGCCAGGCTGTGGTCGATCGCGAAGGAAAAACTGCGCCTGTGGCCATTCCCGCACTGATTGCGGGAAATCACTGCGAACCATCCCCGGTCTCGGGCGTTCTTTACAGCGCGGACCGTTCGTTTTCTCAACGCACTGACGAGTGCTTTTTTCACCTCTGGAGGCAGACATGAAGTTCAAGTCCCTTGCAACGGCCGTCGCGATCAGCGCGGCCGGTCTCGGCAGCCTGGCCACCGCGCCGGCCGCCTTCGCGCAGGCGAAGGAGCAGTTTTTCCCGTCGCTGGTCTACCGCACCGGCGCCTACGCGCCGAACGGCGTGCCGTTCGCCAACGGCATGGCCGACTACATGAAGCTGGTCAATGCGCAGGGCGGCATCAACGGCGTCAAGACGCTGGTCGAAGAATGCGAAACCGGCTACGCCACCGACCGCGGCGTCGAATGCTACGAGCGGCTGAAGGGCAAGCATGGCGGCGCCACGGTGTTCCAGCCGCTGTCCACCGGCATCACCTTCGCGTTGACTGAAAAAGCGCCCGGCGACAAGATCCCGCTCATCACCTCGGGCTACGGCCGCAGTGAAAGTGCCGACGGCGGCGTGTTCAAGTGGAACTTCCCGCTGGTGGGCACCTACTGGGTCGCGGCCGACGTGCTGGTGCAGCACATCGCCAAGAAAGAAGGCGGGCTCGACAAGCTGAAGGGCAAGAAGATCGCCCTCGTGTACCACGACAGCCCGTACGGCAAGGAGCCGATCCCGCTGCTGACCGAGCGCAGCAAGCAG
>JANNBZ010000343.1:0-3621 GCA_031386065.1 Burkholderiales bacterium
CCGTGGCTGGCCAGCGCGCTCAACGGGCCGGGCACTGCCATGGACCTGCCCGCGCTGAAGGCCGCGCTCGCCCAGCAAGACAGCGCCTTTGCCGCAGCCGCCGGTGGCGCCACGCTGCAGACTTTCTACGAGTTGCTGACCAGCCTGGTTGGCGCCTCGCTCACCGAGCGATTGCTGCGCCCGGTCTGGGCCACTTTATTAGGCGGCTTGCCCGCACAGGACACTTCCACATGAACAGCAAAGTGAACATCAACCGACTGGCCACCGGCGTGCCCGGCCTCGACGAAGTGTTGGGCGGCGGGCTGCCCGAGTTCTCGTTCAACCTCATCGCGGGAACACCCGGTGGCGGCAAGACCACGCTGGCGCACCAGATCATGTTCGCGCTGGCCACGCCCGAGCGGCCGGCCATCTACTTCACCGTGCTGGGCGAGCCGCCGCTGAAGATGCTGCGCTACCAGCAGCAGTTCGACTTCTTCGACAACGAAGCCATCAACAGCTCGGTGCGCTTCATCAACCTGTCCGAAGAAGCCATGGCCGGCGACCTCGACCGCGTGCTCGCGCGCATCGTCGAAGAGGTGACGCTGCACAGCCCGGGTCTGGTGTTCGTCGATTCGTTCCGCTCGGTGGTGCAGGCCAGCGAGACCGAGGACAACCCGAGCAACACACTGCAGCAGTTCGTGCAGCAACTCGGCATGCTGATGACCAGCTGGCAGGCCACCACCTTCCTGCTCGGCGAGTACTTCAACGAGACCGATGCGAACCCGGTGTTCACCATCGCCGACGGCCTGATCTGGCTGCGCCAGAGCGTCGACCGCAACTCGGTGGTGCGCAAGATGGAGATCGTGAAAATGCGCGGCCAGGCCACGCTGCCCGGGCTGCACACCTTTCGCATCAGCAATGCCGGCCTTCATGTGTTCGCGCCGGCCCGCTACGTGAAGGTCGACGGCCCCGACATGGACGCCATTCCGTCCGGCCCGCGTGTGCGCATGGGCGTGCCGTACCTGGACGACATGCTGGGCGGCGGTCTGCCGCGCGGCTATTCGCTGCTGGTGGCCGGCCCGTCGGGCTCGGGCAAGAGCCTGCTGGCGGCCGCCTTCCTGGTTGAAGGTGCGCGCCTGGGTGAAACCGGCGTCATCGCTGCCTTCGAGCAGCGCCCCAACCGGTCGCGCAACCCGCTGGTGGCCGATTTGATCGAGACCGGTCGCGTCGGCCTGGTCGATACGTCGGCGCCCGACCTGTCGATCGACGAGGTGGTGCAACTGCTGATGAACGAAATTCAGCGCCTGAAGGCCAGCCGGGTGGTGATCGATTCGCTGTCGGGATTCGAGTTGTCGCTGGCGCCGACCTTTCGCAGCGAGTTTCGCGAATCGCTGTCGCGCCTGGTCACCGCGCTGGCCACGGCCGGCCTCACGGTGTTGATGACCTCCGAGCTGGAAGACCGCTACACCGACCTGCGCTTCAGCCCGTACGGCACCGCCTTCATGACCGACGCGATCATCGTGCAGCGCTACATCGAGGTCGACAGCCGGCTGCTGCGCGTGATGGCGGTGGTGAAGCTGCGCGCCAGCGAGCACTCGAACGAGCTGCGCGAATACACCATCGACGGTGGCGGCATTCGCATCGGCGAAACGCTGCCCGAACAGGAAGGCCTGCTCGGCGGCCGGCCGACGCGCAAGCGCGACCGTCACCCGCCCGAAGCCTTGGCCCTTGATGGCAATGGCTGAGATCGCCGTGCGCAGTGCACAGTCGTGAAAGCCGTGCCCGATCCGAACGACACCGCAGCGCAAGCCGCCGCGCGCGAGCTGGCCGGTCTGAACAGTCAGGTCGAAGGGATGCGCGCGGTGCTGGTGCGCCTGCTGCAGGACGTGGTGGCGGCCGAGAAGCAGATCGAAAACAGCCAGGTGGCCCGGTTGCTCGAAGTCAACGAAGAACTGGTGGTGGCGGCCATGCGCAACCAGAGCGACGCCGCTACCGCCGCGCAGGCGCTCGGCGAAGCCGAGCGCCAGTCCGAACTCGACGCATTGACGCAGTTGCCGAATCGCATGCTGCTGCTCGACCGCTTCGACAACGCGATTGCCAACGCCCGGCGCCACGGCTCGCGCCTGGGCCTGCTGTTCCTGGACTTGTACAATTTCAAGCAGATCAACGACACCCTGGGCCACGCGGTGGGCGACGAGGCGCTGCGGTTGACGGCGCGCTGCCTGGCGTCGTCCACCCGCGCCGGCGACACCGTCAGCCGCCACGGTGGCGATGAATTCGTGGTGCTGCTGACCGAGGTCTCGCAGGCCTCAGACGCGGTGCTGGTGGCCGACAAGATGCTGGCGCTGCTGAGCGCGCCCAGCCGCATCGGCCCGTACGTGGTGCAGTTGGCCGCCAGCATCGGCATCAGCATCTACCCCGAAGACGGCGAAGACGCGGTGACGCTGATCGAGCGCGCCGACGCCGCCATGTACCGTGCCAAGCGGCACCCGCTGGTGAGCGCGGTGTTTCACGGCGAGCACCCGGTCGGCGAGCGGCGTCCTGCGGCCTCAGAGCAGCCGCCGCAGCCGCCCGCTCTGGATCACCGCGTGACGCTGGCCCAGCACGAGCGCCGGCATGTGTTGCTGCAAGAGGCGAACGAACAATTGGTGCTGGCCGCGCTGAGCGCCCAGGAACTGCAGTCGGCCGCCGAAAGCGCGCTGCGCCGTCAGACAGAATTTTTAGCCGTGGTGGCTGACGAACTGAGCAACCCGTTGGCGCCGATCCGCATCGCAGCGGCGCAACTCGGCCGCAGCGCTCTCGACGAGCCGCTGCTGCCGCGCGCGCAAGCCATCATCGACCGCCAGGCGGCCCACATGAAGCGGCTGGTCAAGGACCTGCTCGACTCGTCCGGCAGCAGCGGCGTCGAGAAGCCGGCCTTCGACAAACAGCCCATCGAGATGAGCGCGGTGGTCAAGATGGCGGTCGATGCGTGCCGGCTGGCGATGAACCGCCGGCAACAACGCTTCGTGTTCGATGCGCCAGCGGAACAGATCGAAGTGGTCGGCGACCCGGTGCGGCTGGCGCAGGTCATCAGCAACCTGCTGAACAACGCCTCGAAGTACACGCCCGACGGTGGCGAAATCAACCTGGTGATGAAGGTGGAAGGCGGCAAGGTCGTGGTGTCGGTGTCCGACAGTGGCATCGGGATCGCCGAAGACCTGCTGCGCACGGTGTTCGAGCCTTTCGTGCAAGACCCGCACGCCATCGGCTTCAACGAGATCGGCGTCGGCATCGGGCTGACCGTGGTGCGCGAACTGGTCGAGGCGCACGGCGGCCAGGTGGTCGCCACCAGCGCCGGCCGAGGCCGAGGCAGCCAGTTCGTGGTCAGCTTGCCGTTGTCGGGCGCAGACGCGATCGATTGAGCGGGCCGGGCCGCCCCGCGTCGCCGCGGTCACGTCCTTGCGACGCCTCGCCGACGCCCCTGTGACGCCTTGGTGACGCCCGCGCGGTTCGGCCGGTGATTCAATCGCCGCTGCCGCATCCACCGCCCGGCAGACCGCACACCAAGGACACCGCCATGCTCAGCGAACACTCCGCCAAGACCACCGACCTGTTGCAGCGCACGCAGGCTTTTTTCGACGCGAACATCTACCCGAACGA
>JANNBZ010000364.1:0-8143 GCA_031386065.1 Burkholderiales bacterium
GTACAAAGAGAAGAAGCCCAAAGACCCGACCATCCGCGAGAAGTTCGACACCTACCGTTTCAAGGACCACAAGGAGAAAGTGATCGATCTGCTGATGCGCGTGACCACCGTCAGCGTGGAGACCGCGCGGATCGTGGCGGCAATGAAGGGGGCGGGGCGGTGAGTGCAGCGCCGCCTGCTCGCCGGCACTATTTTGTCGACGAAGCGGGCGACCCGTCGCTATTCGACGCGCGTGGCCGGGTTCTCGTCGGGCAGCCGGGGTGCTCGCGCTTTTTCATGCTGGGTGTTTTGGATGTGGCTGACCCGGCAGCGCTGGGCTCGGAACTCGACGCTTTGCGTCAGACCTTGTTGAACGATCCGTACTTCAGCGGCGTGCCGTCGATGCAGCCAGAGCGGCGCAAGACTGCGCTGGCGTTTCACGCAAAGGACGATCTGCCGGAGGTGAGGCGGGAGGTGTTTCGTGTCTTGCTGCGGCACGACGTGCACTTCAACGCCGTGGTGCGAGACAAACAAAGCGTGCTGGCCTATGTGCGGCAACGCAATCAGGTCGAGCCTGCGTACCACTACCAGCCCAATGAGCTGTACGACTCCCTGGTGGCCCGGCTTTTCAAGAACAGGTTGCACGTGAGCCCGGAGGTCGACGTGTGCTTTGCAGCGCGCGGTCGTTCAGATCGATCGGCCGCGCTGATGCAGGCGCTACAACGAGCACGCCAGCGCTTCGAGGTGAAATGGGGCCGAAGCGTGATCTCGACCATATCGGCTCGGCAGTCGTCCCCAATGCGCGAAGCCGCGCTGCAGGCGACCGACTACTTTCTGTGGGCGCTGCAGCGGCGTTATGAAAGAGCCGAGGGGCGGTTTCTGGAGCTTGTCTGGCAGAAGGTCGGGCTGGTTCACGCCGTCGATGAGATAGAGCGCGCCGCTTATGGCACCTACTACACAAAGAAAAAGCCGCTGGTTTGAGGCAGCGGCTTCGAAGTGTGAGGTGCCGGGGATATAGGTGTCAGGCATTGGGCCTGGGCACACACGGCATGGAGCCGAATTTTGTCCCCGGACGGCGTGATTTTAGTCGTTCATGCACCGCTTATCAACAGACTTGCTCACAGCAACGACTTCAAATACCGCCCCGTAAAGCTCCCCGCGTCCGCCGCCACCGCTTCCGGCGTGCCCTCCACCAGCACCGTGCCGCCACCGGCGCCACCCTCCGGCCCCATGTCGATGACCCAGTCGGCGGTCTTGATGACGTCCAGGTTGTGCTCGATCACGACGATGGTGTTGCCGGCGTCGCGCAACTGGTGCAGCACTTTCAGCAGCAGGTCGATGTCGGCGAAGTGCAGGCCGGTGGTGGGCTCGTCAAGGATGTACAGCGTGCGGCCGGTGTCGCGCTTGCTCAGCTCCAGCGCCAGTTTGACGCGCTGCGCCTCGCCGCCGCTCAACGTGGTGGCACTCTGGCCGAGGCGGATGTAGCCCAGGCCCACGTCGAGCAGGGTCTGCAGCTTGCGCGCGATGTTGGGCACGGCGTTGAAGTAGCCGTGGGCGTCTTCCACCGTCATGCCCAGCACGTCGGTGATGTTCTTGCCCTTGTACAGAACTTCCAGCGTTTCGCGGTTGTAGCGCCGGCCGTGGCAAACGTCGCAGGGCACGTAGACGTCGGGCAGGAAGTGCATTTCGACCTTCAGCACGCCATCGCCCTGGCAGGCCTCGCAGCGGCCTCCGCCGGTGGCTGAACCCACGTTGAAGCTAAAGCGGCCAGCGCCGTAGCCGCGTTCCTTGGCGGTGTTCATTTCGGCGAACAGTTCGCGGATCGGCGTGAACATGCCGGTGTAGGTGGCGGGGTTGCTGCGCGGCGTGCGGCCGATCGGGCTCTGGTCGACGTTGATGACCTTGTCGAAGGCGTCCAGCCCCTCGATGCTGTCGTGCGGCTCGGGCTCGGTGTGGCTGTTGTAGAGCTTGCGCGCCACGGCGGCATACAGCGTGTCGTTGACCAGGGTCGACTTGCCCGAGCCCGAGACACCGGTCACGCAGGTGAGCAGGCCGACCGGAATGTCGACGCTGACGTTTTGCAGGTTGTTGCCGCGTGCGTTGACGACGCGCAGCACCTCGCCGCTTGCGGCCACCCGCTTCGCCGGCACCGCGATCTTCAACACGCCGGACAGGTAGCGGCCGGTCAGCGACTCGGCATTCGCCGCCACGGCGTCGGGCGTGCCCTGCGCGATGACGCGGCCGCCGTGCACGCCGGCGCCCAGGCCCATGTCGATCACGTGGTCGGCCTGGCGGATCGCGTCTTCGTCGTGCTCGACCACCAGCACGCTGTTGCCGATGTCGCGCAGGTGGCGCAGCGTGCCGAGCAGGCGGTCGTTGTCGCGCTGGTGCAGGCCGATGCTGGGCTCGTCGAGCACGTACATCACGCCGGTCAGGCCGGAGCCGATCTGCGAGGCCAGGCGAATGCGCTGCGACTCGCCGCCGCTGAGCGAATCGGCATTACGGTCCAGGCTCAAATAGTTAAGCCCCACGTCGTTCAGGAACTTCAGCCGCGAGCGAATCTCACGCACCACCTTGTCGGCGATCTCGGCCTTGGCGCCCTTCAGCGTCAGCCCCTCGAAGTAGCTCAGGCACTCGCGCAGCGTGAAGTGCTCGACGCGGTAGATCGGCTCGCCCTGCTCGTCACCGGCACCCTGCAGGAACACGTGGCGCGCCTCGCGCCGCAGCCGCGAGCCTTCGCAATCGGGGCAGGGCTTGGCCGCCTGGTAGCGCACCAGGTCTTCGCGCACTGCGGCCGAATCGGTCTCGCGGAAGCGGCGCTGGAAGTTGGGAATGATGCCTTCGAAGGGATGCGATCGTTTCACGCTGCGCGTCTTGCCCTTCGCGCCCTCGGCCTCGTAGACGAAGGCAATGTCCTCGGCACCCGAGCCGAACAGCAGCACTTGTTGGGCCGCGGCGGGCAGCGACTCGAACGGCGCGTCGATGTCGAATTTGTAGTGCTTCGCCACGCTGTCGAGCAGCGAGAACGTGTACGCGTTGCGCCGGTCCCAGCCCTTCACCGCGCCGCTGGCCATGCTCAGGCTCGGGAAGCCGACCACCCGCTCCGGGTCGAACACCGTCACGTGGCCGAGGCCGTCGCAGCTGGTGCAGGCACCGACCGGCGAATTGAACGAGAACAGCCTCGGCTCCAGCTCGCTGAGCGAATAGCTGCACACCGGACAGGCGAACTTGCTTGAGAAAAGATGCTCGCGACCGCCGTCCATCTCCAGCGCCACCGCGCGCCCTTCGGCAATCCGCAGCGACGCCTCGAAGCTCTCGGCCAGCCGCTGCTGCAGGCCGCTGGCCGGGTCGGTGCTGACCTTCACGCGGTCGATCACCACGTCGATGTCGTGCTTCTCGGCCTTCTTCAGCTTCGGCACATCGGCTGCCTCATACGCAGTGCCGTCAACGCGGAACCGCACATAACCTTGCGCCTGCATGTCGGCGAACAGCTCGGTGAATTCGCCCTTGCGGTCGCGCACCACCGGCGCCAGCACCATCAGCCGCGTGTCGGCCGGCAGCGCCAGCGCGGCGTCCACCATCTGGCTCACGCTTTGAGCCCGCAGCGGCACCTTGTGGTCGGGGCAGAACGGCGTGCCGGCGCGAGCGTACAGCAGGCGCAGGTAATCGTGAATTTCAGTCACCGTGCCGACGGTGGAACGCGGGTTGTGCGAGGTCGCCTTCTGCTCGATGCTGATCGCCGGCGACAGGCCCTCGATCACGTCGACATCGGGCTTGTCGAGCAACTGCAGAAACTGCCGCGCGTAGGCCGACAGGCTCTCCACATAGCGACGGTGGCCCTCGGCGTACAGCGTGTCGAACGCCAGGCTCGACTTGCCCGAGCCGCTCAGTCCGGTGATCACCACCAGCTTGTTGCGCGGAATGTCGAGGTCGATGTTCTTCAGGTTGTGCGTGCGCGCGCCGCGCACTCGGATCATCGGGGCCTCTGCGGGCGCAGCAGGTGCAAGTGCAGGTGCAGTGGCTTCAGGCGGGACGGGCATCGTGGGTCGGGGCAAAACCAAACATGATAACGATGCACAGCGCGGCGACGGGTGCGCCGCATTCCGCCGTGCCTCGGGCGCCGCAGTTGCATTGATGGGCAGGCCGGCTGGGGCAAGACGGCATCTGTACAATCTCAAAGTCAGACTTTGAATTTGTACAAAATGACCCTGGCTCGAACCGCTGCCCCGCTGCTGGCCCGACTGGCCCGCGGCTTCCCGGTGATCGCCATCACCGGCCCGCGCCAGTCGGGCAAATCCACGCTGGCGCGCGAGGTGTTCAGCCAGCACCCCTACGTCACCCTGGAAGACCCCGACACGCGCCGTATCGCGCTGGCCGATCCGCGCCGCTTCATGGCGCGCTTTCCGAACGGCGCCGTGCTCGACGAAGTGCAGCGCGCACCCGAGCTGCTGTCGTACCTGCAAGGCCGGGTCGATGCCGCGCAGCGCATGGGCGAATTCGTCATCACCGGCTCGCAGCAGTTCGGCTTGATGGACAACATCACCCAGTCGCTGGCCGGCCGCGTGGGCATGTTGCAGCTGCTGCCGCTGTCGAACGCCGAGCTGCGCCAGAGCGAGTCGGCCCAGGTCTCGCTCGAAGACCGCCTGTGGCGCGGCGGCTACCCTGCGCTGCACGCACGCGGGCGCGAGCTGCAAGCGCCAACCTGGTTCGCCAGCTACGTGGCCACCTACCTTGAGCGCGACGTTCGCCAGGTGCTCAACATCAGCGACCTGGCTTTGTTCCAGCGCTTCGTGTTGATGTGCGCGGCGCGCTCCGGGCAGTTGCTCAACCTCAGCGGCCTGGCCGCCGACTGCGGCATTTCGCAGCCCACCGCGCGCCAGTGGTTGACCGTTCTGCAGGCCAGCTACGTCGTCACCTTGTTGCCGCCGTATCACCGCAACTTCGGCAAGCGCCTGGTCAAGGCGCCCAAGCTGTACTTTCTGGACACCGGCCTGCTGTGCCACCTGCTGCGCATTGCCGACCCGCTGGCCTTGCAGACCCACGCTGCGCGGAGCGCCATCTTCGAGACCTGGGTCGTCACCGAAGTGATCAAACACCGCTTCAACCAGGGTCTGGCGGCCGACCTCTACTTCTGGCGCGACAACCACGGCGCCGAGATCGATCTGGTGTTCGAAGACGCCGGCCGGCTGCAGGCGGTCGAGATCAAGTCGGGCACCACCTTCGCGATGGACTGGCTGCAGTCGGCCCGCCGCTGGAAAGCCCTGGTCGGTGCCAAGGCGGCGCAGCCCATCGTTCTGTACGGTGGCGCGGACACCTTTGATCTGGCCGACGCGCGGGTTGTCAGCTGGCGCGAGCTGGGTTGACTCTGCTTTGGTTTGTACAAATTCAAAGTCAGACTTTGAATTTGTACAAAAAGCTAGCTCCCCAGCACCCGCAAGATCTCGCTCCCGTAGGCTTCGAGCTTTTTCGCCCCCACGCCGCTGATCTCACCCAGCGCGTCGAGTGAATCGGGCTGCAGCCGCGCCATCTCGGCCAGCGTGGCGTCGTGAAACACCACGTAAGCGGGCAGGTTGTGTTCGCTGGCCACCTCGGCGCGCCAGGCTTTCAGCGAGGCGAAGCGTTCGGTGGCGGCTTCGTCCAGCGGCACCGGCGGTGCCTTGCCTTTGGCGGCGGGTTTGCCGCGCGCGGTGACGCGGCCCTTGCGGCCGGCGGGTGCGGTGGCTTCGCTTGCCTCGCGCAACAGCAGCAGCACGTCGCCGCGCAACACCTCGCGCGAACTCGGCGTCAGCTCCAGCGTGTTGTATTCGCCTTCGGTGCGCACATGGCCGAGCGCGATCAACTGGCGCAGCACCGCGCGCCATTGCGCCTCGCTCACGTCGGCGCCGATGCCGAAGGTGCTGAGCGCGCCGTGCCGGTGCTGCGCCACCTTGTCGGTCAGCTTGCCGCGCAGCACATCGATCAAGTGACCGGCACCGAAGCGCTGGCCGCCGTTCTGGTGAAAGCGGTAGATGCAGCTCAGCGCCTTGCGCGCGGCGTCGGTGGCGTTCCAGGTGGCCGGCGCGTGCAGGCAGTTGTCGCAGGCGTTCTGGTACGGCGCGCACGGCGCGGTGGTCTCTCCGAAGTAGGCCAGCAGGCGCACGCGCCGACAGTCGTGCGCCTCGGCCAGCGCCAGCAGGGCTTCGAGCTTTTGCACCTGGCCGCGCTTGAACTCCTCGCCGGCCGGGCTGTCGTCGATCATGCGGCGCTGGTTCACCACGTCGGCCAGGCCGTAGGCCATCCAGGCGTCGGCGGGCAGGCCGTCGCGTCCCGCCCGGCCCGTTTCCTGGTAGTAGCTCTCGATATTTTTCGGCAGGTCGAGGTGGGCCACGAAGCGAACGTCGGGCTTGTCGATGCCCATGCCGAAGGCGATGGTCGCCACCATCACCAGCGCGTCTTCGCGCAGGAAGCGGTCCTGGTGGCGGCGCCGCACGTCGGCGTCCAACCCCGCGTGGTACGGCAGCGCGGTGACGCCCTCGGCCGTCAGCCAGGCGGCGGTCTCGTCGACCTTCTTGCGCGACTGGCAATACACGATGCCGGCCTCGCCCTCGTGTTCGTCGTTGATGAAGCGCAGCAACTGCTGGCGCGGGTTGTCTTTTTCGACCACGCCGTAGCGGATGTTCGGCCGGTCGAAGCTGCTGATGAAGATGCGCGCCTCTTCCAGTTGCAGGCGCTGGATGATGTCGGCCCGCGTCAGGTCGTCGGCAGTGGCGGTCAGCGCGATGCGCGGCACGCCGGCAAACCGTTCATGCAGCACGTTCAGCGCCAGATAGTCTTCGCGGAAGTCGTGTCCCCACTGGCTCACGCAGTGAGCCTCGTCGATCGCGAACAGGCTCAGCAGCCCGCGCTCGTGCAGCGAGTCGAGCTGCGCCAGGAAGCGCGGCGTGGTGATGCGTTCCGGCGCGGCGTACAGCAGCACCAGCCGGCCGCCCATCATTTCGCGCTCGATGCGCTGCGCTTCTTCGGCCGTCAGCGACGAGTTGAGGAACGCTGCGTGCACGCCGGCTTCCTCCAGCGCGCCGACCTGGTCGTGCATCAGCGCGATCAGCGGGCTGACGACAATCGCCACGCCCTTGCCCGCGCGGTGCCGCGCAATGGCCGGCACCTGGTAGCACAGGCTTTTGCCGCCGCCGGTGGGCATCAGCACCAGCGCGTCGCCGTCGGCCACCACATGGTCCACGATCTCGGCCTGCGCGCCGCGAAAGGCGGGGTAGCCGAAGACTTGTTGAAGGATGTGTGCGGGGCGGATGTCGGTCAGGGAGTCGGTCGAATGCATGGTGGTCGGGTCGCGGCCCGGCATGGTACGGCAAGGCCCCGGCCGTGCAGGTCGTGCTAACTTATGGCCGGGCTACCCGCCCGAATTTCGTCGCGCTTTCGACACCGCCACGCGGCCGTCGGAAGCCAAGCACCTCACAAGGAAACGCTGCATGACATTCGCCATTTCATCTGCCGCGAAGGGCGTTGCCGGTTTCACCACCTGGACGCTGGCGGTCTTACTTGGTCTGGGCGTGGCGGCGGTCTCGCCGACCCAGGCGCAGACACCGGCACCGGCACCGGCACCGGCACCCACGCCAACGCAAACCCCCGAGCGCCCCCGCATCGAAAAGGCCACCGACCTGCCGCGCTTCACCTACCCGCTGAAGGGCAGCCTGGAAGACCTGGTGCGCAACGATGCCGCCTTTGCAAGCTTCGCCGCGCGGCTGCGCAGCGACCTGGAATCGGTGCTGGTCAAGTACGAGATTGCCGACAAATCCATGCAGCGCCAGATGCTGGGCACCTTGCTGCAGATCGACATGCTTGAGAACAAGGACGCCGTGGCGCTGGAACGCATCGCCGCCATTCGCGCACTTGAAGAAAAGCCGGCCGACAAGCTGCTCAGCGGCTTGCAGCCGCAGGCCGTCATCGAGGCGCGGCAGGCCACGGGCAGTGCCACCTCGCAGGCCTACCAGCGCGAGGTCGGCCAGCGCATGGCGAAGGCGCTGCAGGGCCTGCCCTATTTGGTGGTGGCGAATGAAGTGAAAGCCGCCAAGGCGCGGGCTGAGTTGGCCGGCGAGGCGCTGGTGCTGGGCAACGTGCGCGACGTGCTGCAGCCGGTGGTCGACAAGTCGGGCGCCCTGAGTTCCGAGCT
>JANNBZ010000405.1:0-5643 GCA_031386065.1 Burkholderiales bacterium
CGACACGGTGCAGTTGACGCCGGTGGCACTGGCCGAGGCGATGGTGCTGGTCGACCGCTTGTTCGGCGACGGCCAGCGGCGCATGCACTACGAGTTGATTCCGACGGCGGTGTTCACGCACCCGAACATCGGCACCGTGGGCCTGACCGAAGCGCAGGCGCGCGAGAAGTACGCTGCCGTGCGCATCTACCGCAGCGACTTCAAGGCGCTGCGCCACACGCTGTCGGGCAGCCCCGAGCGAACGCTGATGAAGCTGGTGGTCGACGACGCCAGCGACCTCGTGGTCGGCGCCCACATGGTGGGTGCTGACGCGGGCGAAATCATCCAGGGCTTTGCGGTGGCGCTGCGCGCCGGCGCGACCAAGGCGGTGTTCGACAGCACCATCGGCATTCACCCCACAGTGGCCGAGGAATTCGTCACGCTGCGCGAGCCCGTTCGGCGTTGAAGCGGGCGTTGAAACCCGCGCCCAAATCGCGCTGGCGTTGCGGTGGCATGATTCGCGACCAGACCGTCCGGTCGCCCTTTTCTGCGCTGTGGCGCACCCGACAACCCATGAACCACCGCTCACTTTTTTCGCGCTGCCTGCTGGCGGCGCTGTGCCTCGTTGCCAGCACCACTTCGCTGCAGGTGCATGCGCAGAAGGTCAAGGAAGGCAGCTTCGGCAAGGGCAAGAGCGGCGGCCCGCTGTTGACGCGGAGCCAGCTTCGCGAGTGCATGTCGCAGCAGCAGCGAATTGCCGTTCAGGGCGATGAAACGCTGGCGCTCCAATCCCAGTTCGACCGCGACAAGGCAGAGATCCAGCGCCAGGGCGCGGCGCTGAAAGAAGAATTGGCGGCGCTCGATCGAACCAACGCGGAACTCGTCGACCAGTACAACACCAAGGCCGCCGCCCGCGACAAGATGATCGACGACTTCGAGGCCCGCGCCGCCGCCTACAACCTGCGTGTGCAGCAACTTCAGACCGACCGCGCGGCCTATGCGAGCGGCTGCGAGAACCGCCGCTTCGACGAGAAGGATGAGATCGCGGTCAAGAACGGGAAGTAAGCCATGGACCTGCGCAGCACCACCCCCTCCAGCGTCGTCAATCCCCTGCTGGCAGACTGGACGGCGCCGTATGGGCTGCCGCCGTTCGCGGCCACACATGCTGAGCATTTCGCGCCCGCCTTCGAGGTGGCGCTGGCCGAGCACCTGACCGAGGTCGAGGTCATTGCCAATGCCGTTGACGCGCCGAGCTTCGACAACACAGTAGCGGCGCTGGACCGCAGCGGCCAGCGGCTGGGCGCCATCGAACGCATGTTCTCCAACCTCACCTCCAGCGCCACCTCGTCCGCGCTGCAGGCGGTCGAGCGCCAGATGGCGCCCAGGCTGGCGGCCCACGAGAGTGCGCTGGCCATGCACGCCGCGCTGTTCGGCCGCATCGATGCGCTGCACGCGCGGCGCGGCGAGCTGGGCCTGTCGGGCGAGGCGCTGCGGCTGCTGGAGCGGGTTCACCTCGACTTCGTGCGGGCCGGCGCCCAACTTGCACCGGCCGCGCAGCAACGTTATGCGCAGCTGATGCAGCAGCTGGCCGAGCTGACCACGCGCTTCGCACAGAACGTGCTGGCCGACGAGTCGGCCTACGGCCTGGTGTTGCGCGGCGAAGCCGATCTGGCCGGCCTGCCCGAGTTCGTGCGCGCCAGTCTTCGGCAGGCAGCGGCCGACCGTGGCCTGGCCGAAGCTGCGGGCAGCGGCGTGGTCACGCTGTCGCGCTCGCACATCGTGCCGTTCCTGACCTTTTCACAGCGTCGCGACCTGCGTGAGCAAGCCTACACCGCCTGGACCACGCGCGGCGAGCACGACGGCCCGAACGACAACCGCGCCGTGGCGCGCAAGATCCTGACGCTGCGGCTGGAGCAGGCGTGCGCGCACGGCCATGCCAGCTACGCCGACTACGCGCTGGCCGACACCATGGCCGGCCAGCAGTCGGCCGTGGCCGATTTGCTGACGCGTGTGTGGGTGCCGGCGAAGGCCCGCGTGGCGCAGGAGCGAGCGGCGCTGCAGGCGCTGCTGGCACAGCGCGGTGAGGCCGGCGTCGAGCTACAGGCCTGGGACTGGCGCTTCTATGCCGAGAAGCTGCGCCAGCAGCGCTTCGACCTCGACGAAGCCACCGTCAAGCCGTACTTCCCGCTCGACCGCATGGTGGCAGCGCTGTTCGACGTGGCGCAGCGCCTGTTCGGTCTGCGCTTCATCGCGCAGCCGCAGATCGCCGTCTACCACCCCGATGTGCAGGTGTACGAGGTGCGCTCGACAGACGACGCGCTGGTCGGCGTGTTCCTGCACGACAACTTCGCGCGCGCCGGCAAGCGAAGTGGCGCGTGGATGAGCGCCTACCGCAGCCAGTCGCGCAATGCCGATGCGACAGGCGGCCGTGTGCTGCCCATCATCGTGAACAACAACAACTTCGCCAAGGGCGCACCCGGCGAGCCCACGCTGCTCAGCTTCGACGATGCGCGCACGCTGTTCCACGAGTTCGGACACGGCCTGCACGGGCTGCTGTCGAACGTGAACTTCGAGCGGCTGGCGGGCACCAGCGTGCTGCGCGATTTCGTCGAGCTGCCTTCGCAGTTGTTCGAGCACTGGCTCAGCGAGCCCGAGGTGCTGCGGCGGCACGCGCGGCACTTCCGCACCGGCGAGGCCATTCCCGATGCGCTGGTCGACAAGCTGCGCGCGGCCAGCCGATTCAACCAAGGCTACGAGACCGTGCGCTACACCGCCTCGGCCCTGGTCGACATGGCGGTGCATGCGCAGACCCACGTCGACGGGCTGGACATCAGCGCCTTCGAGGCGGCCGAGCTGAAGCGCATCGGCATGCCTGCGGGCGTTGGCATGAACCACCGCCTGGCGCACTTTCAGCACCTGTTCGCGGGCTCCAGCTATGCGGCCGGCTACTACGTCTACCTGTGGGCCGAGGTGCTTGACGCCGACGGCTTCGAGGCCTTCGTCGAAGCCGGCGACCCGTTCGATGCCGGCGTCGCGCAGCGGCTGCACGAGTTCATCTATTCCTCCGGCAACTCGCTGGAGCCCGGCGCCGCCTACCTGGCGTTTCGCGGCCGCGTGGCCACGGTGGACGCGATGCTGCGCGAGCGCGGGCTGGTCGACGAAGCGGCCTGAAGCCGAAGCGGTGGGCCGGGTTCAACCCGCGCGAGGTGGGAACACGGCGGCCAGCGACGCCAGGAACGCCCGCAGGTTGATCGGCTTGGTCCAGTAGTCGGAGAAGCCGGCTTTCAGCGCCAGGGCGATGTCTTCGGGCATGGCGTTGGCCGACAGCGCGATGCAGGTCAACGCGGCGGTGTCGGGCTGGGCGCGCAGCCGGCGCAGCACCTCGAAACCGTCGAAGTCGGGCAGTTGCATGTCGACCAGCACCAGGTCGGGCAGCAACGCGCGGGCCTGGCTCACGCCTTCGGCACCGGTGCCGACCGATACGATGGCCAGATCGTCCCTGCTCGCGATCAGTTCCTCGACCAACAGCACGTTCACCGGGTTGTCTTCGATGTACAGAATGCTGCCCCTGCGCGCCGCGGTGGTGTCGACGACCGGCGCATCGTGGCCGTCGACCAGCAAGCGGACCTCGAACGCGCTGCCCTGACCCACCGCGCTTGTCACGCGAACGCTGCCCTGCATGCGATCGACCAGGGCCTTCACGATGGCCAGGCCGATGCCGGTGCCTTCGATGTTTTCAGACGCCATGCCGAGTCGATTGAACGGCTCGAACAGCTGGTCGATCTGCGCAGCGCTCAGGCCGCGCCCGGTGTCGCTGACGCACAGCAGCAGCGCGTCGCCGTCGCGCCGCGTGCTGACCCGCACTTCGCCTTCAGGGCGGTTGTATTTGATGGCATTGCTGAGCAGGTTGATCAGGATCTGCCGCAGCCGGGTGCGGTCGACCCGCACCGAGCCGCTGATCGCATCGGCGTGCACCGTGATGCCGTGCTGGCGCGCCAGTGGCTGCACCATCGGCAGCACCTCGGCAACCACGTCGGCCACCCGCACCGGCGTCAGCTCGAAGCGCAACTGGCCCGATTCCAGGCTCGACAAATCGAGAACATCGTTGATCAGCGACAACAGGTGTTCGCCGGCGCTGCGCACGTGGTCGATGTGGGCCCGTTGCGCCGGGGCGCCGCGGTCGTGATCGATCTGCAGCAATTGTGCAAAGCCGAGCACCGCATTCAGCGGCGTGCGCAGCTCGTGGCTCATGCGGGCCAGGAACTCCGACTTGGCCTCGCTCTTGCGCTGGGCGATCAGACTTTCCTGGCGCGCTGCTTCGGCGTTCACGCGGGCGGTGACATCCCAGTTCACGCCGATGTAGCGCAGGATGCGGCCGTCGAGCTCAGCCACCGGCGTGGCCCGCGACGCCAGCCAATGCACGCTGCCGTCGGGCCAGACGACGCGAAACTCCTGCGCTGCCGCGCGCCGGCTCAACACCGCGTCGCGCAGCACGTCGACGGCTTGCGCGCGGTCGTCCGGGTGCAGCATCGCAAGCCGTTCATCGGCGCTGGGCACGTCGGCGCGCGGGGTCAGTCCACGCAGCGTGAACATCGATTCGTCCCAGGCCGATTCGTCGGTCACCGGGTTCCATTCCCAACTGCCCAGGCCAGTGGCGCGTGCCGCCAGGCCGATCCGTTCGTTGACCGACCGCAGCGCCGCTTCGGTGCGCACGCGGTCCGTCACGTCCATCGAGACACCCAGCAGCATGTGGCGTCCGTCTATCAGTTCCACGCGAGCGCGTTGGGTGATCCAGCGCAATTCGCCCGAGGGGCGGATGACGCGGTACTCGTGCTCGACCGCGCCACCGCGGGCTCCCATCAACTGCTCGCGCGCCAGGCCCATGCGCGAGCGGTCGTCGGGGTGCATCAGCAGCAACCAGCCTTCTCGGCTGGGCACGCCCAGCGCAAGGTCGCGGTCGAAAAAATGGAACATCTGCGCGTTCCATTCGCCGGCCTGGCTTTCGATATCGCGACTCCAGATCCCGAGTTCGGCGGCACTGGCGGCAATGTCCAGCCGCCGCGCCAGTTCGGCCGCGCGGCGGGTCTTTTCGACCTGCTTCGTCACGTCGAGCGCAACGCCCAGCATTTCAAACGGCTCGCCGTCTTCGTTGCGTCGGGCCACACGCCGGCTCAGCACGTATTGCCAGCCGCCATCGGCGCGCGCGTACCGCGCCTCCACGTCGACCGGCTGGCTGGATGTCACCGCCGAGCGGTTCGCGCCCACAACAAGTGCGCGGTCGTCGGGATGAATCAGGCTGCGAATTGTCTCGTCCAGCACGCCGTTGGAGCTGGGTGCGAGGCCCAGCATTTCCGACGCCTTGGCGTTGTAGAAGAAGCGGCGCGTGGCCAGGTCTTGCCGCCAGATCGCGATGTTGCCCAGGTCCACCGCCAGCGCGAGCTGTTCGCTGGTCTCGTTGTAGGCGCGGGCCAGTTCATGCACCTCGGTGTCGTCGACCAGCAGTCCCACCACGCGCGACGGCACACCTGCCTCGGACGCGACGACCTTCCACTGCGACTGCACCAGCCGAATGCGGCCATCGGGCCGCACGATGCGAAATCGCTGCACGTAGTTGCCGGGCTGGGCCAGCGACTGGCGGTAGGCGTGCTGTTGGCGGTCGTCCGG
>JANNBZ010000413.1:0-12967 GCA_031386065.1 Burkholderiales bacterium
GGGCGTGTGCGCGGCCATCACGCCGTGGAATTTTCCGATCGCGATGATCACGCGCAAGGTCGCGCCCGCGCTGGCGGCCGGCTGCCCGGTGGTCATCAAGCCGGCCGAGCAGACGCCGCTGTCGGCGCTGGCGGTGGCCGAGCTGGCGCAGCGCGCCGGCATGCCGCCGGGCGTGCTGAACATCGTCACCGCCGACGGTGACAACTCCATCGCCGTGGGCAAGGTGATCTGCGCCAGTGACATCGTTCGTCACGTGTCGTTCACCGGCTCCACCGAAGTGGGCCGCATCCTGGCCGCGCAGTGCGCACCGACAATCAAGAAGCTGTCGCTCGAACTCGGCGGCAACGCGCCCTTCATCGTCTTCGACGACGCCGACATCGACAGCGCGGTGGAAGGCGCAATGGTCAGCAAGTACCGCAACGCCGGCCAGACCTGCGTCTGCGCCAATCGGCTGTACGTGCAAGAGGGTGTGTACGACGCCTTCACGGCGAAGCTGGCCGCGAAGGCCGGTGCCATCAAGGTCGGCAACGGCTTCGAGGCCGGCGTGGGCCAGGGCCCGATGATCGACGACCACGCCATTGCCAAGATCGAAGCGCATGTGAAAGACGCGGTGGCGAAGGGCGCGAAGGTGCTGGTCGGCGGGCACCGCATCGGCGAGCGCTTCTACGAGCCCACCGTGCTGGCCAACGCCAGCAGCGACATGCTGTGCGCGCGTGAAGAAACCTTCGGCCCGGTGGCGCCGGTGTTCCGTTTCAACACCGAAGCCGAAGTGATTGCGATGGCCAACGACACCGAATTCGGCCTGGCCAGCTACTTCTACAGCCGCGACATCGGGCGCATCTTCCGCGTCGGCGAGGCGCTGGAATACGGCATGGTGGGCGTCAACACCGGCCTCATCTCAACCGCCGAGGTGCCGTTCGGCGGCGTCAAGCAATCGGGCCTTGGCCGCGAAGGATCGCACCACGGCATCGACGACTACGTGGAGATCAAGTACCTGTGCATTGCCGACGTGCTGAAGTGATTCGGCGGCGCGACGCTCAATCGTCGTTGGCGGCGGCCGGTGCGCTGCCGCCCGCTTCGCCGAAGTTCGCGAAGCCGACCCGGCCCTGAGCCGCTCCTGCGGCGGCCAAGCCGACGGCGCGCTGCAACAGCACCTGCGGCTGGTTGCCGTCTTCCGGGTACTGGGCAATGCCCAGCGACGCGGCCACGGCCACGTCCTGACCCGAGACCTTGAACGGCACCTGCAGCGACGCCAGCAACTTCGCACCCACGCGCGGCGCGTCGCTGGGGGCCAGCATCGCGGCCAGCAGCACCGAAAACGCATCGTCGCCGAGCGACGCGACCACGTCGCTCGCACGCACGCCGGCCCGCAAGCGCACGGCCAGCTTGCGGCGCAGCACGTGGGCCGCTTCGGCGCCGAGCCGCGCCTGCGTGGTGGCGATGCCTTCGATGCGCAGCACCAGCAGCGCCATCGGCGACGGCTCGCGTTCGCGCAGCGCCAGCAAGTGGCTCATGTGCTCGATCAACTGCTGCTCGTGCGGCAACCCGGTGCCCAGGTCGGTGGCGTAGACGGTGCGCGTTTCGCGGTCGAAGCGGTGGCGCTCGATGACGGTACGAAGGCGCCGCGGCAGGTGGGCGGGCGACAGCTCGTCGGGCGTCAGCACCTCACGCACGCCAGCCGCCAGCCACTGCGCGATCTGCAGCGCGCTGGGCTGCCCGGCCACCAGCACCACGGCGGCGTCCAGCGCCGCCGCAGCGGCGCGCGTGCGCGGGTCGAAAGCATCGGCCGCCAGCAGCAGCACGTCGACCTGCCCGGCCAGTGACGCCAGCTCGGCCGCAGATGCCAGCACATCGACGTTGAACGGACCGAACGCGGACTGCAGCAAGGCATCGCGCACATCACGCTGCAGTGGCAGCAGGCTGACGACGCGAGAGGGAGGCGGCTGGGTCATGGCAGGCAGTTCGCGCAAAGCTCGTGCTGGGTGAATGAGCAACGTCAGCATGACAAAGGGCCCGCACGGGCCCTTTGTGGAGTGTGGAGCGGGTGAGGGGAATCGAACCCCTGTATGAAGCTTGGGAAGCTGCCGTTCTACCATTGAACTACACCCGCGAACGATGCCGATTCTACCGGCGCCGCGATGTGCCACCTACGTCATTCGTCGCCATTCGTCGTCATGCGCGATCAGCCAGACGCAGCCCCGGGCTGGCCTGCCAGCGGCCCGCCTTGTCGACCGCCAGCACGTCGACATGCCACTGTTGCGCCAGCGCCAGCGCGTCGGCGATGCTGCCCATGAACATCACCTTGGTCAGCGCATCGGCCAGCGCGCACGACGCGGCGAGCACGGTCACCGACGCGAGCTGCGCGGGCGACTGCCCGCTGCGCGGGTCGAACACATGGTGGTGGCGACGGTCGGCGGTGAAGGTGGTTTGCGCATCGGACGACGTGGCCACGCTGCGGCCGTCGGCGTGCAGCGCCGCCAGGGCGTGCGGGTTGTGCGGGTTATTGGCCTGCGCACGCGGGTCGGCCACCGCCAGGGTCCACGGCCGGTCTGCCGGGCCGCGCCCCAAGGGTGCCCATTCGCCGGTGTCGAGCAGCGCGTGTTCGACGCCGTGCGCACGCAGCCGCTCGCGCGCCAGGTCGGCGGCGTAACCCTGGGCGATGCCGTTCAAGGTCAGCGCCATGCTGGGTCGCAGAAAACGCACTCGCTCCATGCTCACGTCGAGGCCGCGCCAGCCGACCTTCGCGTGCGCCTCGGTGATGGCTTGCGCGGTGGGCGTGCGGCCCGCGCTGCGCGCCCCGCTCCAGGCCAGCCACAGCGGCTGCACCGTGATGTCGAACGCGCCGTCGCTGCGCTCGGCCACCTGTTGCGCCAGCCGCAGCACGCGCAACAGGTCGGCATCGGGAGCGCGCAATTCGCCGTCGCGGTTGAGGCGCGACAGCGCGCTGTTCGCGTCGAACAAACTCATCTGCGCCTCGACATGGCGGATGGCCTGCACGGCGCTGTCGAGCGCCTGCTCAACCGTGGCGGCATCGACGTGCGCCGCACGCAGCCACAGCGTGGTGCCCAGGCCCAGCAGCGCGCGTTCACGCCAGACCAGTGGCGTCGCGGCCGAGCCTGCCAGCGTTGCACTCGCTGCCAGGCCCAGCCCGAGCGAGGTGCGCAGCCATTGGCGGCGCGTGGGGAGTGCAGCACCCGCTGCGTGAACAGTCTTCATGACATGGCTACGGGTTGAATGGGAATGTGACGTGCAGCGGACTGCTTGCGCTCGACAACGAGCGGCAGGCAGCGCTTGTCGTCCTGGTAGATCTCGACGCAATCGAGGCATTGAAAGCACTCGGCGTAATCGACCGTGCCCGACGGCGCGATGGCCTGGTACTCGCAGCGGTGGCGGCAGCTCTGGCACGGCGTTCCGCATTCGCTGCGGCGCGGAATCCAGGCGAACAGCCGCAGCCGCCCGAACAACGACAGCGCCGCGCCCAGCGGACACACATAGCGGCAGTAGCCGCGAAACACGAACAGGCTCAGCAGCGTGCAGCCCAGCGCCCACACGACGAAGGGCCAGGCGCGGTCGAAGCCCAGGCTGATGGCGGTCTTGAACGGCTCGACCTCGAGCGCTGTTTCGGTCCACGCGGCCGACATGCCGGCGCCGCCGACCAGCGCGCCGAGCACGCCGTACTTGACCCACTTCAACGCGCCGTCCAGGCGCGTGCGCAGGCGCACCGGTTTCCAGTGCAGGCGTTGCGCGGCCAGGCTCAGCAGTTCCTGCAACGCACCGAAGGGGCACAGCCAGCCGCAGAAGGTGCCGCGGCCCCAGACCACCAGCGTGACCGCCACGAAGGCCCACAACAGCACCGTCACCGGGTCGGCCAGCAAGAAGGCCAAGCCCTGCCCGGCCACCAGTGCCTCGATCAGCGACGTGAGGGTGACGATGGTCAACTGCCCCTGCGCCACCCAGCCGATGAAGACCAGCGTATAGAGCAGGTAGGCCACCCGAACCCACTTCAGCCGGCGTGTGTTGACCGCCACCCAGCGCTGGCGCACCAGCAGCACCACCAGCAGCGCCAGGCCGAGCCCCAGCACGGCCAGCTCCATCACGCGCGAGGCCGACGCCTGCTTCAACACCGCCCATGCCGACGGCGTGGGCTCGGGCAACCACGACTTCAGGTCGGCCACGCTGTAGGCCTGTGTGAACGAGGCCTCAGCACGCCGCGGCGCCGCGCCGCCGCTGTCGCGCAGCACCTGCAATTCCAGCGACAGGGGCTGCCCCGCATCGAGTGGCTGCGCGCCGACGCTGCGCCACAGGCGCGCTGGCGCCACCTCGCCACCGACCGGGCGCGGCGGCGTCAAACGCACGCCGGGCGGGATGTCGACCTCGCGCAGTTCGAGCGTGCGGTCGCCCTGGTGCAGCAGCGCGCGCAGGCGGGCCGGCCGCGCCGCCGTTCCAGCAGCACCGACACCAGCACCGGCAGCAGCGCGGTCCAGCGTGAGGCGGCCGTTCTCGAACACCAGCAGTACCAGTTCGCCGCTGTCGCGCAGCCCGCTCACGCGCTGCCAGGTGGCACTGTCGAGCAGGTTGCGTCCGACCTGCGGCAGGCTCGCCACACCGAACCAGGCGTCGATGGCCACGCCCTGCGGCTGCACCATGCCGACGGCATCGCGGCCCGCGCCGGCGGTGCCGGTGAAGCGGCGTTCCACGTCGAGGTTGCTGCGCTCGATGCGTTGCAGCAACCCGACCTTCACCAGTTCGTTCCAGCCGCTCGCCGCGAAGCGTTCGCCGCGCACCGGTCCGCGCGCCGAGCCCGCGACCGCGCCGTTGGCGACATCGAGCTGCGCCAGCGCCACGCGGCTGGCCGACTGCATGATGCTGCGGTCGATGGCCAGCGCCGTCACCGTGCCGGCGGTCACGCCGTTGACGATGGCGCGCACGTCGGTTCGCAACGTGGCGCCCTTCGCGCTGCCCACCTGCACATCGTGGCGCAACGACAGGCCCACGTACTGCGCTGCGAAGGCCGCCAGTTGCGCGTTGCCCTTGGCGCTTTGAAAGATCGGCTCGCGTTGCGAGAGCAGGCGCACGTCGAGAAAATTGCCGTTCACGTCAACCGCCACCAGCAGGTTGATCGGCTTGCCGCCGTAGCCCGCCGTGGGTTCCAGGTCCACCGTTTCGAACACATGGCCGACCAGTTGTGGCCCGGCATCAAGCCGCTTGAAGATGGGCCAGGCCGCGAGCGCGGCGTTCTTGTCGCCCACCATCAGTGGCGCCGGAAACAGCGGCTCCAGCGTGGCGCGGGTCATGGTGCCGGCCAGGCACCACTGCGGCGCACCGAGCAGCCACAGAACGGACACCAGCGCGACCATCCGCGCGGCCATCAACGCGAGCGCGCGGCACGCCTTCAAGCCCGCGCGCGCAGGTGCGTTCCCCATCGACCCGCTTGTTTCAGTGTTCACGTTTCGCATGGGACGCCGTCAACTGCATGAGCAGGGTGCGTGTCTACCATTCAACCGCGAGCACCGCGACCTGTGGATAGTACGGTGGACGCAGTGCGGTGGGTCGTCCGCAGGGAACTGCTGCCCGCATGGCAAGCGCGAATTGTCGAACGACCGTTCCACGTCGCGACAACCCCGGCGCCACCGCGACGCTGCCCCGTCAGCGACCCGGGATTCAAGAGTGCGCGCCACGCGCCGATATTTGTCGCAGCGAACGTGTCGTCGCTGCGCAAACCATGAATCCCTTTCAATATTTTTCTGCCGAAAAGCCCCGAACGGTCGCTGCGTTCGTGGCCGCAACCTTCGTGATGGCGCTGCCGGTGGCCGTCGCGGCAGTGCTCGGTCAGCCGCTGGCAGCGCTGGCGGCCAGCGGCGTGCTCGGCGTTGCGCTGGCCTGGGGACTGCACCAACGGCTGCGCCGCCGGCTCGGCCGCGTGCTGGAGAACCAGCGTGCGGAGCGTCTGCGGTTCGAGACCGCCATCGAAAACATCTCGCAGGGCCTGTGCTTCTTCGACGGCCAGCAGCGGCTGATTGTCTGCAACCGGCGCTACGTCGAGATGTACGGCTTGTCGCTTGATCTCACGCGGCCTGGCACCACGCTGGGACAGATCGTCGACCACCGCTTCAAGGCCGGCAGCTTTCCCGACATGTCGACCGATCAGTACCTGGCTTGGCGGCGTTCGATCGCGGTCTCGGACAAGGCGTCCGACACCGTGAGTGAACTGAAGAACGGGCGCATCTTCGCGATTCACCACGAACCCATGCCCGATGGTGGCTGGGTCGCCACGCACGAAGACATCACCGAAGCGCGTCGCGCGCAAGCGCAGATCGAGCAGATGGCGCGCAGCGACTCGCTGACCAAGCTGCCCAACCGCATGCACTTTCGTGAACGCCTGAACAGTGCGCTGGTGCTCACCGCCGAGTGCACGTCGGTGGCGGTGCTCTACGTCGACCTGGACCGATTCAAGGCCGTCAACGACACCTTCGGACATCCGGTGGGCGACCAACTTCTGTGCGCTGCCGCCCAGCGCATGTGCAGTTGCGTCCGGCAGACCGACCTGGTGGCCCGACTGGGCGGAGACGAGTTCGCGATCATCCAGATCGGCGCGACGCAGCCACTGGCAGCCACCGCTTTGGCGAACCGGCTGGTGCAGGCCCTGCGCGAGCCATTCGAGATCGACGGGCACGACGTGCAGGTGGGTGCCAGCGTGGGCGTTGCACTTGCGCCGGCGTTCGCGGTCAGCGCCGACATCGGCCTCGAAGCCTTGTTGAAAGGCGCCGACCTGGCGCTGTACGCGGCCAAGGCCGCCGGGCGCGGCACACACCGGTTGTTTCGGCCGTCAATGACCGCCGCGTTGAACGACTAGTTCGTCGGGCACAATTTCCGGCGATGCACATCCCCGCCGACGCTCCCCCCTCAGCCGCACGCAACGGCATTCGCAGCTACGTGGTGCGGGCCGGACGCCTGGGTCCGGGCCAGGCACGCGCGCTGACCGAACTCGGCCCGCAGTTCATGCTGCCTTTCGTGCCCGCTGTGTTCGACTTCGGCCCCGCCTTCGGACGCAGTGCACCGCGTGTGCTTGAAATCGGCTTCGGCATGGGCGACGCCACCGCGTCGATTGCGCAGGCGCTGCCCGACACCGACTTCATCGCCATCGAGGTGCACACGCCCGGCGTCGGCGCGCTGCTCAAACAGATCGGCGAACTCGGGCTGAGCAACCTGCGGCTGATCCAGCACGATGCGGTCGAGGTGCTGCAACAGATGATCGCGCCGGCCTCGCTGGCCGGCATCAACGTGTTTTTCCCCGACCCCTGGCACAAGCTGAAGCACAACAAGCGGCGGTTGATTCAGGCGCCGCTGGTGCAACTGCTGGCCAGCCGCCTGGCCGCCGGCGGCACGCTGCACTGCGCGACCGACTGGCAGCCGTATGCCGAGCAGATGCTGGCGGTGCTGTCGGCCGAGCCGCTGCTGAAGAACACGGCCGACGGCTTTGCCCCCAAGCCCGACCACCGCCCGCTGACCAAGTTCGAGAACCGCGGCCTCAAGCTCGGCCACGGGGTGTGGGACCTGCTGTTCGTGAAGCGAAGTGCCGGCGGGCGATCATGAGAAACAAGTTTCCACCGCAAAGACGCAAAGAATGCAAAGGGCACCAAGAAGAGCTGGAGTTTTCTTTGCGACCCTTGCGTCCTTTGTGATCTTTGCGATAAACGAATTCGCATTCATGTTTCTCCGCGAACGCCGGGCGCCAACAGGGACCGGGGAGCCTCTGAAGTCGGCAGGCGCGAACTACGCGGCCCAGTCGACCCAGCCCGTCCACGCGGTCAGCAGCACGATCACGCCGAACACGATGCGGTACCACGCGAACGGCACGAAGTCGTGCGTGGACACATAGCGCAGCAGCCAGCGCACGCACAGCCAGGCCGAGATGAACGAGAACAGCAGGCCGACGCCGAACAGCGGAATGTCGGCCACCGACAGCAGCGCGCGCTCCTTGTACAGGCTGTAGGCACCGGCGCCGATCAGCGTCGGCATGGCCAGGAAAAAGCTGAAGTCGGTGGCGGCCTTGCGGCTGAGGCCGATCAGCATGCCGCCGATGATGGTGGCGCCGGAGCGGCTGGTGCCGGGCACCAGTGCCAGGCACTGCGCCAGGCCGACCTTCAACGCGTCGAGCGGCGACATGTCGTCGACCTCGTTGACGCGCACCGTCGTCTTGCGCCGCTCGGCCCACAAGATCACGAAGCCACCGAGGATGAAGGTGCTGGCCACCACCGCCGGCGTGAACAGGTGCGCCTTCACTGCCTTGCCGAACAGCAGGCCCAGCACGACAGCCGGCACGAAGGCGATCGCCACGTTCACAACGAAGCGTCGCGCGCGCGGGCTGCTGCCGAGTTGCGTCACGGTGTCGCGCAGGCGCTGCCAGTACACCAGCATCACCGCGAAGATGGCGCCGGTCTGGATCGCGATGTCGAACACCTTGCTCTTGTCGTCGGTGAAGCCGAGCAGCGAACCCGCCAGGATCAGGTGCCCGGTGCTGGAGACCGGCAAAAACTCGGTCAGTCCCTCGACGATGCCCATCAGGGCGGCTTTGATCAACAGCGCGATGTCCAACGGAATCCCCGGCGGTGAAAGACGCGGGATGATAGCGGCGCACCCCCGCACCCCCGCACCCCCGCACGCCAACGCGCGCCGGCCCGCAGTGCCGCTCAGGGGGTGGTCGGCACCAGCGTGATCTCGACCGCGCGCTGCCGCACGGTGACCGAGCCCGGGCGGTAGCCCTTGCCTTCGGCGGTGCGCAGGTCTTCGGGCTTGAAGCGGTAGATCGGCAGGTCCTGCAGCAGCTGCTCGGCCAGCAGCGCGCCGAACTTGTCGACCGCTGCCTTGGGCTGGTCGCGCAGGCCGTCGAACTGCAGCCGCTTCACGCGCACCTGCGTCAGGCGCACCGACTTGCTGGGCTCGTCGTAGCGAAGCGCGTAGTCCAGCACGATCTGCCCGCGCGAACTGCGCGCCGAGCGCGCCAGGCTGCCGCTGAAGTCGAGCTCGGTGGCGATGCGGTTCGATTCCGGCAGCAGACTCACGCGCGGCGCTTCGACGCGGATGCTCAGCGCACCGAGCAGGCTGCGTTCGAGTGGAAACTGCTTCTCGATCTGGCGCGACAGATCGGCCTCGGTGAGCGTGATCACGCGCGGCCCGACCAGGTTGGCGCACCCGCTCAGCCACACCGTCACCACCAGCGCGATCAACGCGCCGAGCCAGCGCGGCAGGGAATTGAAGGCGAAGTTCATGCCCGCAGCCTAGCGCCTGCGCGGGCGCGCGCCGCACGGCGCACGCAGCGCCTTGTAAGCAAACCCTGCAGCGCGCGGCCCGTCGGTTAGCCTCCTTCCCTGCCTTGACCCACCCCAACCCCAAAGTTACATTACTGACCAGTCAGTCAGTTGCCGGTCCGACCCCGGAGCCGCACCCTCGAATGAACCTGCCCGCCCATTCCGTTCGCCAGCGCCGCAAGGAGGCGCGCCCGCAAGAGCTGCTGGTCGCAGCGCTCGCGTTGTTCGTGGAAAAGGGCTTCGCGGCAACCCGCATCGAGGAAGTGGCCGACCGCGCCGGCGTGTCCAAGGGCACGCTGTACCTGTACTACCCGAGCAAGGAAGAGCTGCTGAAGGCGGTGATCCGCGAGCAGTTGGCGCACCAGATCCAGGCCGGCGCCGAGGAAGTTCGGCTGCACACCGGCAGCCACGCCGATCTGTTGCGAACCCTGCTGTCGAGCTGGTGGCTGCGCGTCTTCCACAGTCCGGCGGCCGGCGTGTTCAAGCTGATCGTGACCGAGGTGCGCAGCTTCCCCGACATTGCCGACTACTATGTGCGCGAAGTGATCGAGCCCGGCTCGCAACTCATCGGCGGCGTGCTGCAGCGGGGCATTGCCGACGGCGAGTTCCGCGCCGTCGACGTCGAGGCCGCCGTGCATTCGCTGCTGCTGCCGATGGTGATGCTGTGCGTCAACAAGCACTCGCTGGGCGCCTGCGTGGCCATCGACTCGCTGGCCCATCCGGAACGCTTCGTGCACCAGCACATGGAGCTGGTCGTCGCGGGCCTGCTCGCGCGGCCGGCGCAACAACCGGCCCCGCGCCCTCCCCTTTCGAAACCGACTCCCGCGCTCAGCGGCAGCAAACGCCCATGAAACGCTGGCTCAAATGGTTGGTGATCGTTCTCGTGCTGCTGGTGATTGCCGGCTTCGTGGTCCGCAGCGTGAAGACCCGCAAGACCGAGCAGGCCGCACTGAGTACGGCGGCCAAAACGGTGCCGGTGCTGGAGCTGAACGCGGCCGACCTGATCGTCGCGCGCCAACAGGACATGCAGCGCACGCTGGCGGTGTCGGGCGGGCTGAAGGCGGTCGACTCGGTATTCGTGAAGGCGCGCGTTGCCGCTGAAGTGAAGACGCTCAGCGTGCGCGAGGGCGACGCGGTGAAAGTCGGCCAGGTGATCGGCACGCTGGACAGCACCGAGTTCGACCTGCGCCTGCGCCAAGCCGAGCAAACCGCGTTCGCCGCCAAGTCACAGGTCGACATGGCGCAGCGCACCCTGTCGAACAACCGCGCGCTGGTGGCACAGGGCTTCATTTCGCCGACCGGACTGGACACTTCGATCTCGATGGAAGCCTCGGCGCAGGCGAGCTACCTGGCCTCGGCCGCCGCAGTCGATCTGGCACGCAAGTCGCGGCGTGACGCGCAACTGGTCGCGCCGATCAGCGGCATCGTCTCGCAGCGGCTGGTGCAGCCGGGTGAGCGGGTGGCCATCGACACCCGGCTGGTCGAGATCGTCGACCTGTCGAGGCTGGAACTGGAAGCCGCAATGGCGCCGGAAGACGTGGTCAACGTGCGCGTCGGCCAGGCGGCGCAGCTCGATGTCGACGGCCGCGCGCAGCCGCTGGCGGCGCGCGTCTCGCGCATCAACCCGAGCACCCAGGCGGGCACGCGCGCGGTGATGGTCTACCTGGCCACCGACGCTACTGACACCGCGGCCGCCAGCGGCCTGCGCCAGGGCCTGTTCGCGCGCGGCGCGATCAAGCTCGAGCGCCAGTCGGCGCTGCTGGTGCCAGCCACGGTGGTGCGCATCGACCAGGCACGGCCCTACGTGCTGGCGGTGGTCGACGGCAAGGTCTCGCAGCGCAACGTCAGCCTGGGCGCGCGCGGCGAGATCACGCTCGACGGCCGCACGGAAGCGGCGGTGGAACTGACCGGCGATGCGGTCGCGCCTGGCACCACGCTGCTGCGCGGCACGGTGGGCCAGGTGCGTGACGGTACGGCGGTGAAGATCGTCACTGCGGTGGCGGCACTGGCGCCTGCATCGACGCCGGCATCGGCGCCCGCAGCGGCACCCACCGTGTCGGCCTCGCAAGCGGCCGGAGCGCGCTGAGCATGTGGTTCACCCGCGTCTCCATCGGCAACCCGGTGATGGCCACGATGGTCATGCTGGCCTTCGTGGTGCTGGGCCTGTTCAGCTACCAGCGGCTGTCGGTCGACCAGTTCCCGAACATCGACTTCCCCACCGTGGTGGTCGCGATGGACTACCCCGGCGCGTCGCCGGAAATCGTCGAGAGCGAAGTCACCAAGAAGGTCGAAGAGGCCGTCAACACGGTGGCCGGCATCAGCTCGCTGTACTCGCGTTCGTACGAAGGCACCTCGGTGGTGATCGTCGAGTTCAACCTCGACGTGGACGGGCGCAAGGCGGCCGAAGACGTGCGCGAGAAAGTCGCGCTGATCCGCCCGCTGCTGCGCGACGAAGTGAAGGACCCGCGCATCTCCCGCTTCGACCCCGCCAGCCAGCCCATCTTCAACGTGGCCATCCTGTCGACCGACGGCAAGCGAATGCCGCAAGAGCTGACCACCTGGGGTTCGCAGGTGCTGCAAAAGCGGTTGGAGAACGTGCGCGGCGTCGGCTCGGTCAGCGTGGTCGGCGGCATCCAGCGGCAGGTCAACCTGTACCTGAAGCCGGCGGCACTGGAAGCGCTGGGCGTCGGCGTCGACCAGGTGGTCGCGGCGGTGAAAAGCGAGAACCAGGAACTGCCGATGGGCGCGATTCGTTCGCGCGAGCAGGAGCGCGTGGTGCAGATCAACGCGCGGCTGAAGCGGCCGGAAGATTTCCGCGAGATCGTGGTCGCTCGCAAAGCGGGCAACGCGGTCAAGCTGTGGCAGGTGGCCGACGTGGTCGACGGCCCGCAAGAGGTCGAAAGCCTGGCGCTCTACAACGGCCAGCGCACCGTGCTGCTGAGTGTGCAGAAGTCGCAGGGCGAAAACACCATCGACGTGGTCGACGGGCTGAACCGGGCGCTGGCGGGCGCTGCGTCGGTCACGCCGGCAGGCATCAAGGTCGACGTGATCCGCGACAACTCGCGCTCGATTCGCGTCTCGGTCGCCAACGTCAAGCGCACGCTGTTCGAGGGCGCCGCGCTGACGGTGCTGATCGTTTTCCTGTTCCTCAATTCATGGCGCAGCACGGTCATCACCGGCCTCACCTTGCCGATCGCGTTGATCGGCACGTTTTTGTTCATGTACATCTTCGGCTTCACCATCAACACCATCACGATGATGGCGCTGAGCCTGTGCGTGGGCCTGCTGATCGACGACGCCATCGTGGTGCGCGAGAACATCGTGCGCCATGTGCAGATGGGCAAGTCGGCGCACCAGGCGGCCATCGACGGCACCAACGAAATCGGGCTGGCGGTGCTGGCCACCACACTGTCGATCGTGGCGGTGTTCCTGCCGATCGGCTTCATGGGCGGCATCGTCGGCAAGTTCTTCCACGAGTTCGGGCTGACGATCGTGGCGGCGGTGCTGATCTCGATGTTCGTCAGCTTCACGCTCGACCCGATGCTGTCGAGCATCTGGCACGACCCGCAGGCACACCGTGCGCCTCGCGAGGGGCCGCCGGTCACGCTGTACGACAAGACCATCGGCCGCGTGACGCACCTCTTCGAGCGCCTCACCGA
>JANNBZ010000414.1:0-1722 GCA_031386065.1 Burkholderiales bacterium
CACGAACACCTCGCCGCCACGTGCCATCGCGCCGGCCTGGATCACCAGTTGCGCGGCTTCGGGGATCAGCATGAAGTAGCGAATGATGTCCGGGTGCGTGATGGTGATCGGCCCACCGGCTTGAATCTGCCGGCGGAACAGCGGCACCACCGAGCCCGACGAACCCAGCACGTTGCCAAAGCGCACCATCGAAAACACGGTGCGCCCGGCGGAGCGAATGGCTGCCGCCTGGAACACCAGCTCGGCCACGCGTTTGGAAGCACCCATCACATTGGTGGGCCGCACTGCCTTGTCGGTCGAGATGAGGATGCAGGTTTCAGCGCCGGCTTCGAGCGCAGCGCGCGTCACGCTCAAGCTGCCGAACACGTTGTTGCGCAAGCCCTGCTGCATGTTGCCTTCGACCAGCGGCACGTGCTTGTACGCAGCCGCGTGGTAGACGGTTTGCACGCGCTGCTGGCGCATCAGCGAGCGCATCAGGTCTTCGTCGAGTACCGAGCCCAGGCAAGCCACCACCTCGGCGGCGCCTGCGTGCCCGGTTGATGCGACTTGCTGCATCTCGTGGTCGATGGTGTAGAGCGCGAATTCGGAGTGGTCGAGCAGCACCAGCCGGGCCGGCCGCTGCGTCATGATCTGGCGGCACAACTCGCTGCCGATCGAGCCGCCCGCACCGGTGACCAGCACCACCTTGCCGGCGATGTTGCGCGCGAACAGGGCGGGGTCGGCCGGCACCGCGTCGCGCCCCAGCAGGTCGGCCACGTCGACCTCGCGGATGTCGGACAGGCCGGCCTGGCCGTCTTCCAAATCGCTCAGGCCGGGCAGGATTTTCACCGGCAGCCCGGCGCTTTCAACCCGTTGGATCAAGCGGCGTTTCTGCGCCGTGGTGGCTGAAGGAATGGCCAGCACGATCAGGCCCACGTCGTGCCGGAACACCGCCTCGGTCAACGACGACGGCGCGTACTCCTTCAGCCCGCCGACGGTCTTGCTCTGCAGCTCGTCGCTGTCGTCGAGAAAGCAGGTGGCCTTGTACTCGGGGCTGAACTGCATGGCCTGAGCCAACTGGGCACCGGCGTCGCCCGCACCGTAGATCACCGCACGAATGCGCGGTCGGCCGCCGTGCCTGATTCCGCGCCGCAACAAGGTGCGGGCGATGAAGCGCGAGGTCACCACGTAGGCGAAGGCCACGAACCAGTAAATCAGCAACGCCGAGCGCGGCAGCACCTGCACTTGAAAGGCGAGCGCCAGGCCGTACACCAGCAGCACCACCACGGCCAGCGCGCCGCTGACGGCCGCCAGCACGCGCAGGTCGATGTAGCGCACCACCGTGCGGTACAGGCCGGCAGCACCCAGCACCGGCAGGGTCAGCAACGCCAGCACAACCTGCACGAGAGGCGCCGTCTCGCTGGCGTCGGGGATCGAACCCATGCGCAGCGCCACCGACAACAACATGCACAGCGGCAGGAACAACGCGTCGCCGCCGATCATCACGGCGAACTTCGCTTGCGGTGACAACTGGGCCAAGTGCCTGGCCAGGGAGATCGGAGACATAAGACGGGATTCTCTCAGATGGTCATCACCGTCATCACGCTTGCGCGGCGCGGTCGCCAGCCTTGAAGTGAAAGGCCAGCCACAGCAAGGGCGCATACGAAATGGCCACGCCCACCACGCCGTCCAGCCAGCCGAGCGCCACGGCCGCCGCGATCGGCAACAGCCACAGCAGGTTGA
>JANNBZ010000073.1:0-6634 GCA_031386065.1 Burkholderiales bacterium
CGATTCGAAACCTGATCCGCGAGAACAAGGTGGCGCAGATGTATTCGTCGATCCAGACCGGCAACAGCATGGGCATGCAGACGCTGGACCAGAACCTGGCCGACCTGGTTCGCCGCAACATCGTGTCGCCTGCCGAGGCGCGCGGCAAGGCCAAGTTCCCCGAGAATTTCCCCGGCTAGTTGTCGGTGCATCGTCAGTCAACAGGGCTCCCTCATGGAACGCGACCAAGCATCGAAATTCATCAACGACCTGCTGCGCCTGATGGTGTCGCGCAACGGGTCCGACCTGTTCCTCACGGCGGACTTTCCGCCGGCAATCAAGGTCGATGGCAAGGTCACCAAGGTGTCACCGCAACCGCTCACCGGCCAGCACACGATGGCGCTGGCGCGCTCGGTGATGAACGACAAGCAGGCCGCCGAATTCGAGCGCACCAAGGAGTGCAACTTCGCGGTGTCACCGCAAGGCATAGGCCGTTTTCGCGTGAACGCGTTCGTGCAGCAGGGCCACGTGGGCCTGGTGCTGCGAACCATCCCGCTGACCCTGCCCAGCATCGACAGCCTGAACCTGCCGCAGGTGCTGAAAGACGTGACGATGACCAAGCGCGGGCTGGTGATCTTCGTCGGCGCCACGGGCTCGGGCAAGAGCACCTCGCTGGCGGCGATGGTGGACCACCGCAACGAAAATTCCTTCGGCCACATCATCACGATCGAAGACCCGGTGGAATTCGTGCACCCGCACAAGAACTGCATCGTGACGCAGCGTGAAGTGGGCATCGACACCGACGGCTGGGGCGCGGCGCTGAAGAACACCTTGCGCCAGGCGCCGGACGTGATTTTGATGGGTGAGATTCGCGACCGCGAAACGATGGAACACGCGGTGGCCTTCGCCGAGACTGGCCACCTGTGCATGGCCACGCTGCATGCCAACAGCGCCAACCAGGCGCTCGACCGCATCATCAACTTCTTCCCCGAGGAACGGCGCGCGCAGCTGTTGATGGACCTGTCGCTGAACCTGAAGGCTCTGGTGTCGCAGCGCCTGTTGCCGCGTCAGGAAGGCAAGGGCCGCATCGCTGCGGTCGAGGTCCTGCTGAACACGCCGCTGATCTCGGAACTGATCTTCAAGGGCGAGGTGGCCGAGATCAAGGAGATCATGAAGCGCAGCCGCGAGCTCGGCATGCAGACCTTCGACCAGGCGCTGTTCGACCTGTTCGAAAACCAGATGGTCACCTTCGAAGACGCACTTCGCAACGCCGACTCGGTGAACGACCTGCGGCTGCAGATCAAGCTGCACAGCCACCGCGCACGCAGCAGCGATCTGGCGGCAGGGACCGAGCACCTCACCATCGTGTGATTGAGCGCTTCGCTGAAATCTAAACGGCCTCTGCGAGGCCGTTTTCGGGTGATTTTTTTGGGATCTTCATGAGTGTTCGCAGTTACGAAACCATTGCACCGCGCAGCGTGGCCTTCCTCGGCCTGGGCGTGATGGGGCATCCGATGGCGGGGCATCTGCAGCGCGCGGGGCACCGGGTGACGGTCTACAACCGCACGTCGGGCAAGGCCGATCAGTGGGTTGCGGAATACGGTGGGCGCAGCGCGCCGACGCCGCGTGCGGCTGCGGCAGACGCCGACATCGTGTTCGCCTGTGTCGGCAACGACGCCGACCTGCGCTCGGTGGTGCTGGGTGAAGCGGGCGCGCTGGCGGGCATGAAGCCCGGCGCGATTTTTGTCGACCACACCACCGCGTCGGCATCGATCGCGCGCGAACTGAGCGGTGTGGCCCACGCGATGGGCCTGCAGTTCATCGACGCGCCGGTGTCGGGCGGCAACCTCGGCGCCATCAACGGCGCACTGACCGTGATGTGCGGCGGCGATGCGGCGGCGTTCGCCGTGATGCAGCCGGTGGCGATGGCGTTTGCCAAGGCGGTCACGCTGCTGGGCGCCAGCGGCGCGGGACAGCTGGCCAAGATGGTGAATCAGATCGCGATTGCGGGGCTGGTTCAGGGCCTGGCCGAAGCGGTGGCATTCGGCGAGAAGGCCGGCCTCGACATGAAAGCGGTGCTGGGCGTGATCGGCAAGGGCGCGGCGCAGAGCTGGCAGATGGACCACCGCGGACCGACCATGGTCGACGCGAAGTTCGACTTCGGCTTCGCGGTCGACTGGATGCGCAAGGACCTGGGGCTGGTGCTCGACGAAGCCAAACTCAACGGTGCGCGCCTGCCGGTGACCGCGCTGGTCGATCAGTTCTACGCCGACCTGCAAGCGCAGGGCGCGAACCGCTGGGACACGTCGAGCCTCATCGCACGTTTGCGTTGAGGGATCGAGCGACCCGGCCCGCAGCCTACTTGGCCGGCGTCTTCGGTTGCAGGTCGGCCAGCTCGGCCTCGGTGACGATCTCGAACACCCGCACCACTTTCTGCACGCCCGACACCGACCGGGCCAAGTCGGCCGCCCGTGTGGCCTCGCGCTCGGTCACACGCCCCATCAGATAGACGGTGCCGCGCTCGGTGACGACCTTGAAGGCATTCGACAGCATGTCGCGCGCGTCGACGAACGACGCCTTCACCTTGCTGGTCAGGATGGTGTCGTTGGAGCGGCTGGTGAGCGAGCTGTTGCCCGCAATGGCCAGGTCGTTGACGGTGGAGCGAACGTTCTCGATGCGCGCCACGGCCTGCTCGACCGCCGCCTTGTCGGCTTCGTTCGGCACCTCGCCGGTCAGCAACACCAGGCGGTTGTAGCTGGTGGTGCTGACATGGGCCCGGTCGCCGACGACTTCGCGCACGCGGTTGATGGCCTTGAGTTCGATCGCCTGGTCTTCGACCTGCGCGCCGGAACTGCGGCGGTCGGTGGCCATCAGCACGCTGCCCACCATGGCGCCGCCGAGCACCAGCGGGGCGCAGGCCGACAACGCGCCCGCCAGGGTCACAGCGGCCAGTGCAGTCAGCACAAAAGCAGGTCGGCGAAGTGGGGTGAAGCTCATGCAATTTCCTGTGGGTTCATGCCGGGGCGCAAGCCAGGAGCACGTGTGGGTTTGAGGGGCAGAGACAGCGAAGGCCGCAGCCGCGCCGACTCAGGCCGCAAGCTTAGATATTGTTTCAGGTGCAAAGCAAGCCTGAGGCGAGTCGACTTCGCTGCACAGCTTCGCAGGTGCTTCGCGCCGCCGACTCAGGCCGCAAGCTTAGATATTGTTTCAGTGCAAAACAGGCCTGAGGCGAGTCGACGTCGCTGCACAGCTTCGCAGGTGCTTCGCGCCGCCGACTCACTGCTCTTCCGAGCCCAGCAACTGCAGGTCGACGGCATCGCACAGGCAGTGAATCACCAGCAGGTGGACTTCCTGGATGCGGGCGGTGCGTTCGTGCGGCACGCAGATGTGCACATCGGTCTCGGTCAGCAGTTCGCGCATCTTGCCGCCATTACGTCCCGTCAGCGCGATGACCGACATCTCCTTCGCGTGCGCTGCCGCAACGGCCGCCAACACATTGGCAGAGTTGCCGCTGGTGGTGATTGCCAGCAGCACATCGCCCGGCGCGCCGATGGCCTGCACCTGCTTCGAGAAGACCTGGTTGAAGTCGTAGTCGTTGGCCACGGCCGTCAGGATCGACGTGTCGGTCGTCAGCGAAATGGCCGCCAGGCCTGGCCGTTCGCGCTCGAAGCGCCCGACGAATTCGGCCGCGAAGTGCTGCGCATCGCCGGCCGAGCCTCCGTTGCCGCAGCTCAGCACCTTGCCGCCCGCCGTGATGCAGCCCAGCAGCGTGCCCACCGCATCGGCAATCGGCTTGGCCAGTATTTCAGCCGCCGCGTACTTCAGGTCGGCGCTGTCGAAAAAGTGCTGTTGAATGCGTTGCTCAAGCATGGTGCGGGATCATATGACAGCGTAGGACGCTCACCGGCGCGGCCAGTTCCACCCCGCGCCCGACAACAGCAAGCGCAGCGATGCGCCCCCTCAAGCAACAACCGTGGCCGGGTCCCCCGGCTGCTGGGTTGGCGCCCCCTCGGGGGGCAGGAGCGAGAGCGACGTGGGGGCTCCATTCCCGCAGGAGCGAGAGCGACGTGGGGGCTACGTCCAAAACGCGGCGCGAAGCCACTCGATGCGGTCGCCCTCGATGGCCACCACGTCGAAGCGGCACGGCGGCGGTGAGGGCCATGCGCGCAGGTAGTGCTGCGCCGCCAGCACCAGGCTGCGCTGCTTGCCCGGGCTGACACTGGCGGCCGCGCCGCCGAAGCCACCCGTGCTGCGCACTTTCACTTCGACGAAGACCAGCGTGCCGTCGCGGTCACGCAGGATCAGGTCGACCTCGCCGCCACGCGCGCGCGGGCCGGCAGCGACCCGATAATTGCGCTGCACCAGGGTCAGGCCCTGGCGCTGCAGATGGATCAGGGCGCGGCCCTCGCCTGCGTCGCCCCGCTCCTTGGTCGTCAGTTTCGTCGTGAGCTTTTCCGTGACCACACCCACCGCCTCGTTGTTGCTGCAGGCCGCCGCCGCCGCAGCGGGCTCGCAGCAGTATCCCGCAGGCGCGTTGTACGTCGTGGCCACACCCATCGGCAACCTGGCCGACCTGAGTCTGCGCGCCATCCACGTACTGTCCATCGTCGACGCGGTGGGCTGCGAAGACACGCGCCACAGCGCGCCGCTGTTGCGTCATCTGGGCCTGGACAAACCGCTGCTCGCCGTGCACCAGCACAACGAGCGCGAAGCCGCTGCCGGCGTGCTGGCGCGGCTGGCCCAGGGCGAGCGTGTGGCCTATGTCAGCGACGCCGGCACGCCGGCCATCAGCGACCCCGGCGCCGCGCTGGTGGCGGCCGTTCAGTCGGCAGGCCACCCGACGTTTGCCGTGCCCGGCGCCAGCAGCGCCGTCGCCGCGTTGAGCGTGGCGGGCGACACCCTGGGCACCGGCTTCGTGTTCGTCGGCTTCCTGCCGTCGCGCGGCAGCGAACGCACGGCCGCGCTGCAGTCGCTGCTGGCTTCGACGGCCACGCAAGTCTTGTTCGAGGCGCCGCACCGCATCGAGTCGCTGGCCGCGTCGCTGGCGCAGGCCGGTGGCGCGCGCGCGGTCACGCTGTGCCGCGAGTTGACGAAGCAGTTCGAGACCGTGGCCACGATGCCCGCCGCCCACCTGCCGGCCTGGCTGGCCGCAGACGCGAACCGGCTTCGCGGCGAGTTCGTGTTGGTGCTGCATGCGCTGGCACCGACGGTCGACAGCGATGCCTCAACACTCCACGACAGCACGTTGAAAACCTTGCTGGCCGAACTGCCGCTGAAGCAGGCGGTGTCGCTGGCGGCGGAGTTGACCGGCGCGCCCCGCAACGCGCTGTACGCGCGCGCCTTGGCACTGAAAGCCGACGCCGCCGACTGACCTGAGCGCCACGAAAAAAGCCCCGGCAGGCCGGGGCTCATCGGCAGCCAGAACGATCAGGGCTTGACGGCGGTTTGCGCGTCGTGCTTCTGGTGCGCGATGTCCTTGCTGGCGCGGTTCTGCATCTTGTGCAGGTGACGGCGCTCGTGCTTGGTCACCGTGCCGTCGGCCTTGGCATGCGTCTGGGCCTTGTTGATGGCCGCCTGCTCTTTTTCCAGCCGGTAGGTTTCCTTCGCGGTCAGCTGTCCCGAGCCCACGCCTTGCTGGATGCGGGCGTCCTGTTTCACTTCACGCTTGTCGACACGTGGGGTGGTCGGTGCCGACGCCGCTTGCGCAAAGCTGCCGATGGAAACAACGGCCAGCGTGGCGCCGGCGATCAGGGTCTTGAGGTTCATCATGGCGGTTCCTTTTGGGTTGCTCGGGGAAGATGTTGTTGCCCCCGCCACGACAACGGCGCGCCCGGTGCGCGGGACGACGGCGCCGAGGTAAAGAAGCGTCAAGCCCGCTGCAACAAAGTGCAAACCGCGTGCATGCCCTCACCCGGCGAACCGCTGGCGCCGACTCCTACAATCGCCGCATGATCAGCCGCGAACCCACCCTCGAACGCCTGGCAATCGCCCGGTCCCTGTTGCTCGAACCGTTCGGCCTGACCGACGCGTCGTTGAGCAAGGCCTTGCAGACGATTGCGACACACCGCATCGACGATGCAGACCTCTATTTCCAGTACACGCGCAGCGAAGGCTGGAGCCTGGAAGAAGGCATCGTCAAGAGCGGCAGCTTCGGCATCGACCAGGGCGTGGGAGTGCGCGCGGTGGCGGGCGAGAAGACGGCTTTCGCGTATTCCGACGACATCTCCGAAGCCGCGTTGCTCGACGCGGCGCGCACGGTGCGCACCATCGCCGCCGCCGGCCAGAGCCGCACGGTCAAGATCAGCGGCAAGCACACCATCGCCAGCAGCCGCGTCCTTTACGCGCCGATGGACCCGATCGCCACGCTGGACAGCACGCAGAAGGTCGCGTTGCTGGAGCGCATCGAGAAAATGGCGCGCGCCAAAGACCCGCGCATCAAGCAGGTGATGGCGGGCCTGGCGGGTGAATACGACGTGGTGCTGGTGGCGCGCGCCGACGGCACGCTGGCGGCCGACGTGCGCCCGCTGGTGCGCTTGTCGATCACCGTGATCGCCGAGCAGACGATTGACGGCGAAGTGCGCCGCGAGGTCGGCAGCGGCGGCGGCGGCGGCCGCTTCGGCTTCGGCTACTTCCAGGACGACGTGATCGAAAGCTA
>JANNBZ010000019.1:0-7136 GCA_031386065.1 Burkholderiales bacterium
GCCGGTCAGGCCGCAACGAAGCGCCTGTGTCAACTGCGCAGAGCAGGCCTGAGGCGAGCCGACTTCGCTGCACAGCTTCGCAGGTGCTTCGCTGCGTCGGCTCAGGCCGCAACGAAGCGCGTGTGTCAACTGCGCAGAGCGGGCCTGAGGCGAGCCGACTTCGCTGCACAGCTTCGCAGGTGCTTCGCTGCGTCGCCTCAGGCCGCAACGAAGCGCCTGTGTCAACTGCGCAGAGCAGGCCTGAGGCGAGCCGACTTCGCTGCACAGCTTCGCAGGTGCTTCGCTGCGTCGCCTCAGTCGGCCGCAAAGCAGTAGTACAGGCCCGCGCCGCCGGTGGCTTTCAGCGCTTCGGGGCTGCAGCCGCGGCTCTGGTGCGACGAGTTCCACGACTTGGCCGGCACGCTCTCGTCCAGGCCGGTCTTGTCGTGGTGGCCGAGCATGGCCGAGCCTTCGCCGCTTTGCGTCCAGTTGCCGCAGGTGGTGTTCACGTTGCCGGCGATGAAGCTGCCGTTCGGCTGCGAGCCGGTCAGCACGTCGTGCATGTTGGGCGTGTCGCCGCGGCCGTTGACGACGTTGCCGGCTTCGGTCAGCGCGGTCTGCTTGTTGATGTTGTTGGCGCCGCCGTGCAGTTGCTCCACGTCGGTGGCCACGACCACGCCCTTGGCGTTCATCCACGGGCCCTTGCCGATGCGGTCGCGTGCGTTCACGCCGGGGGTGGCGCCGTCGGGCTGCTGGCTCAGGTAGGCGCGCCAGGTGCGGCCGCCCGCGCCGGCTGCGGTGGCCAGCGTCTGGCACTGGCGGTCGGCACCGGCCAGGCCACCCAGGTCGGCGCCCTTGCCCGGGCCGGCGCTGGTGACGAAGAAGCCCATGCCCGGCTTACCGCCGGACAGGCTGCCGCAGGCGGCCAGGGCAGACAGGGCAAGCGCGCCGATGAAGGCGCCGCGTCGGATGGAAGACTGGTGGGTGGTCGGCATCGTGCTTCTCCTGGGATCGTGCGCTGCGAGGGGAGGCGACCCGACGTGCGCGCAAACAGCCGGTGCAAGCGTTGCGGCACCGGACACCCCGGCCGCAGCCCCGTCACGATAACAGTTGCTTGCGTGCGCGATGCAGGCGCACGAACAGGTTGTCTTCACTGATGCGCAGGGTCGCGCAGACCTCGCGCGCGGGCCGGTCCTGCAGCACGCGCAGCTGCATCACCTCACGCAGATTGGCGGGCAGCGCGTCGATGCGGCGCAGCGCGCGGTGCAGGCGCTGGCGCTGCTCGGCCACTTCGTCGGGAAGCGGCAGCGGGCAGCGCAACACGGTCGACTCGCGCGCGTCGCCATCGCCGTCTTCATCGTCCGCCTGGTCCAGGCTGTCGAGCCCGGCGCGCTGGCGCACCAGGTCGACGATCTTGTGCTTCAGGATGGCCGTCAGCCACGAGCGCAAGGCCGAGCGGCCGGCAAAGCGGGCGCGGCCGCACAGCACCGCTTCGAACACGTCGTGCACCACGTCTTCGGCCAGCATCGGGTCGTGCAGCTTGCGCTGCGCGAAGCGCACCAGCGCCTCGCGGTGCGACACCATTTCGGGCCACGACACGGGCACCGAGGTGCCGGCGTCCGCGGTGGCGGTCGGCAGCCGGGCAGGGTGAAAGACGGCTGCGGGTGCGTTTGCGTTCGGAAGGGTGTGGACGGCTTGCATGCGGTGATTCCGTGTGGGGTGGCGGTGCAGGCACTGTGCCCAGCGCAGCTCTCGCCCAGCTCACCGCACATCACAGCCAGATCACATTTGCATCAGAAGCCGCGACACCGGCGTGCGTAAGAAGTGACGCCCCGGGCGCGACAATGGCGCATGGTGGCTGCCCTTCCCGCGACGATCCTGGTGGCCGAAGACCAGGCCGACATCCGCGACCTGATCGTGCTGAACCTGCGCAACGCAGGCTACGCGGTGACGGCGGTGGCCGACGGCGTGGCCGCGCTGGCCAGCCAGCACGAGCGCGCCGACAACCTGCTGATCCTCGACCTGATGATGCCCGGCATGGACGGCCTCGAAGTCTGCAAGGCGCTGCGCGCGCGCGGCATCGCCACCCCGATCCTGATGCTGACCGCCAAGTCGACCGAGCTCGACCGCGTGCTGGGCCTGGAGCTGGGTGCCGACGACTACCTGACCAAGCCGTTCTCGCTGGCTGAGTTGCTGGCCCGCGTGAAGGCGCTGCTGCGCCGGGCCGACCTGCTGCGCGCCGCGCAGGCCCACGCGCACGCGCAGCCGGGCAGCTTGCGCAACGGCGCGCTCGAGATCCTGCCGGTCAAGCGCCAGGTGCGTTACTGCGGCGCCGCGCTCGACTTCACCGCGCTCGAATTCGACCTGCTGCTGTACTTCGCGCAGCACCCGGGCCATGTGTTCTCGCGCGCACAACTGCTGAACGCGGTCTGGGGCTACACGCACGACGGCTACGAGCACACGGTGACGACGCACATCAACCGGCTGCGCGCCAAGCTGGAGGCCGACCCGATGCGGCCCGAGCTGATCCTGACCGTGCGCGGTGCCGGCTACAAGATGCGCGACGCGCCGGCGTGAACCGCTCACCGCATCCGGCATGACGGTTCGTTTCAAGATCGCGCTGACGATCTTCATCACCGGCGCGCTGACCGCGCTGGGCGTGATCGCCACCGTGCTGGTGGCGTTTCAGCGCTTCGAGCACGAGTCCACCTACTACCGCGCCGACGCCTTCCTGGCCCGCGTGGTCGGCATGTACCCCGACGTGTTCGACCTGCACGAGCGGCGGCCCGACGAGGTCGAGGCCTTCCTGCGCAACCTGGTGCTGTTCGAGCCCGACACCCAGCTCTACCTGCTCGACGCGCAGGGCCGCGTGCTGGCGTCGACCGGCAGCGCGCGGCCCGGCGGGCGCGTCAAGCTGGCGCCGGTGCTGCAGGCGGTGGGCGGTGCGCCGATGCCCTACGTGATGGGCGACGACCCGGAGCGCATGGACGCCGCTGCCGTCATCGCCGCCAAGCCGCTGGCCCGCGCGGTGATCCGCAGCACCGAGCCGGTCGCCGGCTACCTGTACCTGGTGGCGCACCAGAGCGCGCTGCCGGCGGGCCGGCTGGCGGCCTTTCGCAGCAGCTTCGCGGGGCCGGCGATGGCCTTCATCGTGGCGGTGGTCGCGCTTGCCACGGGGCTGGCGGCCTGGGTCATCGCGACCATCACGCGGCCGCTGCGCCGGCTCAGCGAGGCGGTGGCCGCCGTCTCGCGCGAAGGCCTGATGGCGGGCGCACCGGGGCCGTCGCTGCCGACGCTGCCCGACACCTCGGCACGCGACGAGATCGGCCAGCTCGCCGACGGTTTTCGCGCCATGCTGGCCACTTTGCGCACACAGTGGGACACGCTGCGCCGGCTCGACCACTTCCGCCGCGAAGGCGTCAGCAACCTGTCGCACGACCTGCGCTCGCCGCTGACCGCCACTACCGCCTGCCTGGAGACGCTGGAGGTGCGCTGGGCCGGCCAGCCTGACCGCGACGACGAACGCCGACTGGTGGAGGTGGCGCTGCGCAACACCCGCAATGCGGCGCGGCTGGTGCAGTCGCTCGGCGACCTGGCGCAACTCGACGAGCCCGAGTTCAAGCTGCACGCCGAGGTGCTCGACGCCGGCGAGCTGCTCGACGACATTGCACTGCGCTTTGCCGCGCGCGCCGCGCAGCGCGGCGTGACGCTGGTCTGCGAGGCACCGCCGCCCGGGGCCGAGCCGGCGTTCGCGGCTCTGGACATCGAACTGTTCGAGCGCGCGGTGGCCAACCTGGTCGACAACGCGCTGAAGTTCAGCCGGCCCGGCGGGCACATCAGCTTGTCGGCGCGGGCGGCGGCGGCGCGGGTGCAGGTCAGCGTGGCCGACGACGGCAGCGGCATCGCAGCCGCCGACCTGCCGCACCTGTTCGACCGCTTCTACCAAAGTCGCCAGAGCGTGGCGCCCGCCACCGGCGAGGGCGGCAAGGGCCTGGGCCTGGCCATCGTCAAGCGCATCGCCGAGCTGCACGGTGGCGAGGTGGCCGTGGCCAGCCCGCCGGGCGGTGGCACGGTGGTGACGATTTCATTGCCGAAAGTGGCGGTGTGAGCGGTGCTGTGAGCGCCGGCTGACCCGTCGATTGGGGCACCGAAATAGCGCAGGGAAAGCACCGATGCCCCGTGTTGGGGACGAAGCCTAAAGTCCCGCTACTCGCAGAAGGCGCCACCCGGCGCCTTGCATGTCGGGGTGCTGAGGAGACACATCAGCGCGGCCAGGGGACCTCCCGGCGCCGCGCCCGGCACGGCCGCAACACGGTCGCTGCCAACACAAAGCAGAAGCAAGGGCGCCAGCAACACTGGCGCCCTTTTCTTTTGATCTCGTTCTGAGCTTTCGCTATGCCGACAGGCCGCCGGCCGCACGGCCGCTGCCGCGCCATTCGACGCGGTTCTTGCCGGCGTGCTTGGCTTCGTAGAGGTGCGTGTCGGCGTCGGCCAGCAGCTGCTCGTGGCTCGCCAGCCGCAGGTCGTCGGACAGGCCCATCGACAAGGTGACCGTCATCGCGCCCGACAGGGCCGGGTCCACGGCGCGCCAGTCGTGCGTGGCGATCGCTTCGCGCAAGGCCTCGCAGGCGGTGGCTGCGAGCGCGGCGTCGGTGTCGAGGAAGACGATGCAGAACTCCTCGCCGCCATAGCGAGCCACCAGGTCGGTGCTGCGGCAGCGCTCGCGCAGGATGGCCGCCACGCGGCGCAGCACCGCGTCGCCGGTGGCGTGGCCCAGGCGGTCGTTGATGCGCTTGAAGAAGTCGAGGTCGCCCATCGCCACCGACAGCGGGTGGCCGTGGCGGCGCGCCCGCGCGAACTCTTCGCTCAGCCGCTCGTCGAGCCGGCGCCGGTTCGCCAGCCCGGTCAGCGCATCGGTGCGGCTTTGCTCGTTCAGGCGACCCAGCAGCCGTGTTTTCTCGATGTCGGCGGCCTGCAGGTCGGCATGCAGTTGCTTCAACTCCGCGTGTGTCTTGGCGACGGCCTCGTGCTGCAGTCGGTGCAGTTCGGTCTGGTGCTGCGCATCGGCCAATTCGAGTTGAACCCGCAGCGTGCGCAGCCGCGCGTCGGACTCTTCGTTGAACTGTGCGCGCTCGGCCGCGTGAAAGGCTTCATGGTGGCGCAGCGCCGCCTCGAAGCGGCCGGCCGCCTTGTGCAGCTCGGCCAGGCCCAGGTGGGCAGGCGCCAGGTGGTTGCGGCTGCCGGTGGCTGCCAGCAGTTGCAGCGCACGCTCGAACTCGGCTTGCGCCGCATCGCATTCACCCAGGTCCGACAGCACGCGGGCGAGCGTGCTGCGCGCATTGGCCTCCGAGTCGGGCTGGCCGCTGGCCTGCAGATGCGACAGCGCTGCCTGCAGCGTCTGCCGCGCCTCGGCATGGCGGCCCAGCCGCCACTGCGTCTCGCCCAGGTTGATCGCCAGCGTGGCGCGCAGGCCGGCGCTGCCGAGCTCGTCGGCCAGCGCCATCGCGCGCGCATAGTGCGCCGCCGATTCGTCGAGCCGGTTCAGGTTTTTGCAGTTGATGCCCATGTTGTTGAGCACGCGAAGGCAGCGCAGCGTGTCGCCCCGCGGCTCGAACAGCGCCAGCACCTCGCGGTAGTGCTGCAGCCCGCTTTCCGCGTCGCCCGACTGCGAATAGACGACGCCCACCGAAAGCATCGCGTCGGCCACCGCCATCGGGTCGCCGTCGCTGCGCGCGGCCTCCAGCGACTGCGTGGCCCAGGCCAGCGCGGCATCGAGCCGGCCCATCAACTGGCAGCCGATGGCCAGGCCGCGCAACACGCGCGAACGCAGCGCGGGCGCGTCGGCGGGCACCTGTTCGAGCGCATGTTGCAGGTCGCTCAGGCCGTCGACGTGCTGGCCGGCGTGGTGGCGCGCCAAGCCGCGCGCCCACCAGGCGCGCGCCACCGACGCAGCCGGCGTCTGCGTGTCGAGGCGGGCGTGCGCCTGCTCGGCGAAGGCCAGCGCATCGAGCGGTGCCGAGCCGACGCAGGCCACGGTCTGCTCGATCAGGCGTTCGATCTCGTCGACGGCAGGTGTGTTCATGGCGCGCGCGGGCTGTGGGCGAGGGCGGAGGTTACCCGGGCCTGTGGCGTCCCGCAACGGCGAAAACAGCCGGCCGATCGCCCGCTTGATCGGCGCATCGCGGGTGCCGCGTCTGCGTAGCATCGGCCCACAGACTGACTCCGCTGGACGCTCCATGCCCGTCGACGCCGAACTCCGCTCACTCAACATCGACATTCCCACGCAGCCGGACTCGCTGGTCAAGCTGTCGCTGCTGCTGTCGGCGGACGAGGTGAACCTGCAGGCCGTCAGCAGCCTGATCGAGTCCGACATGGCGCTCGCTTCGGCGGTGCTGAAGGCGGTCAACTCGTCGCTGTACGGCTTGTCGGGCCGGGTGCAAAGCGTGCAGCAGGCCATCACCTACCTGGGCACGCGCGAGGTCGCCTCGGTGACCTTCGAGATGGGCCTGCGCGCCGTCTTTCCGCCCGCCCCCGAGCTGGACCCGCTGTGGGAGCGCGCGGCCGTGCGCGGCGTGCTGATGGGCCGCATCGGCCAGGCGCTCAGCGTCGACCCGTGGGCTGCCCACTCGGCCGGCTTGTTCGAGGAATGCGGCAAGGCGGTGCTGTTCCGCCACGCGCCCGAGCGCTATCGCCCGCTGCTCGCGGCGGCGGCCGACGACGAAGACTTGCTGATGCTGGAGCGCGATGCCTTCGGCGTCAGCCACGACGCCCTCGGCGCCGCGCTGTGCGAAAGCTGGGGCCTTGCGCCCGCTGCCGCGCACAGCGTGCGTTACCACGTGATGGTGATCGCCACCCGCGAGTTGCCGATGCAACTGCCGCGCCGCGCCATCTGCGCGCTGTCGGCGCTGGCACATGCGCTGATGACCGACCCCGACACGCTCGACGCGGTGGCCGCGGCGGTGGCGCCGCAGGCCTCGCTCGACGTCGACCTGGTGCTGCGCGGTACGCGCCGCGTCCAGCAGCAGATCGAGGCGGCGGTGGCGCGGGGCGGATAAGCAAGCGCCGATGCGCTTTTGCACGCACCCAGGTGGTGGACTTTCGGGCGGGCAGGATTCGACGGGGCCGGCGTCGGCGTCGTGGTTGAACGATGATTCGAT
>JANNBZ010000044.1:0-4755 GCA_031386065.1 Burkholderiales bacterium
GACGAAAAGACCATCACCTACTTCAAGGGCACCGGCCGCACGAAGAAGGAGATCGAAGCCTTCGAGGCCTACTTCAGGGCGCAGGGCCTGTTCGGTGTGGCCAAGGCGGGCGACATCGACTACAGCTCGGTCGTCAGCCTCGACCTCGGCAGCGTGACGCCCAGCCTGGCCGGGCCGAAGCGCCCACAAGACCGCATCGACCTCGGCAACGTGAAGCAGCAGTTCGCCTCGCTGTTCTCGAAGCCGCCCACCGAGAATGGCTTCAACCAGGCAGCAAATAAATTGGCCATGCGTTATGCCTTGACGGCCGTCTACGGCAGCGACGGCGCGCCGCTCGCGCCACCCGTCAAGCCGGGCTCACCACGTGCCATGGTCGAGATGGTGGGCAACCGCCCAACGCTCGAAACGTCGAGCGCAACACCGGTGCACACCCGCAACGCGATCAGCATCGGCAACGGCGATGTGCTGATCGCGGCCATCACCTCGTGCACCAACACCTCGAACCCGAGCGTGCTGCTGGCGGCCGGGCTGCTGGCGAAGAAGGCGGTGAAGGCGGGGCTGCGGGTGCAGCCGCACATCAAGACATCGCTGGCGCCGGGCTCGCGCATCGTGACCGAATATTTGACCAAGGCCGGCCTGCTGCCCTACCTGGAAAAGCTGGGCTTCAACCTGGCCGCCTACGGCTGCACCACCTGCATCGGCAACGCCGGCGACCTGACGCCCGAGATCAACGAGGCGATCACCAAGAACGACCTGGTCTGCGCGGCGGTGCTGTCGGGCAACCGCAATTTCGAGGCGCGCATCCACCCCAACCTGAAGGCCAACTTCCTGGCCAGCCCGCCACTGGTGGTGGCCTATGCGATTGCCGGCACGGTGAGCCGCGACCTGATGACCGAGCCGGTCGGAAAAGGCACCGGCGGCAAGGACATTTTCCTGGGCGACATCTGGCCCACAAGCGACGAAATCCACGCGCTGATGAAGTACGCGATGAACGGCAAGGCCTTCCGCAAGAACTACGACAAGGTCAGCTCCGACCCCGGCAAGCTGTGGAAGAAGGTGAACGGTGCGCAGGGGCAGGTGTACGACTGGCCCACCTCCACCTACATCGCCAAACCGCCGTTCTTCGACGGCTTCACGATGGCACCCGCGGCCGTGACCGCAGGCGGCTCCGACGTGAAGGGCGCGCGCGCGCTCGGCCTGTTCGGCGACTCCATCACCACCGACCACATCTCGCCGGCCGGCGCTATCAAGGAAGCCTCACCGGCCGGAGAGTGGTTGAAACAGCACCAGGTGCTGAAGGCCGACTTCAACTCCTACGGCGCGCGGCGCGGCAACCACGACGTGATGCTGCGCGGCACCTTTGCCAACGTTCGCATCAAGAACCTGATGCTGCCCGCGCTGCCCGGCGGCAGCCGCGAAGAAGGCGGGCTGACGCTGTACCAGCACGCCGGCTCCAAGCACCAGGGCGAGAAGATGTTCATCTTCGACGCCGCGATGAAGTACATCGCCGCCGGCACGCCGACGGTGATTTTCGGCGGCGAGGAATACGGCACCGGCTCCAGCCGCGACTGGGCCGCCAAGGGCACGCAACTGCTGGGCGTGAAAGCGGTGATCGCACGCAGCTTCGAGCGCATCCACCGCAGCAACCTGGTCGGCATGGGCGTGCTGCCGCTGCAGTTCAAGGGCACCGACAGCTGGGGCTCGCTGGGCATTCGCGGCGACGAAACCTTCGACGTGCTGCTGGGTGCCGAAATCAAGCCCCAGCAAGACGCAACACTGGTGATAACCGCGGCCGACGGCAAAAAGAAAACGGTGCCGCTGCTGCTGCGCATCGACACGCCGATCGAGGTCGACTACTACCAGCACGGGGGCATCCTGCCGTTCGTATTGCGGCAGTTGCTGGCCGCCTGACCTACGCAGCGTGGCGCTCGAACACCGGCTCTGAAAATCCCACCGTCACCGCGCCGTTCGCCCATTCGACCACCGGCCGCTTGATGCAGCTGGTGTGGGCGCGCAGTAGCGCGGCGGCCGAGGCGGCATCGACCACGCGGCTGCGTGTGGCGTCGTCCAGCGCGCGCCAGGTCGTGCCCTTGCGGTTGACCAGCGCCTCCCAGCCGGCCTGCGCCATCCAGGCGGTCAGTGCGTCGTCGTGCACACCCGATTTCTTGAAGTCGCAGAACTCGTGCGCGATGCCACGTGCGGTCAGCCACGCCCGCGCCTTCTTCACGCTGTCGCAATTGGCATTGCCATAAACCGTGACGCTCATGTGCAGCCGCGCGCTCAAACCGCCGGGTCGCGGTGATCGCAATGCGGGTCGGGGTAGTAGCCGGTGTCGGCCACGCGCCCGGCGTCGTTGATGCCGACCTGGAACCACTGGCAAAACGGGCCGACGAAGCGGTACGACCAGACCGTCTGACGCTGCAGGCCGATCACCGACTGCTCCGACGGATGGCCCAGCGTGGTCAGCAATTCGTCGCGCGTCATGCCCTTCAGAATGCGGTTGAAGCGCGCCTCGGTCAGCACCTGCGTGGCCTGCGTGAAGCCGCCTTGCGCGTCGAAGTCGAACATCCAGGTCTGCTGGCCATAAGGCGCGCGGCCGTATTCCAGCCGCGTACCGCCATCGGCCAGCGCGTACTGACCGGTCGGTGCGCCCAGACTGCGCTGGGTATCGGCGACCGACGTTCCCAGGCTCAGCGACGGCGGCGACAGCGCGGCGCAGCCGGCCCCCAGCACGCAGGTGATGACGAGCGCAGCCCAGGTCGAGCAATGGCGTTTTTTCGGTTCCATGAAGTGTTCCTGTCGTGGGGGGCGGTTCGGTCGGATTCTGATCCAGACGACAAGTTTCGCAGCCGATGGCGCCGGGTCGGCACTGCCTAGAATCCAGCGTCGAAACCACCCGAGCCACCCATGAATACAGCCACCCACTCTGCCGTCGATTTCAAGCTGCAAGGCCGGGTGGCCGTCATCACCGGCGCCGCCCAGGGCATCGGCGCTGCGTGCGCCGAGCGCCTGTCGCAAGACGGCGCGGCGGTCGCGCTGTGGGACGTGGACGATGCCCGCGGCCAGGCGCTGACTGACGCGCTGTCGGCGCGCGGCGTGCAAGCCATCTACCTGCATTGCAACGTGGCGCTGCAGGCCGACGTGGCCGCCGCCGTGGCCGCCACGCTGGCGCGCTTCGGCCGCATCGACGCGCTGGTCAACAACGCCGGCATCTTCAAGGCCGCGCCGTTCCTCGACATCACCGAGGCCGACTGGAACGCGGTGATCGACATCAACCTGAAGGGCGCCTTCCTGGTCGGCCAGGCGGTCGCCCGCGAGATGGTGAAAACCGGCGGCGGCAGCATCGTCAACATGAGCTCGGTCAACGGCGTGATGGCGATCCCCAGCATCGCCAGCTACAACGTCAGCAAGGGCGGCGTCGACCAGCTCACGCGCGTGATGGCGCTGTCGCTGGTCGACCACGGCATCCGCGTCAACGCGGTGGCGCCGGGCACCATCGCCACCGAACTGGCGAAGAACGCGGTGCTGGGCAGCATTGAGGCACGCGCCCGCATCATGAGCCGCACGCCGATGCGCCGCCTCGGCGAGCCCTCGGAAATCGCCGACGTGGTGGCGTTCCTGGTCAGCAGCGCATCGAGCTACATGACGGGCGAGATCGTGTACGTGGATGGCGGGCGGCTGACGTTGAATTACACGGTGAGTTGAAGCGCGACTCGGTGGGTGGACAGAGGTTCACATCTGGGGCCGCACATCGGGCCGCTGGGCCAGCGCAACAAGCCGTCTTCAGAGTAGCAGTCTGTTCCTCGCTCATGCGCTTCAATGCCGCCTGCTCTTGCATCATCCGGACATCAGCAACAAGGCCAGCGACGACAAATACAGATGCGTCTTGACGCAACCAGGAAGTGCCTGCAAAGCGCGGCACTTTGCCTACGCTGAACCAGAAAGAGCCACGCCAGCCACAAGGGCAATGATGCTGGGGCCTGCGAGCAGAGAAACGGATAGCGGAGAGAGCCGCCGGCCCCTAAACCTGACGATAGCTACACCAAGCAGCGGAGCAAAAAGAAACCACCACCAGCTGGCGCGTACGGTCTTTGACCAGTAAGGGCGTTGACCGTAGTTCATATCGCCTTGTTCCTTCAGCGCCATGTCGATGCGCTTCCACTGCTCGGAAGAGATTGGCGTTCCTGGCTTCTCCCTCAAGACGACCTGCGCTTGCATGGGCCATTTCGTGGTGTCGATTCGATGCCCAGTTTTCGGAAACGTGACGAACTCAGCCAGCGCGAACGCCACTAGAACGAGTGCTGCGCCAGTTAGCAGTGCATAGCTGGGCAGGAGGCGGCGAGTATTCGATTGCATCGGGAGCGTGACGCGGTGTTTTTTTGGGCCTAACGCACGGCGTCTATCTGAAGCCGAGCGGACGATGAACGAGCACCCTGGTTCCGAATGGCGTCAGATAAACCTCGTTGGACTGGCCCGTCGGACTGGCGGTAAAGCGGGCAGTGTAAGTTTCAGCGGCAGGTGTCGGCAAGATGCCGACCTGTGGCGCGTTGCCTACCTACCGCACCCGGTTCGCACTCATGATTTCGCTGTTCAACGCGCGCACTGCTCTCGTGCCGGGCAATCTGCTCGCGCAGGGTTTGCTGCTGATCGGCGCTCAAGTCCAGGGCGCTGCGCTGTGACCGCAGCGTCTGGCGCTTCTGCTCCAGCGCGCGGCCTTCGTTGACGAGTTCCTGCATCAGGATGGTCTTCTGATCG
>JANNBZ010000065.1:0-4733 GCA_031386065.1 Burkholderiales bacterium
TCGGCGCCGGCCCCAATGGCCAACACCTGGTCGATCGTGATCTCTTGGCCAACGTCCGCAGCTATCTGTTCTATCTTGATCTTTTCGCCTGCAGCAACTTTGTATTGTTTGCCGCCGGTTTTTATGACCGCGTACATATCAGCCCTTTCATGAAATGCGCCTGACGCTGGCGCGCCGAACGCCCCTGCGCATCGCACAGAGCCTTGGAATATACCATGGGCTGTGCGGCTCCGCGTGGCAGTCAACTGCTGCGCGCGCGGCGTGCGCCGCCGTCGGTCGGGGGTGTGGCAAGCGACGGTTCCTATAATCTGATATTTGCCAAATGCCCACCAGCGTGCTTGCCGCCCCCTCCGAATCGCCATCGATGCCCGCAAGAGCGATACCGCTGATGACCACGGAAATGGAGGAGGTTGATGCGGTGATCCGGTTGCGGCTGGCGTCGGACGTGGCGCTGATCGACCAAATTTCGCACTACATCATCGCTGCAGGAGGAAAGCGCATTCGGCCGCAACTGGTGTTGCTGTTTTGCGGCGCGCTGGGCTTCAAGGGACCTGAGCGCTTCGAGTTGGCGGCCACCGTGGAATTCATCCACACCGCCACGCTGCTGCACGACGATGTGGTGGACGAGTCTGCGCTGCGACGCGGACGCGAAACAGCGAACGCACTGTTCGGCAATGCGGCCAGCGTGCTGGTTGGCGATTTCGTCTACTCGCGCGCTTTTCAAATGATGGTCTCGGTCAACCGCATGCGGGTGCTGGAGGTTCTGGCCGACGCAACCAACGTGATCGCCGAGGGAGAGGTGCTGCAACTGATGAACATGCACAACCCGGACTTGGCGGTCGAGGACTACTTGAAGGTGATTCGCTTCAAGACCGCCAAGCTGTTCGAGGCCAGTGCACGGCTCGGTGCCGTGATGGCCGAGACTTCGCACGAGGTCGAAGAAGCCTGCGCCGACTACGGCCGTTCGCTGGGCACGGCATTCCAGCTTGTCGACGACCTGCTCGACTACGAAGGCTCCTCCGCGAAACTCGGCAAGAACGTCGGTGACGATTTGCGCGAGGGCAAGCCGACGTTGCCATTGCTGGTGGCGATGGAACGCGGATCGACCGCCGAGCGGGAACTCATCCGGCACGCGATCGAACACGGTGAAGTCGCGCGGCTGGCCGACATCGTCGAGATCGTCCGACACACCGGCGCGATCGGCGCCACCCGCGATGCGGCACGCCTGCAGTCCGCTCAAGCTCGCGACAGCCTCGGAGTCCTTGAGCCCTCGGCCTACAAAGAGGCTCTGCTAGACTTGACTTTCAGGGCTGTTGAACGCTCTTCGTGAGCTGTTTTTATGTCCTGGAGCAGGCTCTCTGCTCGACCAATCGGGGTGTAGCTTAGCCTGGTAGAGCGCTACGTTCGGGACGTAGAGGCCGGAGGTTCGAATCCTCTCACCCCGACCACTGTTTGCCCTCTGCCAGAGGCGATGGCAGTGCAGCCCGCAATGATGGCGGTGTTTGGCACGTGAATTCTTGGCACTTATCGTGCTGGCGGCAATTTACAGTCGCTGATGGATCAGCGATCATCTTTGCTTGGTCGCCCATGGAGCAATGCGTCAGTGATGTTGGCCTCGATGTCTGATTTTTTCTGCCCCGTGCGCGACGAAACATCGACCGTCGTTTTGCGAGCGTGCGCGCGCGCCGGGTCCGACTGAGTCCATGGACACCCTTGCCGATGCACCCCAGTCTGCGTTGTCGGGCGTCGCCCGAGTTCTGGTGCATGCGGGCAGGTTGTCCGCCAAGTCGGCCGAAGACCTCGTCAAGAGTGCCAAAGACAAGAAAACGAGTTTCATCTCGTCGGTGATCGCGTCGGGAGCGGTCTCACCGACCGACCTTGCGCACACCTTGGCCAGCGCGCTCGCGCTCCCGCTGTTGGACTTGAACGCCGTCGATGCGCAGCGCCTTCCGCGCAACCTCATCGAAGGAAAGCTGGCTGCGCAGTATCAGATCGTCGTACTCGGCAAGCGCGGTAACCGCTTGTTCATCGGCGGTGCCGACCCGACAGACCAAGAGGCGGTCGAGCGCATCAAGTTCGCGACGCAGTTGACGCCCGAGTGGGTCATCGTCGAACACGACAAGCTCTCGAAATTGCTCGACGCATCGAACGCGACGGCAACTGAAACACTCGAGTCGATGACCAGCGGCGACTTCGAGTTCGATGTCACCGACGATGTGACGACGCGCGAAGAATCCTCCGAAGCGACGTCCGACGTGGAAGACGCGCCTGTCGTGCGTTTCCTGCAAAAAATGTTGATCGACGCGATCAACGCCCGCGCGTCTGACCTGCACTTCGAACCCTATGAATACCACTACCGGGTGCGCTTTCGCGTCGACGGCGAGTTGCGTGAAATCACCCAGCCGCCGATCGCCATCAAGGACAAGCTGGCCTCGCGCATCAAGGTGATCTCAAGGCTGGACATTGCCGAAAAGCGCGTGCCGCAAGACGGCCGCATGAAGTTGAAATTCGGCAGCAAGGCCATCGACTTCCGCGTCAGCACCCTGCCCACCCTGTTCGGCGAAAAGATCGTGATCCGGATTCTCGACCCGTCGAGCGCCAAGCTGGGCATTGAAGCGCTGGGCTACGAAAAGATCGAGAAAGAGCGCTTGCTGAAGTGCATTCAGCGGCCTTACGGCATGGTGCTGGTCACCGGCCCCACGGGCTCGGGCAAGACGGTGTCGCTGTACACCTGCCTGAACATCCTGAATCAGCCAGGCGTCAACATTTCGACGGTGGAAGATCCGGCCGAAATCAACCTGCCCGGGGTCAACCAGGTCAACATCAACGACAAGGCGGGGCTCACGTTCGCGACCGCGCTCAAGTCGTTCCTGCGCCAGGATCCCGACGTGATCATGGTCGGCGAGATTCGCGACCTTGAGACTGCCGACATCGCCATCAAGGCGGCGCAGACCGGTCACATGGTGATGTCGACACTGCACACCAACGATGCACCCACCACCTTGACACGTCTGTTGAACATGGGCGTGGCGCCGTTCAACATTGCGTCCAGCGTGCTGCTGATCACCGCGCAGCGGCTGACGCGCAAGCTGTGCGAAACCTGCAAGACGCAGGCCGACTACCCACCCGACGCGATGCTGAAGGCGGGCTTCACCCAGGCCGATCTGGACGGCACCTGGAAGCCCTACCGCGCGGTGGGCTGTTCGGCCTGCAACAACGGCTACAAGGGGCGCGTCGGCATCTACCAGGTGATGCCGATCACCGAAGAGATTCAGCGCATCATCCTGGCCGAAGGCACCGCTGTGGACATCGCAAAACAGGCGCAGCTGGAAGGCGTGCGCGACTTGCGGCAATCGGGCCTGGTGAAGGTGCGTTCCGGCGTGACCACACTCGAGGAAGTCATCTCGTGCACGAACGAATGATGCGCCTCAATTGACCCGACAATCCGTTCGATAAACCAGCGCGGGGATCACATCCTCGGAGGCACCATGGCGACTGCAGCGGCCGCGAAAAACATCAAGGAAATCGTCTTCGAGTACGAAGGCAAGGACAAGAACGGCAAGCTCGTTCGCGGGGAGATGCGCGCCGGCGGCGTGGCCATGGTGAGCGCCAGCCTGCGCCGCCAGGGCATCCTCACCACCAAGGTGAAGAAGCGCCGCATGAGCGGCGGCAGGTCCATCAAGCAAAAGGACATCGCCATCTTCACGCGGCAACTTTCCACGATGATGCGTGCCGGCGTGCCGTTGATCCAGTCGTTCGACATCGTGGCCCGCGGCAGCCCGAACCCGCGCCTGACGCGCCTGCTGACCGACATCCGCTCCGATGTGGAAACCGGCACCAGCCTGTCGTCGGCCTTCCGCAAGCACCCGCTGTTCTTCGACGCCTTGTATTGCAATCTGGTCGAAGCGGGCGAAGCCGGCGGCATTCTGGAAACCCTGCTGGATCGACTCGCGATCTACCAGGAAAAGACCATGGCGATCAAGAACAAGATCAAGTCGGCGCTGATCTACCCGATCGCGGTGCTGGTGGTCGCGTTCGTGGTGCTGGCGGTGATCATGATTTTCGTGATCCCGGCCTTCAAGGACGTGTTCAGTTCGTTCGGTGCCGACCTGCCCGCACCCACGCTGGTCGTGATTGCGATGTCCGAGTTCTTCGTCAAGTACTGGTACCTGATCTTCGGTTTTCTCGGCGGCGGCGTCTATTTCTTCCTGGAGTCGTGGAAGCGGTCCGAGAAGATGCAGCGCGCCATGGACCGCTTGCTGCTGCGTGTGCCGGTGTTCGGTGACCTGGTCAACAAGTCGGCCGTCGCGCGCTGGACGCGCACGCTGTCGACCATGTTCGCCGCTGGCGTGCCGCTGGTCGAGGCACTCGACTCCGTCGGCGGTGCGTCCGGCAACGCGGTGTTCGCCGACGCCACCGTGCAGATCCAGAAAGACGTGTCCACCGGCGCTGCGCTGACCACGTCGATGCAGATGACCGGCGTGTTCCCGAACATGGTGCTGCAGATGTGCGCCATCGGCGAAGAGTCGGGCTCGCTCGACCAGATGCTGGGCAAGGCGGCCGAATTCTATGAAGACGAAGTGGACGAAGCCGTGAAGGGCCTGTCGAGTCTGATGGAGCCGTTCATCATCGTCATCCTGGGCGTGTTGATCGGTGGCATCGTGGTCTCGATGTACCTGCCGATCTTCAAGCTTGGCCAAGTGGTCTGAGCGGGGCTGATGTCTTCGGACATT
>JANNBZ010000072.1:0-16274 GCA_031386065.1 Burkholderiales bacterium
CACCATCTTGAAGCCGTTGTAGTCCTTGGGGTTGTGGCTGCCGGTCACCATGATGCCGCTGCGGCAACCGCGCCGCCCGCGCGTGGCGGCCACGTAGTACAGCATCGGCGTGGTCACGGCGCCGAGGTCGACCACGTCGAGGCCTGTCGAGGCCAGTCCGCGAATCAAAGCCGCCACCAGGGACGGGCCGGACACCCGGCCGTCGCGCCCGACCGCCACCGCGCGCTCGCCGGCCGCGAGGGCTTCGGTGCCGAACGCGCGGCCCAGGTGTTCAGCGAAGGTTTCGTCGATCGTCGTGCCGACGATGCCGCGAATGTCATAGGCCTTGAAGTTGGATGCGACGACTTGCATGAGGGCGGTTCCCGAAAAGTTCACAGGATTGTAGGGAGGCATCGATGCAGGCTTCGCGGCCGCTGACCAGGCCCGTCTGCGGCGTCGGATCCACATGTCCGGAAATGGCGAGTTCTGCTGTCGCCGCTGGCCATAATCAACCCATGCCCATCGATGCCGACGCTTCCTACCTCGTGCTGCTGGCGCGCGACGCGCGTTTCGACGGGCGCCTGTTCGTCGGCGTCACGTCGACCGGCATTTACTGCCGGCCGATCTGCCGGGTGCGCACACCGAAGCGCGAGAACTGCCGCTTCTTCCACACGCCGGCGCAGGCCGAGGCCGCCGCCTTTCGACCCTGCCTGAAGTGCCGGCCCGAGATCGCGCCCGGCCCCGGTTTGCCGTGGACGGTGATGGACGCGTCGAGCACGCTGGCCCGCCAGGCCGCACAGGCGCTCGATGCCCAGGCCGCCGGCGGCGACACACCGCGCTTGGTTGAGGTGGCGCAGCGGCTGGGCGTGAGCGACCGGCACCTGCGCCGCATCTTTCAGGCCGAGCACGGCGTGACGCCGCTGCAGTATTTGCAGACGCGTCGCCTGCTGCTGGCCAAGCAACTGCTCACCGACACGCAACTGCCGGTCACGCAGGTGGCGTCGGCCAGCGGCTACCGCAGCCTGCGGCGCTTCAACGCGGCGTTTGCCAGCAGCTACCGCATGAGCCCGAGCCGGCTGCGCAGCAGCGCACACGTCGAGGCTGACGTGTCGCCGCCCGGCCTGTCGATGACGCTGGGCTACCGCGCGCCATTCGATGTGGAGCGGCTGTTGCGGTTCCTGCGCCAGCGGGCGATTCCGGGTGTCGAGCAGGTCGAAGGCCTGCGGGTGCGGCGCACGCTGCGCGCCGGTTCGGTGGCTGGCCTGCCGTCGCACCTCGCCGGCTGGATGGACGCCGAGTTCGTGCCGTCACGCAGTTGCGTGAAGCTGAGCTTTTCACCGGCGCTGGCCGCCGCCAGCGCCGGCGTGTCGGCTGCCGCGCGACGCTGGCTCGACCTCGACGCCGCGCCGCAAGCCATCGACGCTGCCCTGGCCGGTCTTTCCGGTGAGCCCGGCCTGCGCCTGCCCGGCAGCATGGACGGCTTCGAGCTGGCGGTGCGCGCCGTGCTCGGGCAGCAAGTGACGGTGGCTGGGGCGCGCACGCTGGCAACCCGGCTGGTGCAGCGATTCGGCACCCCGGCGACCACGCCCTGGGCCGAGGTGGACCGCGTCTTCCCGTCGCCCGAGCTGTTGGGCGCGGCCGCCATCGAGCAGATCGCCGAGCTGGGGATCATTCGCAGTCGGGCCGGCGCGATCATCGCGCTGGCGCAGGCGTGGCCCACGCTCGCGCCGTGCCTGGCGGCGCACCAGCCGATCGAGCCGCTGATCGAAGCGCTGTGCGCCCTGCCCGGCATCGGCCCGTGGACGGCGCACTACATCGCCATGCGCGCGCTGAGCTGGCCCGACGCGTTCTTGCCCAACGACGTGGCCGTGTTGAAGGCCATGCAGCAGCGCTTCGGCACCACCACGCAGCGCGCGGCCGATCAGATGGCACAGGCGTGGCGCCCGTGGCGCTCGTACGCGGTGCTGCGTTTGTGGAACAGCCTGGAGACGACATGACTTTTGCAACCACTTCCGTTCACGCCCTGGCCATCGCCCAGAACACGGTGGCCACGCCAATGGGTCCGCTGTTGCTGGCGCGCACCGACAAAGGCCTGGCCGGCGCCTGGTTCGAAGGCCAGAAAGACCACCCCGGCACACTGGCCGCACCGGTGCGACCCGACGACGAATTGCTGATAGCCGCTGCCGCGCAACTGGCCGGCTATTTCAGCGGCCAGCGACAGCATTTCGACCTGCCGCTGGACCTGCACGGCACGCCGTTCCAGCGCAGCGTGTGGGGGGCGCTGCTGCGCATTGCCAGCGGCCAGACGCAGAGCTACGGCGACATCGCCCGCGCCGTGGGGTCGGTGAAGGCGGTCCGCGCGGTGGGCGCGGCGGTCGGCCGCAACCCGATCTCGGTCATCGTGCCCTGCCACCGGGTGATGGGCAGCGACGGTTCGCTGACCGGGTACGCCGGCGGGCTGGACCGCAAGCGGGCCTTGTTGTCGCTCGAGGGCGTGTCGGCTTGAAGCCCAGCGATGTCGGCGAGCTGATCAGCCTGGCGGCGCTGTGGGGCGCTCATTTCCGTTCATGCGCCTGGGCGCCGGCGAGTTCGGCCCAGTGCTGATATCGGCGGTGCGCCAGCGCCGGACTGTCGGCCATCTGCAACGTGGCGTCGCCGACGGCTCGGCATGAAGTCGCGAATGTTTCGGCCGCCGCCGAAGCGAATCCAGCGCTCTGAAACAGACACTCTGGCAACCCAACCAAACAGGACGCCAACGTGACCATCACCTGCTTCATCCGCTACGAGATCGACCCATTCAAGCGCTCATTGTTCAACCAGTACGCCGAGGCCTGGGCAGAGATCATCCCGCGCTGTGGCGGCCATCTGCTGGGCTACTTCATGCCGCACGAGGGGACAAACTACGAGGCCTGGGGGCTCGTTGCCTTCCCCTCGCTGGCGGCCTACGAGACTTATCGAGCTCGACTGAAGACTGACGCCCGGGCACAGCAGAACTTCGAATTCGCCAAACGCGAGATGTTCATCCGAAAAGAGGAGCGCAGCTTCACCGAGATCGTGGACCTGACCTTCCAGAGACCGGCCTTGTCGGTGTCAGAACCGCACCAAACGCAGGCGGCGTGATGCTGGCCGTGCTCTTCGAGGTGACACCTCGCCCCGGACTGGCCCAGCGCTACTTTGACATCGCCGCCGATCTGCGGCCGGCGCTGGAGGCCATCGACGGCTTTGTGTCCGTCGAGCGGTTCCAAAGCCTGGGTCGCCCGGATGTGTTCTTGTCGTTGAGCTACTGGCGCAGCGAGGCAGCCATCAGCGTCTGGAGAAACCAGGCCTGCCATCGCGGTGGACAGCGTGAGGGCCGTGAGTCGGTGTTCTCCGAGTACCGAATCCGAGTGGTTAGCGTCGAGCGCGACTACAGCTTACACAACCGAGCCGAAGCGCCGTTGGACTCCAACGCGGTGTTGCTCTAGCCGCGCAACGAACATCGCCATCCCTCGCGACTCGACACTCCAACCCGACGGACATGATGACCACGCCCTACGAACCCTGCCTGGCACGCGCCGCAGCGTTGATGGCCGACCCGACCCGGTCGCGCATGCTGTCGTACCTTTTGAGCGGTGAGTTTGCAAGTGCGGGCGAGTTGGCCACGGCAGCGTCGGTGACCCCGTCGACGGCCAGCGGCCACCTCAGCAAGTTGCTGGATTCCGGCCTGCTTGCATGCGAGGTCCGCGGGCGGCACCGGTACTACCGACTCGCCGATGCCGAAGTGGCGCACGCGTTGGAGGCTCTTGCGATGGTGGCTGAGCGTGGCAGCCACGCCCAGGCCTGGTCCACACCGACCAAGCAACGGCTGCGATATGCGCGCTGCTGCTACGGCCACATTGCCGGTCGGATCGGGGTCTCCGTCATGCAGTCGCTGCTCGACCGGCAGTGGCTCACGCCCGACGACGATGGATTCAAGGTCACCGAGGTGGGCGCGTCAGGGCTGAGCGAACTGGGGATGGACGGTGCCGCTTGGCTGCGCCGATCTGCCAAGGGTGGGCGCGGTGTGGCCTATGGTTGCATGGACTGGTCCGAGCGCCGTGATCATCTCGCCGGAAAGCTCGCTGCCGAGTTCCTTCGCCACTTCGTCGACAAAGGCTGGCTCAGAAAAACAGCGGGAGACCGGGCGCTGGAGTTGACGCCGCCCGGCCATGTTGCGCTGCGGGCATGGCTACCGGCAGCGACGCAAAGTCTGCCAGTCGGTGAAACCAGCATAAAGACGGGTGCCTGAAAAAGTAGACCCCTCTCACCGTTCCCGGTGAGAGGGGCAGGCAACTGGCGCTGCCGGTTCGGGGCTCCGGAGGTTAGAGGTCCGGGGCTCCTTGGGCGCAGTGACTGCGCCGCTGGATTTGCCTGCATGCAGGCCTCTCAAAGTTAGGTCACGACAGTCACCAGTTCAAGCCATTTCTGCGGAATTTCGGAATGTTTGTGCGCCGACTTCAACCTGCCGCATGCGTACGCATGATCTCGTCGAACACCGCCGCCACCTTCTGTTCCACCGCCGCGTCCATGCGGATCGTGCGGCCCCACTCGCGCTGCGTCTCGCCGGGCCACTTCGAGGTGGCGTCGAGTCCCATCTTGCCGCCCAGGCCACTGACCGGGGAGGCGAAGTCGAGGTAGTCGATGGGCGTGTTTTCGACCAGCGTGGTGTCGCGCACCGGGTCCATGCGGGTGGTGATGGCCCAGACCACGTCCTGCCAGTTACGAATGTCCACGTCGTCGTCGGTCACCACGATGAACTTGGTGTACATGAACTGGCGCAGGTAGCTCCACAGGCCGAACATCAGCCGCTTGGCGTGGCCGGGGTAGGCTTTCTTGATGCTGATGATCGCCATCCGGTAGCTGCAACCTTCGGGCGGCAGGTAGAAGTCGACGATCTCCGGAAACTGCTTTTGAAGGATGGGGACGAACACCTCGTTCAGCGCCACGCCGAGCACGGCCGGCTCGTCGGGCGGTTTGCCGGTGTAGGTGGAGTGGTAGATCGGATCGCGCCGCATCGTCATGCGGGTGATCTCGAACACCGGGAACCAGTCCTGCTCGTTGTAATAACCGGTGTGGTCGCCGAACGGGCCCTCCAGCGCATACAGGTAGCCGCCCTGCTCCTTCAGGCGCACGCCGTGTTCGCTGTCGCCGACGAAGCCGGGTTCGGCCACCGGAATGCGGCCCTCCAGCACGATCTCGGCGCTGGCTGGCACTTGCAGCATCAAGCCGCCCTCACCCACCGACGAGTCGGCCACTTCGGTTCGGCTGCCGCGCAGCAAGCCGGCAAACTGGTATTCCGACAGGCTGTCGGGCACCGGCGTCACTGCGCCGAGAATGGTTGCCGGGTCGGCACCCAGGGCCACCGCGATCGGGAACGACTGGCCCGGGTTGGCGCGGGCGAAATCCCGAAAATCAAGCGCGCCGCCCCGGTGCGCCAGCCAGCGCATCACGACCTGGTTGCGCGCAATCACCTGCTGGCGGTAGATGCCCAGGTTCTGGCGCGTGCGCGGGCTGGCCAGGCCCTGCGGTCCGCGCGTGATTACCAGGCCCCAGGTGATCAGTGGACCCACGTCGCCCGGCCAGCAGGTCTGCACCGGCAGCATGCCGAGGTCGACATCCGGGCCGTTCAACACCTGCTCTTGGCAGGACGCGCGGCGCACCGTGGCCGGTTTCATGTCCCACACCGCCTTGATCATCTGTAACAGCCGGCCCGCATCTTTCAGTCCTTTGGGTGGCTCGGGTTCCTTCAGATTGGCCAACACGTGACCCACGTCACGCAACTCGCTCACCTCGTTGGCGCCCATGCCCATGGCGACCCGCCTAGGCGTGCCGAACAGGTTCGTCAAGGCTGAAATTTTGTAACCGGCAGGCCGCTCGAAAAGCAGCGCCGGACCACCGGCTCGAAGCACCCGGTCGCTGAGCGCTGTCATCTCAAGCCGCGCCGAGACTGGGTTTGCGACCCGTTTCAGTTCCCCCAGGCCTTCCAGCCTGTGCATGAACTCACGAAGGTCGCGGTATTTCATATTCAAAAGTAGTTAGAGGTAATTTCTAAAGGCTTGACCGGTTATGACAAGCCTTCCTAGAATTCGGCTTCCTGATCCTGAATCAGGGATTACCCGCGCCCCGCATCGTTGGGATGGAGAGGGCGCAACGCTGCCGGATCGAGGTGCAGCAGGCTGAAAAATTCGGCCTGGCTGGCCGGATCGATTATCACTGCCGCATCCCGATGCGGGCGAGCCATCGCCCGTTTTGGGGTCGGGGCACAGAACACTGGATCAACATGACAGCGCTTCGCAATCAACTCCATCTCGTCCGCAGCTTCGGCCTCAGCGTGGCCCGTTCCGCCAGCGTGTTCGTGCGCGACGCCGGGCAAGGACTGCTGGAAGTCAGCCACAACACCTTTGCGCTGCTGGGCCTGGTGGGCGTGGGCGCCGTGCTGTTCGTCGCCAGCCGGTCCGACGTGCGCCACACCATCGAAGCGCACACCCTGGGCTGGCTGCAGGCGCGTCAGGAAGCGCGGGTGGACCCTGAAGTACGCCTGGCGGCCGAACTGAGCGAGCCCGACGCCATCGCGCGTGCCACGGCCACCGACCCGAAAGAACTGAATCGCCAGCAGCTGGCGGTCGCGCATTGGCTGGCCCGGCGTTATCACGTGGCCCCCGAGCCGATCAGCCGCCTGGTGAAGGAAGCCTGGTACGTGGGTGAACGCGTCAGCCTGGACCCGACGCTGATCCTGGCGATCATGGCGGTCGAGTCGAGCTTCAACCCGTTCGCACAGAGCAACGTCGGTGCCCAGGGGCTGATGCAGGTGATGACGCGGGTGCACGACGACAAGTACGAGGCCTTCGGCGGCACGCTGGCGGCGTTCGATCCGGTCACCAATCTGCGGGTCGGGGTGCAGGTGCTGAAGGAATGCATCGCGCGCGCCGGCAGCCTGGAGGCGGGTCTGCGCTACTACGTGGGCGCGGCGAACTTGAGCGACGACGGCGGCTACGCCGGCCGCGTGCTGGCCGAGCAAGGCCACCTGCGCCAGGTGGCGGGCGGCAAAACGGTGGCGGTGAACGCGTCGTCGAACGCGCCTGCTGTCGTGGCCCGGCCGAAGATGGAGGTGGAGGTGATCCCGGTGAAAACCGAAGCCGCTCCGGTGCCCGCGCCCGAGCAGGTCGCTTCGCTGCGCTGACACGGCGCGCGGCGGTGTCCGCCGGCCGGCGCGCGATACACTGCGGGCCTCTGCGCGACTGGCGATGTGGCAAGGCTCCGGCCTGGTCAGAGGTGGTGAACCACCGGGAAGCGCGGGCAGGGTCGAGCCCGTTCCGGTTTCCTCCCCGTTTCAGCCGTTCGCCTGGGCAGCCCGATGGCCGCGCACCCCGAGTGCGCTTGCAGCCGCGGGTCTTCTGTTGAAGAGGACTGCCACACCATGTTCGACCGCACCCAATCCACCGTTGCCCTGACCGACCCCGAGCTGTGGGCGGTGATCCAGCGTGAAAACCAGCGCCAAGAAGAGCACATCGAGCTGATCGCCTCCGAGAACTACGCCTCGCCCGCCGTGATGGCCGCGCAGGGCAGCCAGCTCACCAACAAGTACGCTGAGGGCTATCCGGGCAAGCGCTATTACGGCGGCTGTGAGTTCGTCGACATTGCCGAACAATTGGCGATCGACCGGGTGAAGACGCTGTTCGGCGCGGCGCACGCGAACGTACAGGCCAACTCGGGCTCGCAAGCCAACCAGGCGGTGTTTTTTGGCCTGCTGAACCCCGGCGACACCATCATGGGCATGAGCCTGGCCGAAGGCGGCCACCTGACGCACGGCATGCCGCTGAACATGAGCGGCAAGTGGTTCAAGGTGGTCAGCTACGGCCTGACGCCGGCCGAAGAAATCGACTACGACGCGATGGAGCGACTGGCGCACGAGCACCAACCCAAACTCATCATCGCCGGTGCCTCGGCCTACAGCCTGCGCATCGACTTCGCGCGCTTCGCGAAGGTCGCGAGGGATATCGGCGCGATCTTCATGGTCGACATGGCGCACTACGCCGGGCTGATCGCCGCCGGCGTCTACCCGAACCCGGTGCCGCATGCCGACGTGGTGACATCCACCACGCACAAGAGCCTGCGCGGCCCGCGCGGCGGCATCGTGCTGATGAACGACGAGGCCATCGCGAAGAAGATCAACAGCGCTATCTTCCCGGGCATCCAGGGCGGGCCGCTGATGCACGTGATCGCCGCCAAGGCGGTGGCCTTCAAGGAAGCGTTGGCCCCCGAGTTCAAGGTCTATCAGCAGCAAGTGGCGAAGAACGCCGTGGTGCTGGCCGAGACGCTGATTGAGCGTGGCCTGCGCATCGTCAGCGGCCGCACCGAATCGCATGTGATGCTGGTCGACCTGCGACCCAAGGGGCTGACGGGCAAGGAGGCCGAGAATGTGCTGGGCAGCGCCCACATGACCTGCAACAAGAACGGCATCCCGAACGACCCGCAGAAGCCAATGGTCACCAGCGGCATCCGCCTGGGCACACCGGCCATGACCACGCGCGGCTTCAAGGAAGAGCAGGCGCGGCTCACGGCGAACTTGATCGCCGATGTGCTGGACCGACCCGCCGACGAAGCCAACATCGCTGCCGTGCGGGCCAAGGTGGCGGCATTGACGCGGGACTTCCCGGTCTACCGCTGAATTCCGTTTGCGCGATACCGGTGTGCGTTCCACCCTTTCACCCCCATCCCAACCCTCCCCCTTCAAAGGGGAGGGAGGGTACGGTGCGCTGGCGCGCAGGGGATATTGATTGCGTTGCCCGTTCTGCAGCCACGACGAAACACAGGTCGTCGAGACGCGCGAGTCCGACGAGGGCGACGTGGTGCGCAGGCGCCGCCGTTGCCAGAGTTGCGACAAGCGCTTCACGACCTACGAGCGGGCTGAAATCGCGCTGCCCTCGGTCGTCAAGAAAGACGGCACGCGGGCCGATTTCGACATGGCCAAGGTGCGCGCCTCGATGACGCTGGCACTGCGCAAGCGGCCGGTCAGCGTGGAACAGATCGACGCTGCGGTCGAACGCATCCAGGACAAGCTGCTCAACAGCGGCGCCAAGGAAGTGCCGTCGACGCGCCTCGGCGAACTGGTGATGCGCGAACTGAAGCGCATCGACAAGGTGGCCTACGTGCGCTTCGCGTCCGTCTACCGCAGCTTCGAAGACGTGGATGAATTCCGGCAGTTGATCCGCGACATCTGACGCTGCCGCGCGGCAAGCCCGCGCCTTCGCCCCCACCCCCAAACGGGTGCTCACCCACAAGATGGCCGGCGTCACCACCGCACGGGGGACGCGCCCGCTGACGCATTTTTTTACATTGGCTGCATGAGTTCACGGCGAGGAGCCTTCATGCACCCGAAGAAAAGTCAGCGCGGCGTCACCCTGATCGAGACCGGCATCGTGACCGCGATCAGCGCCATCGTGATGTCCACCGTCGCCCCGAGCTTCCAGGGCTTCCTTGACACGCGGCGCATCGACGGCGTGGCGACCGCCCTGCACACCGACATCCAGTTCACACGCCAGGAGGCCGTGCTGCGCAACCAGCCGGTGCGCCTGAGCTTCCACACCCAGGCCTGGGGCAACTGCTACGTGGTGCACACCGGCGCACGCGCCGATTGCCACTGTAATGCCAGCGGTACTGCCACCTGCGCCGCGCCGTCGCAACAGATCAAGACGGTGGCCTTGGCAGGCAGCGACTCGGTCGGGGTGCAGGCCAACGTCAACTCCATCCTGTTCGATCCGCTGCACGGCACCAGCACGCCGACCGGCACGTTGAAAGTCGTCTCGCACAGCGGTCGCGCGGTGCACCACGTCGTCAACGTGATGGGCCGCGTTCGCTCCTGCTCGCCGACAGGCGCTGTGCCTGCGGTGCCCGGCTACCGCGCCTGCTGAACGGAGAACAGCATGACCACCCAATACCGGAATCAAACGCACCAGAGGTTGCAGGCATCGGACGAACGGAGCCGCGCCTGCGCCACCGGCCGCCCGGCGACACAGATAATCGAGTCCACCACGACACGCCGTCGCAGGCTGCGGCCGGCATCGAACCGGTCTCAGCGCGGCTTCACCCTGATCGAGTTGATGTTCTCCGTGACCATTGCCGGCTTCCTGTCATCTGTGGCTTACCCGGCCTACCAGGGCACCGTGCAGAAGGTGCGCCGCTCCGATGCGCTGGTGGCCCTGATGGACCTTCAAATGGCGCAAGAGCGCTTTCGCAGCAACAACGTCGCCTATGGCAGCCTGGCCGAGCTGCGCTCGCGTGCTACCTCGCCGGCCGGCCACTACCAGCTCGATGTGCAAACGCCCACCGACGCCGGCTTCGTCGTGCTGGCCACTGCCGCCGGCAGCCAGCGCAGCGACACCGCCTGCGGCGTGTTGAGGCTGACCGTGGACGGCGCCAACGTCAGCTACGCATCGGGCTCGGACGGCAACGTCGGCAACGACAGCGCCGCCAACAAGCGCTGCTGGAGCCTGTGATCGTTGCGCAACCGTGCCTCGGCCAACCGCAGCGCGGCATGTCCATCGTCGAACTGCTGGTGGGCCTGGCGATCGGCCTGTTCATCGTGGCCACCGGCCTGACGCTGCTGACCGGCAACCTGCGCGAAAACCGCAGCCTGCTGCTCGAAGCGCGCCTGATGCAAGACCTGCGCAGCGCCGCCGACATGGTGGCGCGCGACCTGCGCCGGGCCGGCTACTGGAGCGACGCCGAAGCCGGCGTCTGGCAGCGTGGCGCCAGCAGCGTGGCCGCCAACCCGTACACCGCGGTGTCGCCGTCGGCGGCCGCATCCGACGCGGTCAGCTTTCGCTTCTCGCGCGACGCGACCGAGAACAACAGCCTCGACAGCAACGAACAGTTCGGCTTCCGCCTGCGAAGCGGCGTGCTCGAAATGCTGCTCGGCAGCGGCAACTGGCAGGCCATGACCGACGCCAACACCATGTTGGTCACCGCCTTCAGCGTCACGCCCGAAGTGCAGAGTCTGTCGCTCGACAGCTTTTGTGCCGCTGACTGCGCGCCCGGCAGCACCACCTGCCCGCCGCGCCAGCAGGTGCGCAGCCTCGCCGTGGTGTTGAGCGGCAAGGCGGTGGCCGACGCGGCGGTGCTGCGCTCGGTGCGCAGCGCGGTGCGGCTGCGCAACGACCTCGTCATCGGCGCGTGCCCGGTATGAAGCGCGTTCACTCACGACGTATTCCGCCGTCGCATTCGCAACGCGGCGCGGTGGCGTTGATCGTGACCATGGTGCTGTTCTTCGCGATGACGCTGGTGGCCGCCTACGTGAACCGCAACCTGGTGTTCGAACAGCGCGTCTCGGCCAACCAGTACCACGCGACGCAGGCCTTCGAGGCGGCCGAGGCGGGCCTGGAATGGGCGCTGGCCCAACTCAACAACCCGCTCAAGCTGGGCGACGACTGCCGGCCCGGCACGGGCGTGAACGACAAGAGTTTTCGCGAGCGCTTCCTGGGCTATGACGCCGCAACCGCCACCCACACACCGCTCACCTGGACCCGCAGCGCGCAGCAGGTGGCGTTACAGCCCACCTGCGTGCGGGCGGGCAGCGGCTGGGACTGCAGCTGCCCGAGCGGCGGCAACCCGACACTGACCGCCAACCCGCAAGCCGGGCCGGCGGTGGCGTTTGCCATCCGCTTCGTCAAGGCGCGGCAGCCCGGCGCGCTGCGCGTGGTGGCCGACGGTTGCACCAGCCTGGCCGGCGTGTGCCTGCCCGGCAGCAGCAGCGTCGCCGTGGCAACGGCGCAGGCGCAGCAAGTGGTCGCCCTGGTGCCCGGTCTGGCCACCGCGCCGGCGGCGCCGTTGACCACCCGCGAAGGCATCGCCAGCGCCGCCGCACTGGGCCTGCACAACACCGACCCCGCGTCGGGCGGCAGCGTGCTGCATGCCGGCTCGGCGGTGTCGCTGCCGAACGCGCGCCTAACCACCTCACCCGGCGCCGCGCCCTCGTTGGCCATCACCAGCGAAGACCCGGCCTTGCAAAGCCTCAGCGCCAACCGCTTCTTCAGCAGCTTCTTCGGTCTCGATAAAGCGGCGTGGCGTTTGCAGCCCGTGGTGCGCACGGTGAGCTGCCAAGGCACCTGCAACAGCGCGCTGTTGCAGGCGGTCGACGCGGGCGGCGGCGCCAGCCTGCTGTGGGTCGACGGCGACGTGACGCTGGACGGCCCGCTGGCACTCGGCTCGGCCGCGCGGCCGGTGATGTTGCTCGCGCGCGGCAGCTTCCGCCTCAGCGGTGCGGTGCTGGTGCACGGTGTGCTGCACGGCAGCCGCATCGAATGGCTGGACAACGGCAGCGGGCCTGGCCTGCTGCGCGGCGCGGCAATGTCGGAGTCGACCTTCAGCGGCAACGCTGCGCCCGACCTGGTCTACGACGCGGCCGTGCTCGCCACGCTGAAGGGCAACAGCGGCAGTTTCGCGCGCGTGCCCGGCAGCTGGCGCGACTTCTGATCATGAAGCCCGCATCTGCATCTGCCTTCCGGCGCGCCCGCGGCGCCACGCTGCTCGAAGCGCTGGTGGCTTTCCTGGTGCTGTCGCTGGGCATGCTGACCATGGCCCGGGTGCAGTCCAGCCTGCGGCTGAATTCCGACATCGCCCGCCAGCGGACCGAAGCCGTTCGCCTGGCCGAGGCCGACATGGAATCGCTGCGCAATTTCGGCTCCGTCAGCGTCAGCCAGGGGCTGAAGGCGTATGCCGACATCGCCACCGCGACGCGCAGCGTCAGCGCCGGCCAGGGCGGCGCCAACGTGAGCTTCGAGGTGAGCCGCGAGGTCACGCCGGTCGATCCGGTTCACGCCGACTCCGGCTACAAGTCGGCCACGGTCAGCGTGAACTGGTTTGATCGCACCGGCACCGCGCAGCGCGTGGTGCTCGACTCGCTGATCGCGGCCACGCCGCCGGCGCTGTCGGCCGCACTGGCCGTCACGCCGCGCCAGCAGGCGGTGCGATCGGTCGCGGGCCGCGCGGTGTCGGTGCCGGTCAGCGCGAAAGACCTGGGCGACGGTCGCAGCGTGCTCAAACCCGACAGCGCGCAGGGCACGCTGTTCGTGATCGACAACGCCAGCGGGCGCGTCAGCGCGGTCTGCAGCGGCGTGGCCGCCCGAACGCGCGACATCACGGCGGCCGACCTCGTCAGCTGCAACGCGGTGAGCGCGATGCTGCTGAGCGGGCAGGTGCGCTTTTCGCTGGCCGGTGTGCCCGACGCAGCGCGTGCCAACGACACCCCGTTGCCGGTGGCGATGGCGCTGGCGCTCAGCGGCGGCTCGTACCCCGGCCCGGCGCAGTGCGGCGCCGAGGCGATGAAGACGGTCGCCTACAGCGTCGGCAACCGCACGCGGCGCGAAGCGGTGCCGCTGTCGGCCACGCCCTTGTCGTGGGGCGTGGCAGCGTGGTCGGAACTGGGCGAGCGCTTCGTCGCCTACCACTGCGCCGTGCAGCCCACCGGCACGCCGGCACGCTGGTCGGGCCGCAGCAGCGTGCAGCCGCAAGGCTGGGCACTGGGCACCACCGCTACCACGCACAAGGTGTGCCGCTACTCGGCCGACCAGGACAACAGCGGCAGCGTCGACCGCAACGCCGAACACCCCGACAGCTACACGGCGGTGGACGCGGCGCTGGCGCAGCAGAACTTTCTGGTCATCAAGGGCGATCAGTCGTGCCCCGGCGGCAGCGCGGTGAAAGCCGACGGCCAGGGCGCGCAGAATTTCGCCAACCTCGGCACGCTGCAACACCAACCTTGACCGCCATGACCGCCCATCCACCCACCGACGCGATGCAGCTTGCGCTTGAACTGGCGCAGGGCGCCATCGGCCTGAGCGAGCCGAACCCGCGCGTTGGCTGCGTGATCGCCGACGCAGCGGGCCGCGTCATCGGTCAGGGTCACACGCAGCAGGCCGGCGGCCCGCACGCCGAAGTGATGGCCCTGCGCGACGCGCAGTCGCGCGGCGAAAGCGTGGTCGGCGCCAGCGTCTTCGTCACGCTCGAACCCTGCGCCCACCACGGGCGCACACCGCCGTGCTGCGACGCGCTGGTCGCTGCCGGCGTGGGCCGGGTGCAGTTCGCCATTGAAGACCCGAATCCGCTGGTCGCCGGACAAGGCGCCGCGCGCCTGCGCGCCGCTGGCATCGAGGTCACGGCGGGTTCGCATGCCGATGAAGCCCGCGAGCTGAACATCGGTTTTTTTTCGCGCATGCAGCGCCAGCGCCCGTGGGTGCGCATGAAGGTGGCAGTCTCGCTCGACGGCCGCAGCGCGCTCGACAACGGCGTCAGCCAGTGGATCACCGGCGAGGCCGCCCGCATCGACGGCCACGCGTGGCGCAAGCGGGCCGGCGCGCTGCTGACGGGCGTGGGCACGGTGGTTGAGGACAACCCCCGGCTCGACGTGCGGTGGGTCACCACCGCGCAACAGCCGTTGCGCGTGGTGGTCGATTCACGGCTGGAAACCCCCGCGGCGTCGCGCATTCTCGACGCGCCCGGCGCGTGTCTGTTGTACGCCGCGCAGCCGCATCCCGAGCGGCAGGCCGCGCTGGAAGCGCGCGGTGCCAGCATCGCGCTGGCGTCGTCGCCAAGCGGCAAGGTCGACCTCGTCGCGATGCTGGCCGACCTGGCGCGGCGTGGCGTCAACGAGCTGCATGTCGAGGCCGGTCACAAGCTGAACGGCTCGTTCGTGCGCGAGCGGCTGGTCGACGAGTTCCTGGTCTACATGGCGCCCACGCTGCTCGGCAGCGGCCGCGAGCTGGCAGCGTTCGGCCCGCTGCAACGGCTGGAAGACGGGCTGGCGCTGCGCTTCCACAGCGTGACGATGCTCGGCGACGACCTGCGCCTGATCGCTCGCTCCGCAGCATCAGGGCTTTGACGCCTGCGTGACTGCGCGCAGCACAGCGCCTGAGACAATTCCGAACATGTTCACAGGCATCATCACCGGCGTCGGCCGCATCACGCAGGCCACCGCCCTGGGCCCAGACGGCTTGCACGGCAAGCAGCTGCGCATCGACACACCTGCGGGCTACCTCGACGACGTGCAGCTCGGCGACAGCATCGCCATCAACGGCGCCTGCATGACGGTCACCCGCTTCGACCTGGCGGCCCACCACTTCAGCATCGACATCTCGGCCGAGAGTCTGGACAAGACGGCCGGGCTCGACCACGGCGGCCCGGTCAACCTGGAAAAAGCACTGCGCGCGCACGACCGGCTGGGCGGCCACATCGTCAGCGGCCATGTCGACGGGGTGGGCATGGTCACGCACTTCGCGCCGGTTGGCGAATCGTGGGAACTGCGCGTCAGCACGCCCGCCGCACTCGCCAAATTCCTGGCCTACAAGGGCTCGATCACGGTCAACGGCGTCAGCCTGACGGTCAACACCGTGACCGACTTCAAAGCGCCGGCCGAGGGCTGCGAATTCAGCATCAACCTGATCCCGCACACCATCGAAAACACCGCGCTGCACGCGCTGAAAATTGGCGCGCGCGTGAACCTCGAAGTCGACATGATCGCGCGCTATGTCGAGCGCATGCTGTCGGTCGCGCCCGCCGGGCGTTGACCGCCGGGCCGCGCAGGCCTGCCCACCTACAATTCCGACATGGCCATTTCCCCTGTTCCTGAGCTGATCGCCGAGCTCGCCGCTGGCCGCATGGTGATCCTGGTCGACGAAGAAGACCGCGAGAACGAAGGCGACCTGGTGCTGGCGGCCGACCACGTCTCGCCCGAAGCCATCAACTTCATGGCGCGCTTCGGGCGCGGCCTGATCTGCCTGACGCTGACGCGCGAGCGATGCGAACGCCTGCAACTGCCGCCGATGACCGCGCGCAACGGCGCCCAGCACGGCACCGCGTTCACGGTGTCGATCGAGGCTGCCGAAGGCGTCACCACCGGCATCTCGGCCGCTGACCGTTCACGCACCGTGCAGGCCGCCGTGGCGCGCGAGGCCGTCGCCAGCGACCTGGTGCAGCCCGGCCACATCTTTCCGCTGCAGGCGCAAGACGGCGGCGTGCTGATGCGCGCCGGGCACACCGAAGCCGGCTGCGACCTGTCGGTGATGGCCGGCCTGTCGCCCGCCTCGGTGATCTGCGAAATCATGAAGGACGACGGGCAGATGGCGCGCCTGCCCGACCTGGAGATTTTTGCGAAGGAACACGGGCTGAAGATCGGCACCATCGCCGACCTGATCGAGTACCGCAGCCGCAACGAGACGCTGATCGAACGCATCGGCCAGCGCCGGCTCGTCACCGCCCAGGGTGAGTTCGACTGCAGCAGTTTT
>JANNBZ010000090.1:0-4998 GCA_031386065.1 Burkholderiales bacterium
TCAACTTCGACAAGATGCGAAAGGCCTTCGAGAAAGACGGCTACCAGTCGCCGCCTTACAGCAAGGCTCAACAAGCCATCAGCGCCGAACTGATGACGATCCGCTTCACGGTCAAGACGATCGAGAAGCTGTGCGGCATCCTGCGCTCGCAGGTCGACGACGTGCGCCGCTACGAACGTGAGCTGCGCAAGATCCTGGTCGACAAATGCGGCATGCCGCAGGAATACTTCATCAAGCATTTCCCGCCGAACATCCTGAATCTGAAGTGGGCCGAGAAGGAAGTTGCGGCCAACAAGGCGTACAGCGTGATCCTGGCGCGCAACCTGCCGCCGGTGCAGGAATTGCAGAAGAAGCTGACCGACCAGCAGGCCCGCGCGGTGGTGCCGCTCGAAGATCTGAAAAAGATCAACAAGCGGATGAACGAGGGTGAAAAATCCTCGCGCGATGCCAAGAAGGAAATGATCGAGGCCAACCTGCGGCTGGTGATTTCCATCGCCAAGAAATACACCAACCGCGGCCTGCAGTTCCTCGACCTGATCCAGGAAGGCAACATCGGCCTGATGAAGGCGGTCGACAAGTTCGAGTACCGCCGGGGCTACAAATTCTCGACCTATGCGACCTGGTGGATTCGCCAAGCCATCACGCGGTCCATCGCCGATCAGGCCCGCACGATCCGCATCCCGGTGCACATGATCGAGACGATCAACAAGATGAACCGGCTCAGCCGCCAGCACTTGCAGGAGTTCGGCTTCGAGCCCGACGCGCCGACGCTGGCCGAGAAAATGGAGATCCCGGAAGACAAGATCCGCAAGATCATGAAGATCGCCAAAGAGCCGATCAGCATGGAAACGCCGATCGGCGACGACGACGATTCGCACCTGGGTGACTTCATCGAAGACACCAACAACACCGCGCCGATCGAAGCCGCGATGCAGGCCGGCCTGCGCGATGTGGTGAAGGACATCCTCGACTCACTTACGCCGCGCGAAGCCAAGGTGCTGCGCATGCGCTTCGGCATCGAGATGAGCACCGATCACACGCTCGAAGAAGTCGGCAAGCAGTTCGACGTGACACGCGAGCGCATTCGGCAGATCGAAGCCAAGGCCATCCGCAAGCTGAAGCACCCGAGCCGCTCCGACAAGCTGCGCACGTATCTGGACAACCTGTAAATGAGTGAATCGACGGCCCGTTTTTCGGGCCGTTTTTTCGTGCGCCATTTCGCGAGCAGTTTCGTGAGCCATTTCACGGGAAGTTAGACTTCGCGCCATGACTCAGACCTTCGAGCGCAGCGTGCTGTTTGCCGACTTACGCGGCAGCACCGGCCTGTACGAGAGCCTGGGCAACGCCGAGGCCACAGCTGTCGTGACCCACAGCGTCTCCCTGCTCGCCGACGTGGTGATCGTCTGCAAGGGCGCGGTCGTGAAGACCTTGGGCGACGGCTTGATGGCGATGTTCGTGAACGCCTACGACGCGGTCGAAGCCGCCGACCAGATGCACGAGGCGCTTGAGCGCATGGCGCTGGCCGAGGCCGGCAAGCGCGGGCCCAGCCGCTCGGCCATCCTCGGTCTTCGATTGCAGGTTGGTCTGGCCCACGGCGAAGTGGTCGAAATGTCCGGCGATGTGTTCGGCGACGCCGTCAACGTCGCAGCCCGCTTGCTAGACCACGCGGGCGACAACGAGACCCTTGCGACCGCTGCGGTGCTGGAGGGCTTGAGCACGGTCGAGCGATCCCGCTTTAGAAGCCTGGACCGCATGCAATTGCGTGGCCGCGTTGAGCCTGTGCATGTGCACGTGCTGGAATCGCACCGTTTCACCGACACCGCCGCCACGGCCTACGGCGACATGCCACCCGCCGCTGAGCCGGAAGGCATTCGCCTGGTGTGGCTGGACATGAACCGGGTCTTTGCTGGCACCAGCCTGCCGGTGGTGCTGGGCCGCAGCCCGCAGGCCAACTACTGCATCGACGACTCCCGCGTGTCACGCTCGCATGCCCGCATCGACTGGCACGGCGGCGCCTTTCAGTTGACCGACCTCAGCTACAACGGCACCTATGTCTGCTTTTCGGCCGAGACCGAAATCGTCGGACTGCGGCGCAGCACCTGCACCCTGCACGGCGGTGGCGTGATCGGCTTGGGTGCGTCACCGCTGGACCCGACAGCGCCCAGCGTGCGCTTCGAGGTGATGCGGTTCTCTGACACGCAACCGCACGCGCCACCCGAATGGTCCATGCCGCGCTGACTGCGGGCACGGCCGCAAAGTCGAACCGCACGCTGGCTTCAAATCGCAAGGCCGTGGCGGCACTCGGGCCGGCTTTGTCCCTTACAGTGCTGATCCCCACGGACACGCTTGGCGCTACCCTTCATGCAGTTGTTGTTGACGCTTGCCATCCAGAGTCAGCCTTCGCGCACGCGCGACACCGCAGCGCCGCAAGCGCGATTGAACCGTCGCTCATGACGCACGCCGTGCTCACACCTTCGCCCGAAATCGCCTCACCCACTGCAGCCCTGCCCGCGCTGCGAATGCTGTACGTCGAAGACGACCGCATCAACGCGATGCTCCTTTCGGCCGCAGTGCAACTGCAAGGCGGGTTCGAGCTTCGTGTGGCGGAGGACGGCGAAGAAGCGCTGTCCGTGGTGAGCGACTGGACCCCCGACGTACTGGTGCTCGACGCCCATCTGCCCGACACGAACGGTTTCGATCTGCTGCAGACCTTGCGCCAACAGCCTTCACTGAGCCGCACGCCGGCGTTCATGTGCTCGGCCGATTCGATGCCGGCAGATCTGAAACGAGCGGCCGAGGCCGGCTTCAGCGGCTACTGGACCAAGCCAGTCGAAATCGCCCGCATCGTGGCCGACATCCGCCGCGTGATAGGGAGCGACGGCGGCTTGCCGTCCGCCTGATCGATTCTCGCCCCCTGTTCATCTCGTCCAGCTTCGTTCAAGGTTCCCGACTTCCATGCCTCTTGCCAGCGAACCCGCGCACACCCACGGCGCACCGACGAAGACGGCCATCCTGCTGTGCAATCTGGGCACCCCCGATGCGCCGACGGCATCGGCCTTGCGGCGGTACCTGGGGCAGTTTCTCAGCGACACCCGGGTGGTCGAAATTCCGCGTCTCATCTGGAAGCCGATCCTGCACGCCATCATCCTGCGTGTGCGCCCAGCCAAGTCGGCGGCCAAGTACGCCAGCGTTTGGACACCTGAAGGCTCACCGCTGCTGGTCTGGACCGCTAAGCAGGCCATGCTGCTGGCCGGTTATCTGGGCGAACGCGGCCACCCGGTGACGGTGCGCCACGCCATGCGTTACGGCAACCCGTCCATCGCTTCGGTGCTCGACGAACTGAAGGCATCGGGAGCCACGCGCATTCTCGTGCTGCCGCTCTACCCGCAGTACTCCAGCCCGACCACCGCCAGCGTCAGCGACGCGGTGTTCGACTGGGGCAAGCGGGTGCGATTGCTGCCCGAGCTGCGTTTCGTCAACCACTACCACGACGACCCGGGCTACATCGCAGCGCTGGCCAAGCGCGTCACCGACCACTGGCAAGCGCACGGCAGGCCCGACAAGCTGGTGCTCAGCTTCCACGGCGTGCCCCAACGAACCTTGATGCTCGGCGACCCGTACCACTGCGAGAGCCAAAAGACCGCGCGCCTTCTGCGCGAGCGACTGGGGCTGTCCGCCGACGACATGGCCGTCACGTTCCAGAGTCGATTCGGCAAGGCCGAGTGGCTGCAGCCGTACACCGAGCCCAGCCTGATCGCCCTGGCGCGCCAGGGCGTGAAGCGTGTCGACGTGATGTGCCCTGGCTTCACCTCGGACTGCCTTGAAACGCTGGAAGAGATCAACCAGGAAGCGCGCGAAGCCTTCATGCATGCCGGCGGCCAGGAGTTTCACTATCTGCCCTGCCTGAACGACCAGCACGAGTGGATCGCGGCGTTGTCGGCCATCGCCTTGCAGTACATGCAGGGCTGGCCGACCCAGGTGGCTGACGACCCTGTGGCCCGCAAGGCCCAGCTCGAACGCGCCAAGGCCTTGGGCGCGGGCGCCTGAGGCGCGGGTACGGCGGGCTCGCCTCTCGGCCGTTCAGCGCCTGCGCAAACGCGCGACCAGCCGCGGCAACACCAGCACGCTCGCCACCACCAGCACCAGGAACAGCGACATCGGCCGTTCCAGGAAGACCGTCCAGCGGCCTTCGCCGATGGACAGCGCGTTGCGCATCTGCGCCTCGGCCAGCGGGCCCAGGATCATGCCCACCACCACCGGTGCGGTGGGGAAATCGTAGCGGCGCATCACCACGCCGAGCAGGCCGATGGCGTACAGCAGCACCAGGTCGAACGCCGACTGGCGCATGCCGTAGACGCCGACCGTGGCGAAGATCAGGATGCCCGAGTACAGGTACGACTTCGGAATCTTCAGCAGCTTCACCCACAGGCCGACCAGCGGCAGGTTGAGGATCAGCAGCATCACGTTACCGATGTACAGCGACGCAATCAGCGCCCACACCAGGGCCGAGTTTTTCTCGAACAGTTGCGGGCCCGGCTGGATGCCGTAGTTCTGAAACGCGCCGAGCAGGATGGCGGTGGTGTTCGACGTGGGAATGCCCAGCGTCAGCAGCGGGATCAGCGTGGCGGTGACGGCCGCGTTGTTGGCCGCTTCCGGTCCTGCCACGCCTTCGATGGCGCCGGTGGTGCCGAATTCGCCGGCGTTCTTCGACAGCTTCTTTTCGGCGGCGTAGCTGAGGAAGGTCGGGATCTCGCTGCCGCCCGCCGGAATGGTGCCGAAGGGGAAGCCGATGGCGGTGGCGCGCAGCCAGGCGGGCCATGACCGCGACCATTCGGCGCGCGTCATGTGGACCTTGCTCATCGCGTTCTGCGTCTCGACCGTCTTGCCTTCGTAGAGCACCATGTACAGCGCTTCACCGACGGCGAACAGGCCAACCGCGATCAGCACCACTTCCAGCCCGTCCATCAGTTCGGGCACGCCGCCGGTGTAGCGCGCCTG
>JANNBZ010000082.1:0-2860 GCA_031386065.1 Burkholderiales bacterium
GCGAAAGCGCTTGCCGTCGCAGTCGGGGCAGCGCAGGTACACGTCGCTCAGGAACTGCATTTCGACATGCTCGAAGCCCGAGCCGCCGCAGGTCGGGCAGCGGCCGTTGCCGGCGTTGAAGCTGAACATGCCGGGGCCGTAACCGCGCTGTTGCGCGAGTGGCGATTCGGCAAACAGCTTGCGGATTTCGTCGAACGCGCCGACGTAGCTGGCTGGGTTGGAACGCGCCGTCTTGCCGATGGGTGACTGATCGACGAACACCGCCTGCGTCAACCAGTCAGCCCCCAGCAAGCGGTCGAACGCGCCCGGTGTTTCGGTGGGTTTGCCGAAGTGGCGCGCCAACGCGGGGGCTAGCACGTCCTGCATCAGCGTGCTCTTGCCGGAGCCCGACACACCCGTCACACACACCAGGTGCTGCAGCGGGAATTCGACCGTCACGTTTTTCAGGTTGTGGTCGCGCGCGCCTTCGAGAATCAGCTTCGGCGTGGCTTCGGTGACCAGCCGCTTGATGCCCATGCTGACGTGCTTGCGCGCGCCCAGGTAAGCGCCGGTCAGCGTGTCGGCGCTGCGAATGTCTTCGGGCACGCCGTCGAACACGATGCTGCCGCCGCGCTCGCCAGGCCCCGGGCCCATGTCGATCAGGCGGTCGGCGGCCAGCATCACCGCCGGGTCGTGTTCGACCACCACGATGGTGTTGCCCGCATCGCGCAGCCGGTGAATGTCCTCGACGATGCGGTTCATGTCGCGCGGGTGCAGGCCGATGCTGGGCTCGTCGAGCACGAACAGCGTGTTCACCAGCGAGGTGCCCAGTGCCGTGGTCAGGTTGATGCGCTGCACCTCGCCGCCGCTGAGCGTGCGGCTCTGGCGATCCAGCGTGAGGTAGCCCAGGCCGACGTCGCAGAGGTATTTCAGGCGGGTGCGGATTTCGTCCAGCAGCAGCTTCAGCGCGTCGTCGAGCAGGCTGCTGGGCAAGCTGATGGCGTCGAAGAAACGTCGGATGCGGTCTATCGGCATCAGCATCAAATCGTGCACCGTCAGCCCCGGCAGCGCCTCCAACTGCTCGCGCGACCATGCCACGCCGCTCGGCATGAAACGCTTCTCGGGCGACAGCACCGCGTCGGCATCGGCGCGCGAGCCCAGCCGCCACAGCAGCGCCTCGGTGGCCAGCCGTGCGCCGCCGCAGGCACCACAGGGCGTGTAGCTGCGGTACTTCGACAGCAGCACGCGGATGTGCATCTTGTAGGCCTTGGACTCCAGGTACTCGAAGAAGCGCTTCACGCCGTACCACTGCTTGTGCCACTTTCCGTTCCAGTTCGGCGAGCCGTTGACGACCCACTCGCGCTGCGCCTCGCTGAGCTGCGCCCACGGCGTGTCACGCGGAATGCCGGCCTCGCCGGCGTAGCGCATCAGGTCGGCCTGGTTCTCGGCCCAGGCCGGCGTCTGCAACGTCTTGATGGCGCCGGCGCGCAGGGTCTTGCGCGGGTCGGGCACCACCAGTCCGTAGTCGACACCGATCACGCGGCCGAAGCCGCGGCAGGTGTCGCAGGCACCCATCGCGGAGTTGAAGCTGAACAGCGCCGGCTGCGGGTCGGCATAGCGCAGGTCGCTGTCGGGGCAGTGCAGGCCGGTCGAGAAACGCCACAGCGACGCGTCGCCCACTTCAGGCACGACGTACACGTTGACGCGCCCGCTGCCGCGCTTCAGCGCCGTCTCGATCGCCTCGACCGCGCGCACCTTCTCGACGCCTTGAATGCGGAAGCGGTCGGCCACCACATCGAGCAACTTGCGCGGCCCGGTGGGCGAGGCCACTTCGCGCTCGGCATGCACGCGCGTGAAGCCGCTCGCCGACAGCCACTGCGTCACTTCCTCGGCCGTGGTGCTGGCCGGCAGCTCGACCGGAAAGGTGAGCACGAGGCGCGGATCGTCGGCGGCCGTGCGCGCCATCAGTTCGGCATAGATCGTCTCCGGCGAATCGTGCCGCACGCGCTGCGCAGTCTGCTTGTCGAACAGCTCGGCAGCCCGCGCGAACAGCAGCTTCAGGTGGTCGTTCAGCTCGGTCATCGTGCCGACGGTCGAGCGCGAGGTGCGCACCGGATTCGTCTGGTCGATCGCGATGGCCGGCGGTACGCCGTCGACCCGGTCGACCGCCGGGCGGTCCATGCGGTCGAGGAACTGGCGCGCATAGGCGCTGAAGGTTTCGACATAGCGGCGCTGGCCTTCCGCGTACAGCGTGTCGAACACGAGGCTGGACTTGCCCGAGCCGCTGGGTCCGGTGACCACCGTCATCTCGCCGGTGCGAATGTCGAGGTCGAGGTTCTTGAGGTTGTGCTGACGGGCGCCGCGGATGCGGATGACACCTGAGGACATGGAGTGGGACCGGTGGGCAGGAAGCCGAACATTCTAGGGACGCCTGCGATCCCTGCCCGAGGCGGGCCTTTGCCCGTCAGCCCGGGTCTGCGGCCAGAAAACGTTCCACCAGCGCGAACTGCTCCGGCGTGTTCAACGCGGGCGCATGGCCGCAGCCGGCAATGGTGGCGACCACCGCACGCGGGCCGCGCTGGCGCATCTGCTCGGTGGTCTCGGGCAGCAGCAAATCCGAATGCTCGCCGCGCAAACACAGCACCGGCAAATCCAGCGTGTCCCATTCGTCCCACAGGCCGTAGTCGTCGTCGTGGTGGGTGAACTGCATCACCATCGCCGGGTCGTAGTGCGGCGTCACGCGGCCGTCGGGCAGGCGGCGGGTCGAGGTTTCGGTCAGGCGGCGCCACTGCGCATCGCTCAGCCAGCCGTACGGTTTGTAGACGCTGCGAAAGTACTGTTCCAGCTCGGTCACCGTGGCAAACGCAGCCGGGTTGCCGGC
>JANNBZ010000130.1:0-5661 GCA_031386065.1 Burkholderiales bacterium
CGCAAGGCGCTGGATGTTCCGCAACCTGCCGGGCCTGTCGCGGCTGAACCGCTGGCGCATCTACGCGCTGAACGAATTGTTTTCGCTCGGCTTCCTGGGCAATCGGCAGTTTCAGAAACTGATGCGCTGGGCCGGCACGCACCACCTGCGTCACCGGTTGAAGGACCCGCAACTGCTGGCGCAGGCCACGCCCGATTACGCGCCCGGCTGCAAGCGGGTGCTGGTGTCCGACGCCTGGTACCCGACGCTGAAGCGGCCCAACGTGTCGCTGGTCACCCAGCCCATCGCGCGCATCACCCCGCAAGGCATCGTCACGCGCGACGGCGCGCAACATGCGGTCGACGCCATCGTGGTCGCCACCGGCTTCGTGGTCACCGAATTCAGCGCGCTGACGAACACGCAAGGGCGCGGCGGCGTCGACCTGGCGCAGCGCTGGATGCAGGGCGCGGCCACACACCTGGGGCTGGTCACGCACGGCTTCCCGAACCTGTTCACGCTGCTGGGGCCCAACACCGGCCTGGGCTCCAACTCCATCGTCTTCATGATCGAGGCGCAGGTGAACTATGTGGTGCAGGCGGTGCGGCACCTGGCCCGCCACGGCGGCAGCCTGGAGGTGCGCCCCGAAGTGCAGGCGCGCAGCTACGCCGATGTGCAGCGGCGCCTGCGGACCACGGTGTGGGCGTCGGGCTGCAAGAGCTGGTATCAGAGCGAGGGCGGCCGCATCGACACGCTGTGGCCGAACTTCACCACCGCCTACTGGTGGCGCACGCTGCGCTTCGACGCGTCGGCCTACCTGATGTCATCATTCAGGCCATGAGTCGCGACGACCTTCTTGCGCTGTTGACGCAACACAAGCCGGCGCTGCAACGCCGTTTCGGCGTCACGCGGTTGGCGTTGTTCGGCTCAAGAGCCCGCGAGCAAGCTCGCGAGGGCAGCGATGTCGATGTGCTCGTCGCTTTCGACGGCCCAGCCACTTCCGCGCGCTATTTCGGCGTCCAGTTCTACCTTGAAGACCTGCTGGGCTGTCCGGTCGATCTGGTGACGGAAACTGCACTGCGAACCGAGTTGCGTTCCTTCGTTGAACGGGACGCGATCCATGTCTGACGCAGCGCTGCCGCGCGAGTGGCGGTTTTATGTCGAAGACATGGTGGTGTTCTGCGACAAGGTGCTGGCCTACACCCAAGGGCTGGACCGCGCATCGTTCGCAGCCGAGCCGATGCGCTACGACGCGGTTCTTCGCAACCTGGAACTGATCGGCGAGGCGGCCACACATGTTCCGGCTGACGTGCGGACATCCGCTCCCAACGTGCCATGGCGCATGGTGGTTGCAGTGCGCAATCGGCTGATTCATGGTTACCTCGGTATCGACGATGACACGCTGTGGAGCGTCGTCATCGACGACCTGGTGCCTCTGCGCCAGGGCTTGACCACGCTGCTCGCCCGACTGCCTTAGCCGCGCGGATGGCCGATTCACAGCCACCCGGCTCGCTGGCCGCTCTGCAAGCCCGACACGGCGGCAACTACCGCTGGTGGGTGCTGCTGACGGTGATGATCGGCACCATGGCGGCCATCATGGGCTCGACCATCATCAACGTGGCGGTGCCCGACATGAGCCGCGTTTTCACGCTGGGGCAGGAACGCGCGCAGTGGCTGTCGGCCGGCTTCATGGCGGCGATGACGCTGTCGATGCTGACCACGCCCTGGCTGCTCGAACGCTATGGCTACCGGCGCACCTACTCGAGCGTGGTCGGCTTGCTGATGGCGGGCGCCATCGGCGGCGGGCTGGCCAACAGCTTCGAATGGGTGCTGGCGATGCGGGTGGTCGAAGGCTTCGCGGCAGGCGTGCTGCAGCCGATTCCGGCCATCATCATTCTTCGCGCCTTCGAGCCGCACGAACAGGGCAAGGCGATGGGCGTGTTCGGCTTCGGCGTGGTGCTGGCGCCGGCACTCGGCCCCAGCCTGGGCGGCGTGTTGGTCGAATGGCTGGGCTGGCGTTCCATCTTCTTCGTGGTGGTGCCGTTCTGCGTGGTGTCTCTGGCGCTGGCGCGGCGCTACCTGCCGGTCACCGCACCGGGTGGTGTGGCGGCCAACCGCCACGGCGCCGCGCTGGATGTCAAAGGGCTGGCGCTGTTGGCGGTGGCGGTGCTCAGCCTGCTGAACGGCCTGGTCGACCTGCACCGTGCTGCGGGCAGCGGGTCGTATGCGGGGCCGGCGGCGCTGCTGCTGCTGAGTGCGCTGGCAGCGGTGCTGTTCGTGCGGCTGCAGCGCCGCAGCGCGCGGCCCTTGCTGCAACTGGCGCTGTTCGACCACCAGCCGTTCGCGATGGGCGGCTGCGTGGCGTTCATCTACGGCATGGCGCTGTTCGGCTCGACCTACCTCGTGCCGGTGTTCATGCAGATCGCGCTGAAGCTGCCGCCCTCGCAGGCCGGCGCGGTGTTGCTGCCGGCAGGCCTTGTGCTGGCACTGACGATTCCACTCGCCGGCCGGCTGGCCGACCACTGGCCGGTGAGCCGCCCGGTGACCGTGGGCGTGCTGCTGCTGGCGGCCTCGTTCTGGCTGATGCTGTGGGTGGGCTTGAGCACCTCGCTGTGGGTCATCACCGCCTTCGCCATCGTCGGGCGCATCGGCCTGGGCTTCGTGCTGCCGTCGCTCAACCTGGGGGCGATGCGCGGCTTGCCGCCGGTGCTGATTTCGCAGGGCGCCAGCGGCATCAACTTCCTGCGCCAACTGGGCGGTGCGGTGGGTGTGAACCTGGTCGGCATCGTGCTGGCGTGGCGGCTGCAGGTGCACGCCACCGAGCCGGTGCGGGCCTTTCACGAGACTTTCGCGCTGCTCGGCACTATGACCATGCTGTCGGCGCTGGCCGCTTGGCGCATGAAGCCGGCGCCAGCCGAATCATCGTGAGTGCAGCGGCCGCCTAACGCGCTGCGCTGCTGCGGATCAGGGTTTGCACGTGTTGGACATTCGCTCGCGGCACGGCCATGCTTTGAAAGCACGGAGAAGCTGCAAGCTGCGCTGCGGCCCTACCGTCCACCGAACCACAAAGCAGGAGACACGCTGTGAGCATTGGCATGAAGATCAACGGCAAGACGGTCACCGTCAAGGCCGAACCCGACACCCCGCTGCTGTGGGTGATCCGCGATGAAGTCGGCCTCACCGGCACCAAGTTCGGTTGTGGCGCCGGCCTGTGCGGTGCCTGCACCGTGCACCTGGACGGGGTTCCTGTGCGCTCGTGCCAGACACCGGTGTCCGCTGCGGCGGGCAAGTCGATCAGCACCATCGAGAGCCTGTCGGTCAACAACAGCCACCCGCTGCAGAAAGCCTGGATCGCGCACGACGTGCCGCAGTGCGGATACTGCCAGTCGGGCCAGCTGATGAGCGCGGCCGCGCTGCTGAAGTCGAACAAGAACCCGAGCGACGCCGACATCGACGCCGCGATGAGCGGCAACGTCTGCCGCTGCGGCACCTACGGCCGCATCAAGGCCGCGATCAAGACCGCCGCCGCCGACATGCGCAAAGCCTGAGGAGACCGCCATGACAAACACACTCAAACAAGCGGCCGAAGTCTCGCGCCGCGGATTCCTGCAAACCTCGGCCGTTGCCGGCGGCGGCCTGATGCTGGGCCTCAGCGTGGCCAGCGGCCCTGCCTTCTCGGCCGGTCTGTTGCACACGCCGAACGCCTGGGTTCACATCGCCGACGACAACACCATCACGCTGCTGTCGGCCCGCTCCGAGATGGGCCAGGGCGTCTACACCTCGATGCCGATGTTGATTGCCGAGGAACTCAACGTCGACTTCACCAAGATCAAGGTCGCCATTGCGCCGCCGGGCAAGGCCTACGGCAACGCGATGCTCGGCGGCGCGCAACTCACCGGTGGCTCCACCTCGGTGCGCGACGGCTGGGAGAGCCTGCGCATGGCCGGTGCGCAGGTGCGCGAAATGCTTATCAGCGCCGCTGCCGACAAATGGAGCGTCGACCGCAGCGAGTTGAAAGCGGTCAACGGCACGGTGGTCGGGCCCAAGGGCAAGAAGGCCACCTACGGCCAGTTGGCAGCGGCAGCGTCCAAGCTGCCAGTGCCTGAAAAAGTGGCACTGAAAGACCCGAAAGACTTCACCATCGTCGGCAAGCGCACCAAGCGCCTGGACACACCGGCCAAGACCAACGGCACGGCCGAGTTCGGCATCGATGTCAAGCTGCCCGGCATGGTGTACGCGTCGCTGGAGCAGTCGCCGGTCATCGGCGGCACCGTGAAAAGCTTCGACGCCAGCCGCGCCAAGGCGATGCCCGGCGTGATCGACGTGGTGCAAATCCCCGACGGCGTGGCCGTGGTGGCGAACAGCTACTGGCGCGCCAAGAAGGCGCGTGAAACGTTGAACGTGGTGTGGGACGAGGGCGCAGGCGCCACGCTGAACGACAAGGCGATGATGGAAAGCCTGCGTGCGGCGGCCAACACCGGCAAGGTGCTGGCCAACAAGGCAGTGGGCGACGCCGACGGCGTCATCAAGGCCTCGGCCAAGGTGATGCGCGCCGAATACCAGCAGCCGCTGCTGTCGCATTCGCCGCTGGAGCCGATGAACTTCACGGCCCACTACCACGACAACAAGGTCGACCTGATCGGCCCCACCCAGTGGCAAGACGCCGCCGCTGGAACGGTGGCCAAGGTGATCGGCGTGCCGCCCGAGAACGTGACCCTGCGCACCACCTTCCTGGGTGGCGGGTTCGGTCGCCGCATCGACATCGACTACATCATCCAGGCGGCGCAAATCTCCAAGGCCGTGGGCAAGCCCGTCAAGCTGATCTGGTCGCGTGAAGACGACATGACGCACGACTTCTACCGTCCGCAGTCGGTGCACAACCTGGCCGCTGCCATCGGGGCCGACGGCAAGCCGACCGCGATGACGCTGCGCATGACCTCGCAGTCGGTCACCGGCCGGCTGTTCGGCTTGCCGCCCGAAGTGTCCGACCCGCTGATGACCGAAGCCGCCATTGCGGGCTACGAAGTGCCGGCCACGCGTCACGACACCGTGAAGCACGACGCCGGCCTGCGCGTTGGCTTCTGGCGTTCGGTCAGCCACCACCAAAACGTGTTCGCGAACGAGAGCTTCGTCGACGAACTGGCGGCGTCGGCCGGCAAGGACCCGTACCAGTACCGCATGTCCTTGCTGGGCAGCCAGCCGCGCTATGCGAACGTGCTGAAAATGGTGGCCGACAAATCCGGCTGGGGCACACCGGCCGCGGCGGGCCGTACGCGCGGCATCGCGCTGATGGAGGGCTACGACACCTACATGGCCATGGTGGCCGAGATCTCGATGAAGAACAACGAGATCACGGTGCACAAGGTCAACGTGGTGGCCGACCTGGGCCGCATGGTCAACCCCGACACGGTGGAAGCGCAAATCCAGTCGAGCATCATCTTCGGGCTGACCGCTGCGCTGTACGGCGAGATCAATGTCGACAAGGGCCGCGTGCAGCAGACCACCGTCCACACCTACAAGATGGTGCGCATGAACGAGGCGCCGGCGATCGACATCACGCTGATCGCCAGCACCGAGAAGCCGGGCGGCATCGGCGAGCCCGCCACCGCGCTGATCGGCCCGGCAGTGGCCAACGCCATCTTCGCGGCGAATGGCAAGCGCCTGCGCAAGATGCCGTTCACGCCT
>JANNBZ010000146.1:0-2068 GCA_031386065.1 Burkholderiales bacterium
GCGTTCAAAGGGACCTCAGGCCTGCTCTGCGCAGTTGACGCAGGCGCTTCGTTCCGGCCTGAGGCGAGCCGACTTCGCTGCACAGCTTCGCAGGTGCTTCGCTGCGTCGCCTCAGTGGCCGCCACCGCCGCCCAGGTAGGCCGCTTTCACGGCAGGGTCGTCGCGCAGTTTGGCGGCTGGTCCGTGCACCGAGATGCGGCCGTTCTCGAGCACGTAACCGTAGTCGGCCACGCCGAGCGCGGCGGCGGCAAACTGCTCGACCAGCAGCATCGTCACGCCTTCGCTTTTCAGCCGCTCGATGATGCGGAACACCTCGGCCACGAGGATCGGCGCCAGCCCCATCGACGGCTCGTCGAGCAGCACCACCTCGGGGTTCAGCATCACCGCGCGCGCCATCGCCAGCATCTGCTGCTCGCCACCCGACAAGGTGCCGGCCAGTTGCAGGCGCCGCTCCTTCAGGCGCGGGAACATCTCGAGCGCGCGTTCCAGATCGGCCGCCACGTCGCCCTTCGGCCGGCTGCCGGTCAGGCGCGGAAAGGCACCGAGGATCAGGTTGTCGTTCACCGTCATCGTCGCGAACACGCGGCGACCTTCCGGTGAATGCGCCAGGCCCAGCTTGGCGATGTGGTACGACTCCAGACCTTCGATGCGCTTGCCGTTGAGCGAAATATCGCCCGCCGTCGGCGCGATCATTCCGGAGATGGCGCGCATCGTCGTCGTCTTGCCGGCACCGTTGGAGCCGATCAGCGTGACGACTTTGCCCTTCGGCACGTCGATCGAGATGCCGTGCAGAACCTGCACCTTGCCGTAACCGGCGAAAAGATTGTTGATGGTCAGCATTTGGTCAAGTCCCGGTTCAAGCCGCGGTTCCGCCGAGATAGGCTTCGATCACCTTCTCGTCGGCCTGCACCTGGGCTGGGTCGCCCTCGGCGATCTTTTGGCCGAAGTCGAGCACCGAGACGGTGTCGCACATGCTCATCACCACGTCCATGTGGTGCTCGATCAGGATCACCGTGACGCCGTGCTCGCGAATCTTGCGGATGAAGCTGATCAGCTCCTTGATGTCAGGTGCGGTCAATCCGGCGGCGGGCTCATCGAGCAGCAGCAATTGCGGGTCGAGCGCCAGCGCACGGGCGATCTCGAGCAGGCGCTGCTTGCCGTAGGGCAGGTTGCGCGCCTCTTCGTGCGCCAGCGCGGCCAGCCCAACGAACTTGAGCAGCGCCATGCCGCGCGCGGTGGCTTGCAGGTTCTCGCGCTTGTAACGCGGCAGGTGCAGCGACACATCGAACAGGTTGGAGCCGAAGGTGTGGTGCAGGCCGACCATCACGTTCTGCAAGGCCGTCATCTCGCCGAACAACTGCACGTTTTGAAATGTCCGTGCAATGCCCGACAGCGCAATGTCCGACGAAGTGCGTCCGACCAGCGACCTGCCGGCGAACGAGATGGCACCGGCCGTGGGGACGTAGATGCCGGTCAGCACATTCATCATCGTGCTTTTGCCAGACCCGTTTGGCCCGATCAGGCCGTGGATGGTGCCGCGCTGGACGCTCAGGTCGACGTTGTTCAACGCCTTCAGGCCGCCGAACTGCATCAGCACACCGGTGGCGCTGAGCAATTCACCCGCGCCGGCCTTCGTCGTGGACAGCCCATCGCTGACGGCGGGCAGGTGGTTCGCGTCTTCGCTCTCGGCGTCATCGGTCGGACGGGAGCGCAGGTTCAGCGCGTTGCGCACGAAGCCGACGATGCCGTCTTGCAGGTAGTACACGACGAACAACATGATCACGCCGAAGATCGACAGCCGCCAGTCGGTCATCGTTTTCAGCCAGAACGACAACACCGCCAACGCGATGCTGCCAACCAGCGGAATCGCCATCTGCTTCAGCGTGACGCGCCCGCGCTGGATACCCAGCACCGCCACCAGCGCCACCAGCACCGCCAGCCCGACCGAGACGTAGCGGAACATCTCGATGTCGTCGAGCAGCTTGGGCAGCAGCACGATGATGGCCGCGCCCACCAGCGAGCCGATGCGGCTCTTGCGCCCGCCCATAATCACCGCCAGCAGGAACAG
>JANNBZ010000229.1:0-1562 GCA_031386065.1 Burkholderiales bacterium
GCTGAACCTGTCGCAGCTCGTCGTCCGGCACGGCGAGGCCGACGAAGCGCTGGCGCATGCGCAGGCCGCACTCGACATCGCGCTGGCGGTGCAGAACCCCGAGAGCCAGGCGCGCGCGTGGTGGTGCAGCGGCCGCGCCGAGCTGGCGCGCGGCCAGCACGCAGTAGCAGCCGCAGCGTTCGAGCGTGCGCACGCGCTGGCGCGAGCCGACGACAGCGTGAACCAGCACGACGCCGCGGCCGGCATCGCGCAGGCCGCCCTGGCTGGTGGCGACGTGGCGGCCGCGCTGCGCGCGCTGGCGGGCGTGCTGGCCCACGTCGAAGGCGGCGACACGCTCGACGGCACCGATGGCCCGCGGCTCATCCAGCTCACCTGTCATCAGGTGCTGGCCGCTGCCGGCGATGCCCGCGCGCGCCAGATGCTGCGCAGCACGCACGCAGAACTGCAGGCGAGCGCGGCGTCGATCACGCAGCCCGGGTTGCGGCAGAGTTTCCTGGTGAACATTCCCGAACACCGCGACATCGTCGCGGCCTGGCGAGCCACTGGCGAGGTGTGACGGCATCTGGCCCTCGCGTGCGGGCCGGCGCCGCGCCGCATGGCAAGCCGCTGCGCGCCTACACCGCCAGCGGCAGCGCCAGACACAGCCGGGTGCCGCCTTGCGGTGCGGGCAGCGGACGCAGGCTGCCGCCGTGCAGCACCGCGACACGCTGCGCAATCGCCAGGCCCAGGCCGCCGATGCCGCCGCCGGGGCGGGCGAGCGCTGGTTCGCGCACCGACTGGTCGGCCTGCAAGCGGCGCAGCAGTTCGGCCGGCAGGCCCGGGCCGGCGTCTTCCACCACGATCTGCGCCTGCATGCCTTCACGGCGCAGGCTCACGCGCACCGGTGCACGGCCGGGCGCGTGGCGCAGGGCGTTGTCGATCAGGTTGGTCAGCGCGCGCTCGATCAACTGCAGGTCGCCTTCCAGTTCCAGCCGGCCGGGCGCCGGGCCGTGCAGGGTGACCGGCGCGGGCGCATCGCCCAGCCCGAACTTCTGCACCGCATCCGTCACCAGTTCGTCCAGGCAGAAGCGTTCGCGGTGCAGCACCTGGTCGGTCGACTGCAGCGCCGCCAGCTCGAACAGTTGCTGCGACAGGCGGCGCACCTTGTCGCTCTGCGCCAGTGCGGCGCCCAGCACGCGCTCGCGTCGCGCGGGATCGGCTTGCTGCGCGAACGCGCTGCCGGCCAGCGCTTCCAGGTGACCGTGCAGCGCGGTCAGCGGCGTGCGCAGGTCGTGCGCCACACCGGCCATCGTCTCGCGGTGCGCGCGGGTCTGCGCCTGCTCGCGCGCGGCTTGCGCTTCGATGCGCTGCGTGGCCTCGGCGAAGGCCGTCTCGATGTCGCGCACCTCGTCGGCCCCGCCGGTCAGCGCAGCCGTGCGCTCGTGACTGCGCTCGTCACGGCGCGCGCGGTAGTCGCGCATGCGCGCGGCCAGCCGTCGCAGCGGCAACGTCAACCGGCGAAACGCGAACACGCCGAGCAGCAGCGTCACCAGCAAGCCGATCACAGCGGCGATGCCCGCGCC
>JANNBZ010000258.1:0-2825 GCA_031386065.1 Burkholderiales bacterium
CGGCGAGCACGACCTGGCCGAAAACATCATCCACCTGGTGCTGGCGCGCTTGCCCGATGCGCCGGTCGGATCGAAAGGCATCTCGCTGTTCGTGGTGCCGAAGTTCATGGTCAACGCCGACGGCTCGCTGGGCGCGCGCAATCCGATCTTCTGCGGCGGCCTGGAACACAAGATGGGCATCCACGGCAACGCCACCGCGCAGCTCAACCTCGACGGCGCGCTGGGCACGCTGGTGGGCCAGCCGCACAAGGGCCTGGCCGCGATGTTCGTGATGATGAACGCGGCCCGCCTGGGCGTCGGAATGCAGTCGCTCGGACTGACCGAGGTGGCCTACCAGAACGCGGCGGCCTACGCTAAAGACCGCCGACAGATGCGCTCGCTGTCGGGCGTGAAAAACCCTGACCAGCCGGCCGACACCATCATCCACCACCCCGACGTGCGCAAGATGCTGCTGACCGCCCGCGCCTACGCCGAAGGCGGTCGCGCGCTGGCGATGTGGACGACCCTGCTGCTCGACAAGGAACTCGGCTCCGACGACGAAGACGTGCGCAAGGAAAGCGCCGACCTGGTGGCGCTGATCACGCCGGTCATCAAGGCCTTCCTGACCGACAACGGCTGGATCGCCACCTCGCATTGCCTGCAGGTGTTCGGCGGCCACGGCTACATCCGCGAGTGGGGCATGGAGCAATACGTGCGCGACGCCCGCATCAACATGATCTACGAAGGCACCAACACCATCCAGTCGCTCGACCTGCTGGGCCGCAAGGTGCTGGGCGACAACGGTGCCAAGCTGAAGAAATTCGGCCAACTGGTGCAGCAGTTCGTCGAAGACGAAGGCACGACCGAGGCGATGCAGGAGTTCGTCAACCCGCTGGCCGACCTGGGCGACAAGCTCACCAAGCTGACCACCGAACTGGGCATGAAGGCGTTCGGCAATGCCGACGAGGTGGGCGGCGCGGCGGTCGACTACCTGCGGGTGGTGGGCCACCTGGTGTTCGCCTACTTCTGGGCCCGCATGGCCAAGGTGGCGCTGGAAAAGCAAAGCTCGGGCGACCCGTTCTACACCGCCAAGCTGGCCACGGCACGCTTCTATTTCGCCAAGCTGCTGCCCGAAACCGCCAGCCTGATCCGCACCGCGCGCTCCGGCGTGAAGCCGCTGCTGGAAATGGACGAGGCACTGTTCTAAGCTCGCAGCCGCCCACCGACTTCCGGAGACTCCGATGATCAGAACCACCCTCATTGCCGCCGCCCTGCTGATTCACGCCGCCGCCTTCGCGCAGGCCACGCCAGTGGGCCTGTGGAAGACCATCGACGACGAGACAAAAAAGGAAAAGTCGTTGATCCGCATGACCGAGACGGGCGGCGTGCTGACCGGAACGCTGGAAAAATTCCTGGACCCGGCGACCAAGGCCGACGTGGTCTGCGACAAGTGCAGTGACGAACGCAAGGACAAGTCGGTGCTGGGCATGACCCTGGTTCGCAACGTCAAGAAGAACGCCAATGACGCCGCGCTGTGGGACGGCGGCGACATCCTCGACCCCAACAACGGCAAGGTCTACAAGGCGCGTCTGAAGCCGGTCGATGGCGGCCAGAAGCTGGAGGTGCGTGGCTACATCGGCGTGCCGATGATCGGCCGCACGCAAACCTGGATTCGCGTCGAGTGATGCACCCCATTCAAACCAAGGAACTTCCATGACTCGATTCCCCGTGCGCAAGGTCGCCGTGCTCGGCGCCGGCGTGATGGGCGCGCAAATTGCCGCCCACCTCGTCAACTGCAAGGTGCCTGTAGTGCTGTTCGACCTGCCTGCCAAGGACGGCCTGAAGAACGGTATCGTGACCAAGGCCATTGAGGGCCTGAAAAAGCTCAAGCCGGCACCGCTCGGTATTGCCGAAGACGCGGGTCTGATCCAGGCCGCGAACTACGAAGAGCACCTCGATCTGCTGAAAGACTGCGATCTGATCATCGAGGCCATCGCCGAGCGCATGGACTGGAAACTGGCGCTGTACGAAAAGATCGCGGGCTCGATTGCGCCGCACGCCATCGTCGCCAGCAACACCTCGGGCTTGAGCATCACCAAGCTGTCGGAAGTGCTGCCCGATTCGATCAAGCCGCGCTTCTGCGGCATCCACTTCTTCAACCCGCCGCGCTACATGGCGCTGGTGGAATTGATCAACACGCCGACGACGCGGCCGGAGATCCTGGACCAGCTTGAAGCCTTCGTCACCACCGCGCTCGGCAAGAGCGTGGTGCGCGCGAAAGACACGCCGAACTTCATCGCCAACCGGGTCGGCATCGCCGGCATGCTGGCGACGATGAAAGAGGCCGAGACCTTCGGGCTGAGTTTTGATGTGGTCGACGACCTGACCGGCAAGAAGCTGGGCCGTGCCAGCAGCGGCACCTTCCGCACCGCCGACGTGGTGGGGCTGGACACGATGTCGCACGTCATCAAGACGCTGCAGGACAACCTGGCCGCCGATCCGTTCTTCGGCAGCTATGCGACGCCGCCGGTGCTGGCCACCTTGATCGCCAACGGCGCGCTCGGGCAGAAGACCGGTGGCGGTTTCTACAAGAAAGTGGGGAAGGACATTCAGCGCTTCGACGCGGCCAGCGGCGCCTACGTGGCCGGTGGCGGCAAGGCCGACGAGATCGTCGCGCGCATGCTGAAAAAAGCGCCGGCCGAGCGCCTGAAGCTGCTGCGTGAATCGACCAACCCGCAGGCGCAGTTCCTGTGGGCCATCCTGCGCGACAGCTTCCATTACGCGGCCGTGCACCTGGCCGACGTGGCCGACAGCGCGCGCGACATCGACTTCGCGATGCGCTGGGG
>JANNBZ010000310.1:0-6128 GCA_031386065.1 Burkholderiales bacterium
CTCCTGCACTGCCGTCAGCAGCGCGTCGAGTGCAGCGTCGCCTTGCAAGGCGCGCAGGTTCTGCGTGTTGGGCGACGAGATGTTGACGGTCACGTAGTCGGCATGCGGGTAGACGCCGTCCAGGCACAGCAGGTAGTCGTCGACCGCACGCTCGATCGGCGTGGCCGCGTTCTTGCCGATGTTCAGGCCCAGGATGCCGCCGCGTTGCCGAAAGCGGGCCCGCTTCACGTTGGCGACAAACGCCGCCAGGCCGTCGTTGTTGAAGCCCAGCCGGTTGATCAGCGCGTTCGCCTCAGGCAGTCGGAACATGCGCGGCTTCGGGTTGCCGGGCTGGGCTTTCGGCGTCACGGTGCCGACCTCGATGAAGCCGAAACCCATGGCGCCCAGGCCGTCGATGCAGCGACCGTTCTTGTCGAGCCCGGCCGCCAGGCCAATGCGATTCGGAAAGCGCAGGCCGGCCACGCTCACGGGGTCGTCGACCCGCGTTTGCGCTACCGCGCAGACCAGCGGCGTGTGCTGCACGCGCGCCAGCGCGCCGAGGGTCAGGTCGTGCGCGGCTTCGGGGTCGAGGCCGAACAGGAAAGGGCGGGTCAGGGCGTAGGGAACGAGGGCCATGGAGGTGCGTCTTCGATAATCGGCTGATTCTCTCAAACGCTTGACGGCGCTGATAAGTAAACCTGAAAGATCAAATGACCCAGGACGAATTGAAAATGCTGGTCGGCCGTGCGGCGCTGGCGTATGTGGTGCCCGGCAGCGTGGTGGGCGTGGGCACGGGCTCCACCGTCAACTGCTTCATCGATGCGCTGGCGACGATCAAGGCATCGATTGCCGGTGCGGTGTCCAGCAGCGAGAAAAGCAGCGAACGCCTGCGCGCGCACGGCATTGCGGTGCTCGACAGCAATGCGGTCGAACGCGTGCCGGTGTATGTGGACGGTGCCGACGAGATTGACCACGCCGGCCACATGATCAAGGGCGGCGGCGCGGCATTGACGCGTGAAAAGATCGTCGCCGACATCGCCGACCGCTTCATCTGCATTGCCGACGAATCGAAACTGGTCGACGTGCTGGGCCGCTTTCCATTGCCGGTCGAGGTGATTCCGATGGCTGCCGCGCAGGTGTCGCGGCAGTTGCGCGCGCTGGGCGGCGAGCCGCGCCTGCGCGCCGGCATGGTGACCGACAACGGCGGCCACATCATCGACGTGAGCGGTCTGTCCATCACCGACCCGCCGGCGCTGGAGGCGCTGATCAACCAGTGGCCGGGCGTCGTCAGCGTGGGCATCTTCGCGCGCAACAAGGCCAGCGTCTGCCTGCTGGGCACGGCCGACGGCGTCAAGACGCTGAGCTTTGCCGCCTCGGGCGCACGTTGAAAACAGCGTAACCTCGGGGTTGTGTCACCTGCATGAAGGACGGCCCATGGCCAAGCCCAACTATTCGTTCGAAAAGCGCCAGCGCGAGCTGGCCAAGAAGAAAAAGAAGGAAGAGAAACTGAAGGACAAAGCCGGCCGCAAGGTCGGTGCCGACGGCGAGCCCGAGCAGGGCGCATCGCCCGAAGGCGATTCCGCACCGCCGGCCTCCGGAGAACCGGCCGCTGCCTGAGCGGCCCGCACCGTGGCGCGACGTCGACGCAGCCCGCCGGCCATCCCCGCAGACGGCCGCGCCGGCCACCCAGCCTCGCAGGCACCGGTAGCGATTGCTGTTGCTGAAGCTGCCTACGCGCCCGCCGCGAAGGCCGGCTTGCACGGCGTGACCCGCGAGGTGCAGCGCATGCACCACGCCATCGCGGCCAAGACTTTCGACACCCTGCAGTACGTGCCCGGCCTGGCCGTGCCGTCGGCGATTGTTCGCGCCGTTCATGATGCGATCAGCCATGGTGTGTATGCGGCCGTTCGCCACGGCAGCACCGTTGCCCTCGGCGTGGCCGGCATCGGCGAACGCCTGGCCAGCGACCCGGCACAGCCGGTGGCGGGGCGCAACCTGGCGCTTCGCAGCGCCATCAACGGCGTGTTCGGCGATGCGCTGGTGCGCAGCGGCAGCGCGCTGGCGGTGAACATGGGTTTTCATGCGGGCGGCGCCGCGCTGCCGCTGACGCGCGCCGCGCTGGCTGGCCTGCAGCCGCGCCTGGTGGTATTCATCCACGGACTGGCCTGCGACGAACAGAGCTGGCTGCAGGCCGACCGTGCCTGGGCGGCGTCCGAATGGGCGGCGGTGCTGCCGGCCGGCGAACGCATTCACTACGGCGCCTTGCTGGACCATGAGTTCGGCACCCGTTCCATCTACCTGCGCTACAACAGCGGCCGGTCGGTCGACGACAACGCCGCCGAACTCTCGCAGCTGCTCGACACCCTGGTCGACCTGGCGCCGGTGACGCTGCGCGACGTGGTGATCGTCGGTCACAGCATGGGCGGGCTGGTGGCGCGGGCCGCTTGCGATCTGGCGCGGGCTCGGGGCCTGGGCTGGCGGCAACGCATGCGCCTGCTGATTTGCCTGGGCACGCCGCACCAGGGCGCGCGCCTCGAACAACTCGGACACCTGACCAGTGCGGCGCTCGACGTGTCGAATGTCACTCAGCCGCTGGCGCGGATCGCGAATGCGCGCAGCCAGGGCATCAAGGATTTGCGGCGTGGGCGCGCTGGCACCGGGCCTGCCGAGAACGTGGCTGCCGACATTCCGTTGCGCTTGATCGTGGGCGGCCTCGCCGACGCGTCGTCGAATGTGGTCGGACAAGCTTTCGGTCGCTTGCTGGGTGATGGCCTGGTGTCGCGCCACAGCGCCGCCGACGACGGTCTGACCGGCGATGTGCAGCGCGTCGAACTGGCCGGGCTCGGCCACATGGCCTTGCTGAACCACCCGCGCGTGTACGCCGCCCTGCGCGGCTGGCTCAGCGACTCGACACCGGGCTGATCAGCCCCGCGCCTTGCGGCTGGCTTCGCGCCGCACCGCCTTGGCGACGAAGCGCGCCGGGTCCACAGCATTCAGCAGGTCGGCCTCGAGTGGTGATGGTGCGCCGCTGATCCACGCGGCCAGCGTCTGCGCGCCGAGTGCGCTCCAGGTGATGCCGCGCGAGCCCAGGCCGGTGAACATGAACAGGCCTGGCAGGCGCGGCACGAAGCGGGCCTGATCGAGCGGGCGACCCTCCGCTGCTGCGGCGCTGTCGGGCACCGCGCCGATCACCGGCAGCCGGTCGGGCGTGACGCAGCGCCACGCGGTGCGGCCGCTGCAGGCGGCTGCGTCCACGTCCGGCACCGCTTGCGTAAGGCGCGCCAACTGCAGCAGGTTCTGGGCGTGGTCGGCCGTGCGCACCGAGCCGTCTTCATCGCCGGCCTGCGAGGTGGCACCGAAGCGCGTTTGCCCGCGAAACGGCGGCAACAGGTAGCCCGAGCCTGTCAGCGGCAGCCGGGTGCGCGGCAACCTCGGCGTGTCGGCGGGCAACTCGCTGATCTGGCCGCGCACGCGTTTCAGCGGCCACCCGGTGCCGGCCTGCAACTTTACGAGTAGGCGCGTTGCGTCGGCGGCGTTCGCGAGCACGACCACGTCGGACTCGTCGATGACCGAGCCATTGGCGTCGAGCAACTGCCACCTCGCGCCCTGGCGCCGGAGTGCGTGGACCAAGGTCGAACCGGTGAACGCGCTGGCCGCGCCGACCCGCGCCATGAACGCGCCCACCAGGCCCTGCGGCTCGACCCAGCCGCCGCCCGGATAGAACCATGCTGCCTGCGCGAGCGGCAGCCCGGCGCGCTGCGAGGCGCCTGCCGCATCGACTGCTTGAACATAGTCCGGTGGCAGGCCGCACGCGGCGAGGATCGCTTGCATGCGGCTAACGTCCAGCATCGACTCCAACCGCAGCAAGCCTTGTGCGCTGCCGCCCACGCCGTGCCGCGTGGTGGCGATGCGCACCGCGTCGGCTGCGGCCAGCGCCGCTGCACGATTGAAGCGCGCGTGCACGCCGTCTTGCGGGTTGACGATGCCGTGGAACAGCCCGGCCGCGTTGCCCGAGGCGTCTTGTGCCGGCTGCGCATGGCGGTCGACGACGCGACTGGTCCAGCCTTGCTCGCCCAGCGCCCAGGCCGTTGCGGCGCCAGCGAGCCCGGCACCGACGATCAGCGCGTGGCGGTTCGGCGAAGCGGGCGATGCGGCGCGCGATGGTGGGCTGCGCACGGTGAAGCGCGGGGCATGGTGTGCGTGAAGCGTCGAGAGGTTTGCGCCAGCGTCCAGCACGAAGCCGCTCGCCGTCAGTGCATCGCGCAGTGCGTTGACCGTCGCAGCGCCGGGTGGCAGTTCGCAGGTCAGCGATGCGCCTGCTGCAGCCAAGCGGCCGAGCGCCTTGATCGCGGACGGCTGCAACAGCGCTGCGGAATCGATGAAGAACGCATCGACCCGCGCGACCAGGTCCGACACCCCCTGCTTCGGCCCGCGCGGCGCCAGCAGCAACTGAACGCGCCCGTCGTCGAAGCTCAGCGGATGCAGGTTGCGCGTCATCACCGGCCAGGCCTGCGCCAATTGCAGCGACAGGGCGTGCTGTGTCGATACCGCGTGCGCGTTGCGAATGTGCTGCGCCGTGACGTTGTACGGCAGCAGCGCGATCACGTGCAGCCGCTCGCAGCGCGCCGTATCGTCGCGCCAGGCCTGCCACCAGCGCAGGAAACGCTGGCCTTGTTCGAAGGCGGTGTCGAGGATGACGAAGCGCTCGCGGCCTTGCCAGCGGGGCGCTGCGGTTTCCGCCCCGTCGCTCATGGCGACGTGCTGGTGGCGCGCTCGCTCAGCCAGGCCAGCAGCCGCTCACGGGCGTCGGTCAGTCCGCGGTAGGCCAGCACGGCCGGGCTCATCGTCGCCAGCGCGTCGTGCAATTGACGAGCCTGGTCTGCATCGTGCAGGGCCTGCGTGAGCGGACGCAACTCGACATGGATGGTGAACACGGCCTGCCGCAACTCGGGCAGCGGGATGAAGGTCTGGCGCTCGGTGCGGAAGAAGGTCTGCGCGGCAAGCGCATCGGCGCTGGCGTGCGCCGGCCACGGGTCGGGCGCGGTGTGGGCCGGATGCGCATGCAGGCGCGGGTGGCGCGTCAGCGTCCAGACGAATCGTTCCCAACGCTCGTGGCCGGTCACCAGCCGGGCGAGGTGGTCGCTGGCGGTCAGCAGCAGCGCGTTGTCGGCCACCGGGGCGTGCACCTCGGTGAAGTGACGCCCGACCTTGCTTTCAGGCGCCCAGTGCGAGGGCAGGCACACCGCGAGCCAGGGAATGTGCGCGCTGCGGCCGTCGATGATCGCAAAGTCTTCGGCGAACGCCAGGCTGAGCAGGGCCGGCAGGCGCCACTCGGCAGGCAGCGACGCGATGCAGGCGCCGATCTCGGGCGCTGCGTCGCCATGCGGATGCACCGTTTCGCCGTGCAGCGACCAGCCGAGGTGATGCGCATGGAAGGTGTCGACGCCAGTGCACGAGAAAGCCAGCGGATGCTCGGCCGCCGCGTGGGCGCACAGTGCGCGCAGGGCGGGCATCGCGTCGAATCCCGGTGCCACCAGCAGCGCCTGCGACGCATGGCTGAACAGCACCGCCAGCTTCTCGCGCAGCGCCCGTGCGCCAAGGGGATTCGGCGTCAGTTGAGCCGCCCCCGCCGCCAGTTTCCGCAAACCGGGCTGCATGCGGAATGGGGACTGGACGGCGGCGAAATCGAACGGCATATCCCAATGATGAAGACAAAAAGAGAAGGGCACCAAAGGTGCCCGCCGTCGTTGTCAAGCGTTTGTACTCAAACGCGTTTCCTGTACTCGTGCGTCCGCGTATCAATCTCCACCTTGTCGCCCGTCTGCACGAACAACGGCACAGAAATCTCGAAGCCGGTGGCCAGCTTGGCGTTCTTCAGCACCTTGCCCGAGGTGTCGCCCTTGACGGCGGGTTCGGTCTCGACGATCTCACGCACCAGGCTGGTCGGCAGTTCGACCGAGATCGCCTTGCCGTCGTAGAACACCACTTCGACCGCCATCGCTTCTTCCAGGTACTGGATCGCGTCGCCCATGTTCTCGGACTCGACCTCGAACTGGTTGTACTCGGCGTCCATGAAGGCGTACATCGGGTCGGCGAAGTAGGAGTAGGTGCACTCCTTCTTGTCGAGGATGACCTGGTCCATCTTGTCG
>JANNBZ010000315.1:0-3914 GCA_031386065.1 Burkholderiales bacterium
TCGCGGTGCTCGGCGTCGGCCAGCGTTTCCAGCAACTCGTCGCGCGAGTCCGGGCCGGGTGAAACCAGTTCGAGCAAGCGCCGGAACAAGGTGCGCTTGTCGGTGCGCGGCGGGTGGCGATCAGCGCCCTTGCCGCGCGCAGGAAAACCGGAATGAGGGTCAGCCATCGCGCCGGGGCGAAGAGTGGGGATGTGCAGAGCTTACCGCGTCGGTCTGCGGCAAGTGTGCTAGCTTGCAGCCCGGCTTCGCGGCACCACATGTTGGGCTTCGACCACCTGCCACGACCTTCAGGACACGCACCATGGCCCTCATTCCCGCCACCATCCTCACCGGCTTCCTCGGCTCCGGCAAGACCACCCTGCTCAAGCGCGTGCTGACCGAGGCGCACGGGCAGAAGATCGCCGTGATCGAGAACGAGTTCGGCAGCGAGAACATCGACAACGAAATCCTGGTGCAAGACAGCACCGAGCAGATCATCCAACTCAACAACGGCTGCGTCTGCTGCTCGATTCGCGAAGACCTGCGCACCACGCTGGCCGACCTGGCCGAGAAGAAGCGCAAGGGCGAACTCAGCTTCGACCGCGTGGTGATCGAGACCACCGGACTGGCCGACCCCGGCCCGGTGGCGCAGACCTTTTTCATGGACGACGAGATTGCCGAGAGCTATCTGCTCGACTCCATCCTGACCCTGGTCGACGCCAAGCATGGTCAGCAGCAACTCGACGACCGGCAGGAGGCGCGCATGCAGGTCGGTTTTGCCGATCAGATTTTCTTCAGCAAGGCCGACCTGGTCGGCGAGGCCGCGCTGGACGCGCTGGCCCACCGCGTGAAGCACATGAACCCGCGCGCGCCGCAGAGCCGGGTCAACTTTGGCGAGGTGCCGATCGCCAAGGTGTTCGACCTGAAGGGCTTCAACCTGAACGCCAAGCTCGACATCGACCCCGACTTCCTGAAGGCCGACGCGCACGACCACAAGCACGGCCACGCGCACGATGACTACGGCCACGACCATGTGCACGACGAGCACTGCGACCACCCGCACCACCATGCGCACGACGACGACGTGAAGTCGTTTGTGTTCCGCTCCGACAAACCCCTCAACCCGGCGCGGCTGGAAGACTTCCTGGGTTCGATCGTGCAGGTCTACGGCCCGAAGATGCTGCGCTACAAGGGCGTGCTGAACATGAAGGGCACCGACCGCAAGGTGATTTTCCAGGGCGTGCACCAATTGATGGGCAGCGACCTGGGTCCGAAATGGATGCCTGGCGAAAAGAAGACCAGCAAGATGGTCTTCATCGGCATCGATCTGCCGCAAGACATCTTCCTGCAAGGCCTGCAGGCTTGCGTTGCCTGAAAGCTGTGCAGCGCAGTCGGCTCGCGAAGGCCGGTGCGGAAGGTCCGGGCGACCCGCGTCGTGCAGGCCTGAGCCCCGACGCCGCGAAGCGCCTTTGAAGCTGCGCGGGAACCGCGGCCGAGGCTGGCTACAATCCGCGGCGCGCGAAATCGGCCGGGCTGGACTTCAGCTGCAAGCCGAGCGGGTATAACCGCTGCTGCGAGGAGACGCATGTGAGCAAGATTCCGGCCAAGAAGGCAAGCCCGAAAAAGGCTGCGACCAAGACATCCGCCCCTGGAAAGGCGCTGCCCGTCAGCCGGGCGCCCGTCAAACCGGCACCCAAGGCAAGCGCCAAACCGGTCGCCAAACCAGCGACCAAGCCAGCCCCGAAGCCGACCCCGAAAGCATCCGCGAAGCCCGCCGCCAAGGTGGGCTCCAAACCGATTCCTCAGCCGGCGCCCAAGCCGGCAGTCAAGACTGCGCACCCATTGAACGTCTCAAGTCCCAAACCCGCTGCCAAGGCAGTTGCCGCCCCGGCGGCCCGGCCGGTGGCTGCTGTCGCGCCCGCCAAGACTGCCGCGCCTGCACCCGTCAAGGCGCCGCGCGCTTCCGGCCGTGGCCGTGCCTCGGCGGTGGTGCAGGCGGTGGTTCCGCTGCCGCCGCCCACGTCGCGCTTCGCCGATCGCTTCGCGCCGCCGCGCCCGCCGACCCGCGTGATGAACCAGGTCATGACAGACGCGCCCAAACCGGTCCAGAAAATGGATCCGAAACTTGCGAACGCCTGGAAGTCGAAAGCCGGCCGGGACCTGTCCGAGGCCGAGCTGTTCGCGATGCCCGAGGCCGAGTACATGAACGACAAGCAGTTGGAGTTCTTCCGCGTGCGCCTGCAAACGCTGAAGGACGACCTGCTCAACAACGCCGGTGAAACGACCGAGCACCTGCGCGAGGACACCTCCATCGTCCCCGACCCGGCCGACCGCGCCACGATCGAGGAAGAGCACGCGCTGGAACTGCGCACGCGCGACCGCGAGCGCAAGCTGCTGAAGAAGATTTCACAGTCGCTGGGCCGCATCGATTCCGGCGACTACGGTTTCTGTGACGAAACCGGCGAACCCATCGGTCTGGGCCGGCTGATCGCGAGGCCCACGGCTACACTTTCGCTCGAAGCTCAGCAGCGCCGCGAACTCAAGCAAAAGATGTTCGGCGATTGAGTTGGCAGGCTAGCAGGCGCGCCCACGCAACACATGTCGGACCCCAAAGACACGACGAGTTTCTTCCGCAAGGTTGTCAAGTTCGTGGCCAATCCGGCCACCGAATGGAGCGACCTGAGTCCGCCCACGCAGGAAGCGCGTGAGACCGAGTTCGCCAAGTCCGAACTGAAGGCGATGATCGAGCGCAAGCGGCGCAACGACTTCGTCCGCAAGCGCGAGTTCGACATGCTGCGCAAGGTGCGCCGCGAAGGCTTGTCGCCCGAGCAGCTGGCCGCGCTCGGCGGTTCGTCGCGGCTCGACGACTCAGAAGCCCGCATGCACGACAGCGGCGCCAAGCCCGACAGCGGCGTGAAGGCCAAGATCGACGAGATCGAGCAGCAGATGGTGGGCGACGCGTACTCCGGTGCGCCGCGCCGCGCCCCCGATTTCTACAACGCGCCCACGCAGCCGGCCGCAATGGAAGCGCGTCCGCCGCGTTCCACCCAGCCGGCGGCGCTGCCTCGCAGCGGCCTGGTGATGGACTCCGACGAGTTGTCGCGCAGCGCGCCGGCCGGCACGCCGGCGGTGGCGGTGATGAGCCCGGGCATGTCGCCGCTCTCGCCGCTCGATTTCGACACCGCGCCGGCTGACTTGGCGCACCCGTTCGTGGTCGAGGTCAGCGAAGTGGCGCACGACCCCGAGCTCGATGAGGCGGTGATCGCCTTCGCGAACGCAGACTTCGAGCTGTGCGAGCAGTCGCTGGCCGGCCTGACCAGCTTCAACGGCAGCCGTGCCCAGCACGCCGAAACCTGGCTGGTGCTGTTCGACCTGTACCGGGCCATCGGCCAGCAGCACAAGTTCGAAAGCCTGGCGCTCGACTACGCGCAGCAGTTCGGCTGGTCGGCGCCGCAGTGGTTCTCGATGCCCCGGCTGGTGGCCGAGGCCGCCAGCGAAGAACGCCCGAGCCGCGCCCGCATCGATGGCCAGGTGGGTTGGGTCTGCCCCGACCGTGTCGACGCCGATGCCGTCGCCAAGCTGCGCTCGCAAACCTTGCAGATGCCTCTGCCGTGGGTGTTCGACTTCAGCGCCTTGCGCAGCATCGACGCCGAGGCCTGTGCCCGCATGAGCGAGCTGTTCCGCAGCTGGATCAGCCAACGCCTGGACATGCGCTGGCTCAGCGGCGACCGCCTGTTCACCGTGCTCGGCGACGCCTCGCCCACCGGCGTTCGCGATGTCGATCCGGCGTACTGGCAACTGCGCCTGGACGCGCTGCGCATGACGAACCGCCCTGACCAGTTCGACGAGACCGCGATCGACTACTGCGTCACCTATGAAGTCTCGCCGCCTTCGTGGGAGCACGCTCAGTGCAAGGTGCGGGTCAGCGGTTCCGA
>JANNBZ010000334.1:0-2542 GCA_031386065.1 Burkholderiales bacterium
CAAGCGCAGGTGCTCAGGGCGCACGCCGCACAACAGTGTGCTTTGCGGCACTGCTTGACGCAAAGCGGGAACATCAACTCGGGCTGCGCCGATTTGCACTGATTGCGCCCCGACGCCAAGCGCCGCTTCAAAGGGCAGAAAGTTCATGGCAGGTGAGCCGATGAAATCGGCCACAAAGACACTGGCGGGCCTTTCGTAAACCTCCATCGGTGCGCCAAGTTGCTCAATCACGCCGCGATTCATGATGGCGATCGTGTCAGCCATTGACATCGCCTCGGTCTGGTCGTGAGTCACTACTACGGTCGTGGCATGCAAACGATCATGCAGCGCCCGCAGCTCTTGGCACATTACCTCGCGAAACTCCGCGTCTAAAGCGCCCAACGGCTCGTCCATCAAAAAGGCCATGGGCTCGCGCACAATGGCTCGCCCGAGCGCCACCCGCTGACGGTCGCCGCTGGACAAACCCGAGACTGAAGATTTAAGCAAATCGGTGATGCGCAGCGTGCTGGCGGCCTCGTTGACCCTACGGTCGATTTCTTTGCGCGGCAGGCCTTGAGAGATTAGTGGAAAGGCGATGTTCTGGCGCACGTTCATGTGCGGATAAAGCGCAAACATCTGAAAACAAAAGGCGATATCGCGCGCCGAAGCGCGTTTGAAGCTAACGTCTTCGTCACCCAGAAAAATCTGCCCCGATGTCGGCAGCTCCAGGCCTGCGATCATCCGCAGCGTGGTGGTCTTTCCGCAGCCAGAAGGACCAAGCAGGCAAAAAAACTCGCCATCTTGTACGGTAAAGCTCGAGTCTTGCACGGCCGTGAAATCGGCGAAGGCTTTGTGTAGTTGCTTAACGCGAATCTGAGCCATGATGTGCAGTTAGTTAGGAAACTTCGAGACCACCATGAACATCACGGTGCCAACCAGCGTGGTCACAAACGACCAAGTAAACAGCACCAGCGCAATCGGCTGCAGCATCATAAATATGCCCATAGCGATGATGATGCAGGCTACTGCCTCCATCGGGCCGCGTCGCAGAGCCTTTGGCCAAGATGAAGCTTTCATTTACGTACCGCTCCGAAGGTGATGCCACGCAGCAGGTGCTTGCGCAGCAAAATAGTAAAGACGAGAATCGGCAACAGGAACAGCGTCGTTCCAGCAGCGACGGCTGGCCAATCTTGCCCCCCTTCACCGATGATGATGGGAATGAACGGCGGCGCGGTTTGCGCCTCGCCCGAGGTGAGCAGCACCGCGAAGGCGTACTCGTTCCACGAGAAGATCAGACAGAAGATCGCGGTGGCGACGATGCCGGTGGTGGCCTGCGGCAGCACCACCTTGCGAAAGGCCTGCAGCCGCGTGTAGCCGTCGACCATGGCGGCCTCTTCGTACTCGCGGGGGATCTCGTCGATGAAGCCCTTCAACAGCCACACCGCGAGCGACACGTTGACCGCGCTGTAGAGCAGGATCATGCCCAGCCGCGTGTCCGACAGGCCCAGCTCGCGGTACATCAAGTAGATGGGAATCGCCACCGCGATCGGCGGCATCATGCGGGTCGACAAGATGAAGAACAGCAGGTCGTCCTTCAGCGGCACCTTGAAGCGCGAGAACGCATACGCTGCCATCACACCCAGGCCGACCGACAGCGCGGTGGAGCCGAACGCAATGATCAGCGAGTTGACGAAGCGCGGGATGTAGTTCGAGTTGCCCACCACCACCATGCTCACCGAACGCGCCACCTTGTCGCAGGTGCTGGTGGGCGGCGGCAGGCTGGCCAGGTACTCCTCGGTCTGCCGGGATCGGGTGGTGAACAGGTTGCAGTAGCCCTGCAGCGTGGGGCTGAACACCACCTTGGGCGGGTAGCTGATGGAGTCGGGCGGGCTCTTCACGCTGGTGAGAACGATCCACACCAGCGGCACCAGCGTGATCAGCGCGTACAGCGCCACCAACAGGCCGGCCACCCAGCGGGTGCGCTGCGTCGGTTCGACCACCGAGTGGGCGGTGCTGATGCCGGTGCTCATGGAGACCCCCTAGGCGCTGCGCGCCGGCCCCCATGGCCCCGCAGGTGCCACTCCGTGATCCCTGGGGCGCAGCCTGTCTTGAGACGGCTCGGCGACTGGCTCATCGATTTTTCACCGCGTTGAGTGCCTTCACGTAGATGTTGGCCATGCCGAACACCGCAACGAACAGAATGATGGCGAAGGCCGACGAGTAGCCGGTGCGCCACTTCTCGAAGGCCTCGCGCTTCAGCGTGATCGAGGCCAGCTCGGTGGTCGAACCGGGGCCGCCCGAGGTCAGCAGGTTGACCATGTCGAACATCTTGAAGTTCTCGATGCCGCGGAACAGCACCGCCAGCATGATGAAGGGCAGCACCATCGGCAGCGTGATGCTCCAGAACTGGCGCCACTTCGAGGCGCGGTCGACCTCGGCCGCTTCGTAGATGTAGTCGGGAATGCTGCGCAGCCCGGCCAGGCAGATCAGCATCACGTAGGGCGTCCACATCCAGGTGTCGACGATCACGATGGCCCAGGGCGCCAGCTTCACCGAGCCCAGC